>CACYCI010000057.1 GCA_902772845.1 uncultured Ruminococcus sp.
CGGCGTTTTTGTGCTCCATGATAATGGTGCCTTTCATGCAGATGAGCGGAAATCAGATGCGCCTTGTATTCGCTGTCGGCGCTATGACGGTATCCGATATAGTCTTTGATCTTTTGAACGTAATGGTCTTTCACGGCGGCACGCTGGGGATGGGGCTTGCTTCAAGTCTCAGCTATTATATCGCCTTTATCATCGGAGGCGCGTATTTCTTAAAAAAGAACTGTATGTTCCGCTTCAAATTGAAAGGGATCACCAAAAAAGTCTGCGGCGGTATAATAAAAAACGGCATACCTACTTTGCTCAATCAGATCACTCTGGTGATGCTTGTATTTCTGTTCAACAAGCTGCTGGTCGACGTCGGAGGCAACCTTTCCGTCGCGTCGTATTCGGTCATTTCCACGGTCGCCAATATATGCTATTGCTTCGGCAGCGGTATCGGATCGGTCGCGCTTATGCTGGCGGCGCTTTTCCATAGCGACGAGGACCGCCAGGCGCTGCAGACCGTTGTAAGGACCATGACGCTGCAAGCGCTCATAATAGACACGGCCGTCGTCGCCGCGGTACTGCTCGCAGCGCCGCTGCTTGTCGATCTGTTCCTCACCGATAACGTTCAGGCGCGAGATATGGCGATAGTCGGTTTGCGCCTGTTTGCGATCTCGCTTGTCCCCAGCGCGCTGAACACCGCCTTTAAGAATTATTATCAGGGGATCGGCCGTGTCAAACTCACCGAAATCATTTCGGTGCTGCAAAGTTTCGTTTTCGCCGCTGCTTTTGCGGTCGTCATGACTCGGTTTATCGGGACAAACGGCGTTTGGCTTTCCTGGGCTTTCGGCGAATCCGCAACGCTGCTGTTCATTTCCGCCGTCGTGTGGAAACGCAACGCAAAGTTCACCTTGGCTGCAAAGGCGTATGCTCTGCTGCCCGATGATCTGGGCGCTGCGCCCGGGGACTGCCTCGACGTTTCGGTCCGCTCTGCGGAAGAAGTTGTCGAAGCGTCGCAGGCGGCCGAAGAATTCTGTCTGAGCCACAAAGCGACCGTGCGCGACAGCAAGGTCATATCGCTCTGCGTTGAGGAAATGGCGAACAATATAGTAGATCACGGCTTTGCAAAGGACCGCAGGAAAGATCACGTTATAGAGATCCGTCTTATGTTCAAAGAAAACAAGCGTTTGCTCCGCATACGCGATAACTGCGTGAACTTTGACCCTGTCGCCTATATGGATATGCATAAGACTGACGATCCCACCGTGCATATCGGTATACGTCTTGTCATGAAGATGGTGAAAGACGCCAACTATGTTTGCTCGCTCGGGCTGAATAACCTTACGCTCGTTCTGTGAGCGCGTATAAAGGACCACGTACATGAATAATCCAAAAATAATCGATATGCATATGCATACAAGCGTATCCGACGGCACCGATACGCCCGAACAGATCGTCGGGCGCGTAAAAGAAGCCGGGATCGGGTTGTTTTCAATAACCGACCACGATGCGGTCAAGGGCTGCAAAACCGTACTCGGGATTTTGCAAAACGGCGACCCCGCGTTCGTTACGGGCGTCGAGTTTTCCTGCAAGGACGAAAAGGGAAGATACCATATTCTCGGCTACGGTTACGATACGGATGCGGAAGCGATCGTGGCGATCACCCGAAAAGGGCATGCTTTGCGCTTGGAAAAACTGCAAAAGCGGCTCGACTACCTCAAAAGCGAATTCGGCTTTTCGTTTTCGGGCGAGGACGTTTCTGCGCTGTTTTCGCTCGACAACCCGGGAAAACCGCATGTGGCGAACCTTATGGTCAGATACGGGTACGCACCTTCCAAAGAGGAAGCGATCACGCGTTATATCAACGGGTTCCGCGCAGGCGACGCATACGTCCGCCCGGAGGAAGCGATCGATGCGATCACAAGCTCCGGCGGGATCCCCGTGCTGGCGCACCCCTCATACGGACGCGGTGATGAGCTTATACTCGGCGATGAAATGGATTCGCGTCTCCGCCGCCTGATCGGCTTCGGTCTGTTGGGCGTTGAAGCGTTTTATTCCGGCTTTACGCCCAGACTGCAAAAAGAAATGCTCGGTTTTGCCGGCAAATACGGGCTGTACGTCACCGCCGGCAGCGACTACCACGGGAAAAACAAGCTTGTACGCCTTGCGGATACGAATCTCCCGGACGAAAGCGAATATCCGCAGGGACTGATCCGGTTCATGAACGAAGTCAAAATAAGTCAGCCGTAGTTTTTCGGGCGGAAGATATGCAGATCTTTTTCCGCACGGCTGCCGTAAATATAAAATGTTGGAGGAATCAATTATGCTTAACATCGAAAAAACAAATAACGGCGGAGCTCTTGTCGTATCCCTTGACGGAAGACTTGACACCATTACCGCGCCGCAGCTCGAACAGGAACTCGGCGCTTCTCTCGAAGGCGTCACCGCGTTGACGTTCGATATGGAAAAACTTGATTATATATCCTCTGCCGGACTGCGTGTGCTGCTTTCCGCGCAAAAGAGGATGAACTCGCAGGGGAGTATGAAAGTGACGCACGTCTGCGAAACTGTCATGGAGATTTTCGAAGTCACGGGCTTTACGGACATACTCACGATCGAATGATATAACAGCCCAAAACTCCTTGCAAACAAAGTGACTTCGAGCATTTTCGGGCAAAAAAAGAATCCGGGCTGAAAAGTCCGGATTTTTGACCGTGGCGGTCAATTTACATGCACTTTTATAACGCCAAACCGGAAATTGTGCTTCCGATCAACCGCCGGGACGATGGCCTTCTTCGCATTTGACAGCAATGCCGTTTTCATCAAAGAAGATGAAAAACAATAATTCTTCTTTTATTGAATAACCGCACCGGCAATTCCTGTAAAGACCATCTTGGCTCGCGGGCATGGTTATACAATCAAATTGACCATAGATTTCAATTATTTGATCAGAGGTCTTTCCAATAATATCTTTCTCCCGATATCTACCGCTGCAACCGGAGGAAAAGCATAAAATCGAGAAGCACAAGAGTAATAGTATTGCTTTCTTCATTTATTCATTCTCCCTATAAGTCCCGATTTGTTGAACTCATTATATCATAAAAATTGTGAATATTTCAACTCAGACCGCTCTCTTTCGATCTGTTGACCGAGGCAAAGGCGGCGGTTTGTCCGCTTTCGGATATATGACAGCATATACGTGGGAATAGATCAAGGGAAACGGGAAAAAGTGAAATCGCGACTAACGTCGCGGTGAAATCCGGGCAGTGCCCGGATGAAATCGTCGCTTCGCTCCCGGTGAAATTAAATCCGTCCTCTTTATCCCGCACGACAGTGCAGATTTCATCGCGCAGCGATTTCATCCGCAAAGTGGACTTGTCCCGTCCGTAAGGACGGATTCAGTTGAAAAAGGACTTGCATTGCAAGTCCTTTTTCTGGTCGGAGCGAGAGGATTTGAACCTCCGGCCTCTTGGTCCCGAACCAAGCGCTCTACCAAGCTGAGCCACGCCCCGACGATAGATATACTCACTTTTTTTGAAAGCTTTGTAAGTATATCACATTAAATCTGATTTGTCAAGGATTTTCTGGATTTTGCGTTTCGGCGCTTTTCACGCTTATTTCGCCGGAATTCAATGTCATCGTTTTGCCGTCTTCAAGGCGGACGACGAGCTCGAAATCTTTGTTTATGCGTTCGGCGATCCCGCGGTAAACCACGCCTCCGCGTTCGAATTCTACCGGCTTTTTAAGGAAGAAGCAGCGCTTTTTATAATCGTTGTAATATTCGCGGTACGAAAGGCATTCGCAATAATCCTTAAGTGTGTTCAGCACTTCTCCCGCGACTTTGCAGCGGAGTTCTTTGTTTTCCTGCGTCATTGCAGAGGCGGCAATGTCCCTGATCTCGGCAGGGAAGCCGTCTTTCGGCGGGAGCAGATTTATGCCTATGCCGAGCACAACGTATTCAAGGCAAGTTTTTCCGGGGAGCAAAGATGATTCCGCAAGTATGCCGCAGACCTTTTTGCCTCCGGTGTAAACGTCGTTTACCCATTTGATACTTGTCTTGATTTTGCATACTTTCTCCAGCGACTTGGCTACGGCGACCGCCGCCGCCGCGGTGAGCAGTACGGCGTCCTTTGCCGCTATGGCGGGGCGGAGCACGATGCTCATATAAAGCCCGGTATCGGCGGGGGAAAAGAAAGTGTGGTCGTTTCTGCCTCGGCCGGCAGTCTGTTCGCGCGCTATGATGACAGTCCATTCCGCGCAGCCGCTTTCTGCAAAAAGCTTGCCCATATCGTTTGTTGAACCTACGGAATCGCGCAATACTATACTTATATCCTTCAGTTCCGGTACAAGATAGCTGCGAACGAGCGATTCACTGATGATATCCGCGCCGCTGCCGAGACGGTAACCGCAGTTCTGCACCGCTTCTATGTTAAACCCGTCTTTGCGCAGACTTGTAATGGCTTTCCATATATAAGTGCGCGTGCAGCCGGTAGACTCAGCGACGCGCTGACCGCTTACCCAGTCTCCCTGCGCAAGCAGATCGAGCAGCTGTTGCTTGATTTCTTTCAGTGACATAACGATGAGACCCCCGTTCCGGGGGATATCATACCATAACGGAACTGAATTGTCAACAGTTATGTTTTTGTGAATAGAATTTGTAAAAATATGTTGATTTTCGGAAAGCGTTGTGGTATATTAAACTGAACGAATTTGAAAGGAAGTAATTTTTCATGAAAGAACTCAAAGGCGCATGCATCATCGGTCAGTCCGGCGGCCCCACCTCCGCCATCAACGCTTCGGCGTACGGCGCTATAAAAGCCGCTCTCGACAATCCCTCCGTAACCAAGGTATACGGCGCTCTCAACGGTATAAAGGGCGTACTCAACGATAATCTCATAGATATGGGGCTCGAAGATCCTAACGAGCTCGCGTATATGAAATATACCCCTTCTTCCGCGCTCGGCTCTTGCCGTTACAAGCTCAAAGCTCCCGAAGTCGACGACACCGACTATAAACGCATACTCGAAATATTCAAAAAATACAACGTACGCTATTTCTTCTACAACGGCGGCAACGATTCCATGGATACCTGCAACAAGATATCCAAGTTCATGCTCGCAAACGGTTACGAATGCCGCGTTATGGGCATTCCCAAGACTATAGATAACGACCTCTTCGGCACAGACCATTGCCCCGGCTACGCTTCCGCCGCTAAATATATTGCCACCTCGCTTATGGAAATATATCACGACGCCCGCGTTTACGATACCGGTATGATCACCGTCGTTGAGATCATGGGCAGGAACGCCGGCTGGCTCACCGCCGCCGCCTCGCTCGCTTCCTACAAGGGCTGCGGCCCCGACCTCATCTATTGCCCGGAAAACGAATTCGATCTCGAATCATGCATGGCTAAGATCAAAGATATATATGCCCGCACCGGCAAGTGCATCGTCGCGGTATCCGAAGGAATAAAAGACAAAAACGGCAAATACATTTCCGAATACGGCAACGATCTTTCCAATGCCAAGGACGGTTTCGGTCACGCTCAGCTCGGCGGTCTCGCTTCCTATCTTGCCAACTATATCAAGGCCCAGACCGGCGCAAAGGTCAGGGGAATAGAGCTTTCGCTCCTTCAGCGCTGCGCCGCTCACTGCGCTTCGCAGACCGATATCGACGAATCCTACGCCGCCGGCCGTGCCGCAGTCGAATACGCTGTCGAAGGCATCACAGACAAAATGGTCGGGTTCGAACGCTCTTACGAAAACGGCAAATACGTCTGCAACATCAAGCTGTTCGACCTCACTTCCGTTGCCAATACCGAAAAGAAGGTTCCGGATGAATGGTTCAACGCCGAAAAAGACGGACTCAACGAAAAATTCGTCGAATACGCGCTGCCCCTCATCCAGGGCGAGACCAAACTCGTTAAAGAAGACGGGCTTCCCAGGTTCGTGCATCTCAAAAAAGTCAGAGCTACCGTATAATAAACTATCCGGCGCCCGAACGCTTATAATGCGTCCGGGCGCGGTTTTTTTGCACTGCATATAATTGCTTTGATACGTTTTTTCTATTGACATTTAAGCGTTTTGTGCTATAATTATATCAATAAATATACAAGGAGGACCTTATATGAAATCATTCAGAATAGTTTCGATCCTTCTCGCGCTTCTGCTCGTTGCCTGTCTCGCCGTATCTTGCGGCAGCAACGGTCAGGATCCTTCTTCGCCTTCATCCCCCTCCGGCACTTCGGATCCCGCTTCGGCAGAAGATTCTTCCGTTTCGGAATCGGAATCGTCCGAAGAAGTCTCCCGCGGACCTCTCGATCATCTTGATGATCTTGCGCTCAACGGCGATACCATAACCTTCCTTGTCGAAAACGGCTCGCTGGGTTATCCTTCCGTTGAGATAATGCCCAACGAAGAAAACGGCGCCGAGATCGCCGGCTCCGTTCTCGTAAGGAACAACCTTGTAGAAGAAAAACTCGGTTGCACCATAGCTGAAAGACGTACCGATAATATGGCGAGCGAGCTGCGCACGGCGGCTTCCGACACGCCTGATTTCGATATTGCCTGCCCGTATATGACGACCGGCGCTCCCCTTATAATGGAAGATCTCTTCTACGATCTTTATCAGTTCAAGGATATTATCAATTTCGACGCTCCTTATTGGGATCAGAACGCTGACGCCGACCTTTCTTTCGGCGACAAGCTTTATATGACGACCGGCGATTTCTCGCTTCTCACCATGGACGTGACCCACTGCATGATCTTCAACAAGAACGTGCTTGCCAACAGCGGTCTGGAAAGCCCTTATCAGCTCGTTGAAGACGGCAAATGGACTATGGACAAAATGCTCGAAATGGCCCGCCAGGTCACTCAGGAAAGCGACGGAGTCGACGGCATCACTTATAAAGACACCATCGGGCTGTTCATCAACTGGAACTACTCTAACTCGCTGTATATCGGCTCCGGTGAAAAATTCGTCAAGAAAAACGCTGCCGGCATACCTGAGCTTGCCTTCTCGGGTGAAAGACAGATCGACGTCACCAGAAAGATATTCGATATTTTCCACGACGATAAAGTCATTTACGACGAAGGTTTCAACACACAAGCCATATCCGACGGGTTCAAAAACTGCTACTGGGCAGCTCGCGACAGACTCGGCAACGACGGTGCTCTGTTCGTCACCATCTCGCTTTCCGACGTTTTGAATCTCGCTGATTACGACTGCAACTTCGGTATGCTCATCACCCCCAAATATACCGAAGATCAGGAGAGATATTATTCTTACATTTCCGTTATAAAAGCCACCGGCTGCGTCATCCCCGTGGGCAACGATAATCCCGAAAAAGCCGCGCTCATGCTCGAAGCTCTCAATGCCGCTTCAACCGCAACAGTCAAGTTCGACTATTACGAAAGGATCTTCAAGGTTCAAAAAGCCAGAGATCAGGAAGACAGCGATATGCTCGACCGTATCTTTGCAAGCCGTGTTTACGATATCGGCTCTATATTCAACTGGGGCAACGCACGCGATTTTATCGCCAATGTCGCCAACGGCGCCTCTTTCGATTACGTTTCCTCGCTCGAATCCGCACAAGGCAGAATGGAGACCGAAATGCAGGATACCGTTGATTATTTCAATGGCAACTGATATCAGCTATCAATTTTAAAAATAGAACAGGAGAACAAACAATGCCACTCGTTACCAGTACCGAAATGTTCAAAAAAGCGTATAACGGCGGTTACGCCATAGGCGCTTTCAACGTCAACAACATGGAGATCGTTCAGGCGATCACAGAAGCGTGCAAAGAAGAACACGCTCCCGTTATCCTTCAGGTCTCCAAAGGCGCGCGCGCATACGCTAACCATACTTATCTCGTTAAGCTCGTAGAAGCTGCGGTTATCGAATGCCCCGAGATCCCCATAGTCCTTCACCTTGACCACGGCCCCGATTTCGAGACCTGCAAGGCGTGCATCGACGGCGGCTTCACCTCGGTAATGATCGACGCTTCTTCCAAGCCCTTTGACGAAAACATCGAGATCACCAAAAAGGTCGTTGAGTACGCTCACGCTCACGGCGTGGTCGTCGAAGCCGAACTTGGCACTCTCGCCGGAATAGAAGACGAAGTAAAAGTCGCACACGGCGCTGAATCCTATACTCATCCCGAAGAAGTCGAAGAGTTCGTTTCCAGGACCGGCTGCGATTCGCTCGCAATAGCCATAGGCACTTCGCACGGCGCGTACAAATTTACCGCTGCTCAGTGCACACGCAACGAAGAAGGCATCCTCGTTCCGCCTCCTCTCCGCTTCGACGTGCTCAAAGAAGTCGAAAAACGTCTCCCCGGCTTCCCCATAGTCCTTCACGGCTCGTCTTCCGTTCCTCAGGAATACGTCAAGATGATCAACGAAAACGGCGGCGCAATGCCCGACGCTGTCGGCATCCCCGAAAGCCAGCTCCGCGAAGCTGCCCGCAGCTCCGTATGCAAGATCAATATCGACTCAGACCTGCGTCTTGCAATGACCGGCACCATCCGCAAGTTCTTCAATGAACATCCCGATAAATTCGACCCGCGCGAATATCTCAAGCCCGCGCGCGCCAATATCAAGGAGCTCGTTCGCCATAAGCTCGTCGACGTGCTCGGCTGCAACGGCAAAGCGTAAAAATCACCATTAAACAACTAACGGCGTCTTGTTCAAAGGCGCCGTTCGCATAATTTCGGGAGGTTTATATGGACAACGATACTGTTGTTTTAGAAGGCGAACTCAACCCTGTATCGGACCGAGTTTTGAACGAAACTTTGGATCATATTTTTTTCAGGCAAAAGCTTTACGATTGGATCTATCTTGCCGTGTGCGTATGCGCAGCAGTTTTTTTCCTCGCTGTTTATGGCTTCGATCCTAATAATATGTTACTGTTCATCGTATTATGCGCCTGCAGCTTGCTCGCCGTCTTTTTTGTGGCCGTGAGCCTGCCAAAACGCAAAAAGGCTTGCGCCGATCAGATACGTAAGAGGGCAACATCGGGGCATTATATTTATTATCAAGACAGAAGGGTCTGCATACGCGAAGATTCGACGTCTACCGTCCGTTACGACGAGTTTTTCAAAGCGGTCGAGCTCAAAAACACGTGGCTGCTGTATATCGGTGAAAAAAACGCTTGGGAAGTAATGATGGTCTCTTCTGACATGTTCCTTGAACAGGGTCATTACGAAAAAGCGCTGGAGCTGATGCTTTCAAAAGTCCCGGAAAAAAATATAAAGCACCGTAAATAACAGAAACAGCCGGTCTTGTATGACCGGCTGAACTGTTATATATCGTCCGGAGACATATAAAAGTCGGCTTTCAGATTCTCGGCTACTTTCTGCGACACCGCGTATAACCGCCGTTCGGCGTCATCTTTGTCTATCGCGGCGGGGGATTCCGGGTAGCACGCGAAGATCCCGCTCACTCCGCACTCCGCCAAAGGGGAAACGTCGCCTTTAACACTGCCGCATATTATGTAGCACGGCTTGCGGCGAGCTTTGCAAAGCTCTGCAATACGCGCGGGGAGCTTTCCGTGCGCAGTCTGTGCGTCGGTACGGCCTTCGCCTGTTATGACTATATCCGCCCGCGCGATCTTTTCTTTTAGTCCGGTGAGTTTTTCAATTATTTCAAAGCCGCTGACTATCTTTCCTCCAAGGAAAGCGGCAATGCCTCCTCCCAGACCTCCGGCGGCACCGCTCCCGGGCAGGGAAGCTATGCCTTCCGGGAACAGCGAGGCGAGCTTTTTCATCCCCGCGTCGAGCCGCAGCGCCTCTTCGCGCGTGGCGCCCTTCTGGCGTGAAAACATCAGCGCCGCGCCGTTTTCGCCGCAGAAGACCGCGTCCACGTCAGTGCAGGCGAACACGTTTGCGCCGTTGAGCGCACCGCTGATACCGTCGAGCTCATAGCGCTTGATATCGCAAAGGTTTCTCCCGGTGGGGATAAACGAATAATCAGAATAAAACTTGGCTCCTAACGCGCACGCCATACCGCAACCGCCGTCGTTGGTGCCGCTGCCGCCAAGGCCTATATAGATGTTCTTTGCGCCGTCTGCTGCGGCTGCGTGAATAAGCTGCCCCACGCCGAATGTCGTGGCGCGCATAACGTCTTTGCCGAACCCAAGTCCGCAGGCGCGCGCCGATTCTATATAAGCGTCGCCGCCGATCATATGATATACCGCTTCGGTTTCGATAAAGAACGGATCTTTGACTCTGGCTTTGCGCGCGATAGCGCCTTTTGTGACGGCAACAACGTCGCCGAACCCGTCGCCCCCGTCGGAAACGGGGCATACTTCAGCGCCGGGGACGCCTGTATCCGAGAACGCGGATCTTATTATTTCGCCCGCTTCGGCAGAAGAAAAAGTGCCTTTGAAAGAATCGGTTGCTATAAGGATACGCATAAACAAATCACCCGCAAAGATTTTATATCTAATTATACCGTTTGTCAATGATAATATTTGACAAAACCGGCATTGTGTGATAAAATATAACAAATAAATCTTAAGGAGTATTTATATGAAAGCTATGAATCTGCTTCCCAAGGTATTCACAAACCGGGCATTCGATAACGCGGGGCTCAAAATGGGCGATAACGACGGCCCGGCTTACGTCGTGTACGGCGCGCTCGGTACGGGAAGATGTTCTATGGAAATAGATTTTTCCGCCATAGAGGTCAACAACGTACGCGCTTCCGATAATAAGACCGTCAACGGATATATGTTCCTCGGGTGCGACGTATATTCCGGCGAGCATTGGATCAACTGTTTCGACACCGGTTTCTGCTACAGCGGAAACCCGGGCAGATGGCATCTGTTCTATAATATTTACGATCCCGCAGAAGGCGTTGCCGGCTGGTACGAATCCGACATAACGCTCGACTGTACGCATAACTACCGTCTGGAACTCGATACGCTCCGCGTAGACGGCTATGCGGTCGTTTCCGCGTACGATCTTGATGAGAAGGTCTACGCAGATATCAAGCTTTTCCCGGTCAAAGGGCTGCGTTCAAGCGGACGCGACACCGCCTGCCTTATGAATTTCGCGCTCGATTATCCGCCCGATACCAAACTCGGCAGGGACGGTCAGCCGAGCGAGGATTTCGCCGAGATCACTCTTTATAATACCGACGAAGGGCTCAAGTTCAAAAATATCCGCGTCACCAACGCGCATATATGGTACGGCGGCACCGAGCACGCCTGGCTCGACAAATACACCGACCACCGCGGAATGTGGCCCGATATCTCTTTTGAGCAGTTCGATTACGACTGCACCCGCGTCACGTTCGGTCATAAGATCACCGACAGCGAATTCGTCGTCGACCTTGATATGAACAGATAAAAGTGAATAAACGTAAAGCACGCAAAGCAGAACGCCTTGCGTGCTTTCTTTATTTCTTGTGCGAAATATAATTCTTTTTCAGCGTCATATCGGCTTTGTTGACTGCGGCGGTATAGTTGGCTTCGGCGATCTCAAGCTCGGTTTCGGTGCAAAGCTTGCGGGCGTAGCGGGCGAGCGCTATCAGCAGCTCGTTCGCCGCGTGGTCTAACTCAAAGCGCGATATCTGCTCTTCAACGTATTCGCGCCGCCTGCGTTCGGCGTCTTCGGCGGCGTTTTTCATCGCCCTGCGCATAAGCGCGGCTATTACCGCGCCTATCACGCCCGAAGAGGAAAAAATCACCGCAAGCGCTTCGGTGATATAGCTCATGGCCTTATCTCGTAAATAAGCGCCGCTATCAGCTCAAACGCTTTTTTCAGCGAAAATATAAGCGTTTTCATGCGTCGTCACCATTCCTTTTGCCGTACTGCTTTACAAGATTGTGCGCGTACACCGTCGCGCCCGCGCAAAGCAGCCCCTGCGCCGTGCCGAAAGCCAAAAGTTTAAGAACTCCGCCCGCGCCGTCCGGAACTCCGTTCGCCAGAAGCCATACGGTCGCCAGGATTATTCCGGCTCCGCCCAGCACGAACGGGATCTTCCAATCCGCAAAAGAGGAACGTTTGAGAGAAGCGCCGATAATATACAGCACCGGCAGCAGCGAAAGCAGCTCCGGCTTTATGTATTCGTACATTTCCACGGCTTCACCCCCCCTTTCAGTTCCTTATAAGCGGCTCGGCAAGGTTCGTTTTTGTGTTGGCGCTTCTTCCGCCGCCACCGCCTGTGCGCTCGCTTTTGGAAGACTGTGCGTCGTTTGCGGCTCCGCCGGATATGCTTTTGAGCTTATCGGCATTTTCCTTAAGATATTTAGCCGCTTCGCTTTCGCTCACGCCGATCTCCACGCAGCATTTTTTGAACTGCTCCGCGTTATCGCAACGCTTTATGCAGTAGTCGAGCCGGGCGTTTTGCGCCATTTCCGCGGCGTATTGCTTTGCGTCCTTTTCTTCTATCCGCAGCGTGCCGCACGCCTTCAAAGTATTGGAATACGTCTTCTTGTACGCTTCTTCGGAATCGCCCGCTATCCTGTACGCCGCTTCATCGTTGCCGTCGGGGACGTAGTATCCCAGCCCGCTCAGAGCCGCGCGCACGTCTTTAAGATATTCAGCGCTGAGTTCTCCCCGGCGTTCCAGTTCTTTAAGGTAACTGTCTACGTTCAGCACGTCGCTTACAGTCTTTATTTTGCCGCCGGAACTTGCGCGTTCCGCCGCTATTTCCTTTGCGAACTGCGTCGCCGTCTGCTTGGGACGGGACGCCGTTTCTGCGCTGCCCGGCGTTTCACCGCTTTGCGCGCCTTTGCCTGCAGATACTGATTTTTCGCGCTGCATCTCAAGCTCGTGCTCGCGCTTTTTGGCGTTTTCCACCGCTTCATATTCGCGCTTCTTCGCGGCCTCGGCGGAAGCGTGCTCTCTTTCTTTTTGCGCGGCCGCTTCTGCAAGCTCGGCTTTTATCCTAAGCAAAGTCTCGTTGTAATCGCGCTCGGCTTGCTTTTCCGCTTTGGCGTTTTCGGCGTCAAAGCCCGCCTTTGCCATAGCGGCCGCTTCGTTTTCCAAACGCTTGCTTTCGTCGTTTGCCTTTTCGGCGTATTGTTTATCCAGCTCGGCAAGCGCCGCGTCGGCGCCCGACCTCGCTGCGCTTTCGCTTTTTCTCCTTTCTTCCGCAAGGGAAGAGACCTTCTTCGCAAGCCCGAGCGAACGTTCTATATATTCCTGCTCGGCTTCGCCGGAACGCGAAAGCCCGCGGGCAGCCATGAACTGTTCCGCGTTCTTTTCCAGTATCCTGTTTGCCGCGGAGGCTTCGTTCAGATCGTTGCGGAACGCCCTGTTTATCTCCGCTATCTCGGCGTCGCGGCGGCCTTTGACGGAATCGACTGCGTTTTCATAATATTCGCGGTATTTTTTCAGCGTGTCGGTGTCGCTTAGATATTTCTTTGCTTCTTCAAGATAATCCTTATAATCCATTGTTTACTCCTTTGTCGTCGTAGCTGATGCCGTAACCCAGGATCTTAAGCTCCTTACCGGCTGGGCACTTGAATTCCACCGATAACCCGCTTATGTGCGGAATGCAGAACGGAACGTTTACAGTCAGCGCGTTTCCGTGGTGCGCCGGATCCACCGTAAAACTTTTTTCAGCCGAAAGAGGTCCGCTTTCGCCCGGCCAGCAGAGCTTTACGCTGCCTGCGGTGACGTATCCTGCCTGAAGAGTCAGATCGACACAGCGTATGTCTTTAAGTGAACTGCATCCCAGGTCGGAATAGTGCGTTTTGTAATGCGCGACGTGCGCACGGACGGTCTGCGTGAAACGCTTTATGTATTCGCCTTCGACGGTGTATACGTCGCCAAACGCTTCAAATACCTTAGAAACTCCGGGGACAGATATCAGGTACCATTTTTCTGCGGCATAGTTGAAGATCGCGGCGAGTCCGCCGCATATTACCCACAGTTCGCTGCGCGACGGGATCTCAAACAGCTTTGCCCTTGCGCTTATCCCGCCTGTTTCGGGCAGTATCGAATCGTTCACCGGGGCTGATATACATACTGCGTTCTTTTCTGTTTCCACGCTGGAAGGGCGCCATACGTTCACCCCGTCACGGCAAAGAGTCGCGGCCAGCCCGTTGATGCTGCACGAGCTTCCGTAAACAAGATTGCCTTTTCGCGGATGCAGCGGATACACCGGAAACGAAGCAAACGCTTTCCCGGACGGAGCCGTTTTCATTTCGCAGTATGAATAATACGCCGAATCCGTGGTAAAAATAAGCTGCTTGTCGTATTCCTGAACCATATCGGTTATAGGCGCGCTGCCCACGCAAGTGTAGTTGTTTACGGGGAAATACTCTGCGCTCGGAACGCCGTCGGCAAGCTCGCTGTGGATCCGCATACACGGCTTTTCGGCGTTGTTCCACAAAAAGACACGCTCGTCCGCGTCGGAACCGAACAGTATGGCGTTTCTGTATCCCAAAAACTCGTCTCTGCCGGATACCGCTGCGGAATACGTTATCTCAAGCGTGTCTATGCCTTCGGCCGGCGCAGTCGCCATTGTGACAGTCCCGTTTACGGTATCTGCCATATAGTCGATCGAGTCGCACACCTCGCCGTTGAATACGACTTTATCTATCGATCTCAGGTCCTTTTCCGCAAGTCTGAAACATGTTTCCGTACCGTCGGGAGAAAAAAGCTGCCTTCGCGCAGGGGTGAGCATATTCACCGCTTCGTACGCTGTGCCGGCGCCGGAAGGCGAAGTCGATACCGATATGAGCGGAACGTACCCTTCCACGCTTTCAAGCACGCTGCCGTCATATCGGAAATATCCCGCATCGCTCAGCATATACAGCTTGCTTTCGTATTTGAAAAAAGCGGCGCGGTGCGCCCCCGAAAGGGGAGTCACGATAGTTGCGCCGGAATCGGGATCGTGGTCGCAGAACGATCCGCCGGCGAGGAACACGAACGCTTTTCTGCCCGCCAAGACTCCTGCCCAGCAGGCGACAATGTTTCCGGGGGCTCTGACCGACGTTTCTCTGCCGGGGCATTTATAAAGCGAACCCCCCGCGTCGATCGCAAAACCATCGGTTTCGACCGCGTACTGCGGCTTTTTTGCGTATTTGTCTATGCCGCCGAAACTTCCGTAATAAACGCTCCGCTTCATCAGTATACCTCTTTTATCGGTTCGGCGACCGCAGGCGCGGAAGAACGGTAAAGCGCGAACGCGGTTTGATACATCTTATCGAGTATCTGTGCGGTTTTGGGATCGTACCGCAGCGCCACCAGCACGGCGGTTTTCAGCGGAAGAACGCTGTACGCTACAACGGAAGCCGCGGTTATCTGTGTGTCGAACGCCGTTACTGCCGACGGAGTTATATCATTTGGAGAAAACTCGCGGTTGATCCTGTTCACTTCCTGTATCGCTGCGTTTATGCAGTCGAGCGCCGCGCCCCTGCAGCGTTCCGCAAACTGCGCTTGGGCGCCTGTGTCTCCGTTGCAGCCCAAAAACGACATCACAGTCGAAAAGATCTGCTCGGGCGTAATGACTGCGTCGTTATTCAAAACCCAGTTATCAGACATTCTGACTCCTTTCTCTGTGCGCGGCTGCGGCATTTTGCCGCAGCCGCAATGTGTTAAGCGTTGTCCGGCGTTTTTTGATTCAATGAGTGATAACGCCGGAGTAGACCGCGCTCACCGTAACGCCGCACCCTTTTACGGTGTTCATGGCGTTGGGGCTTATCTTTACGCAGACCTTGCCGCCGGCGTTTTTGACGAACCCGGATTCAACGGCTATCGCGCAATGTGCGTTCTTGGCGAGCGTGCAGTTGCTTTCAGCAAATCCGTTTCCTTCCGCTGCCGCAAGCACGCATACCTGCACTGCCGAAACGTTTCCGTTCGTAACAAGTATATAACAGGTCTCGTCTTTTGCCGGGAAAGCCGCCTCGAACACTTCGGGGGTACCGTTGGTTTCGGAAACGCCTTCCGCATTCGTAAGGATCTTAACCGTATTTTCGGGGGATACGTATGTGGGGGTGACTGTGATTGCCATTGTTTCGTTCTCCTTTCAAAAAACTTAAATGGTGTTGCCGCCGTCGATGACGGGAGCGCATACAAGTTCGTTGGGCTTTATGACTTTTGCGCCGAAAACTATCCTGCCGCGTACAGCCGTGTCGAACGAGTCTTCCATGCGGTCTATGACCTGTGTATCGAGTATCTGTTCAGCGTAGCCGATCGCCGAATATGAGCCCGCGAGCGCGAATACCGTGGTACCGTAATTGGAAAGCTGGTTGGAAACGTAAAGATCGCAGCCGAGCTCGTCGGTGTAACCTATCGCTCCGGTCCCGTTTACGCCTTCGTTCACCGAAAACTTGATCCCGGCAAGGATCAGCTTGGTCTTGAGGAAGGGAGGGATGACTATCCAGGACTGTCCGTCTGGGACGTTGGCTTTTTCAAGCGCCTCTTTCATTTCCGCCACTACCTGCAGCGCGTTGGCGGGAGTTACCGTCGCGGAAGCGAGCGTGGTCCCCGCGCTTCCGTAAAGGCCGAGCACGTACGAGTCTACGCTCTTTTTGAGGTTATAGCTCGCGCGCTTGGTCTGCGAATCTTTCAGCCCTATGGAGCTGCGCAGCGCTTCAAGGTCTTTCACCTTGAATGCGAAATATTTGTCCTGATCGATATTCAGCTTTATGGCGTTGTCGTCGATATCCTCGTAACTGACTACGCCGTCATAGGTGCCGACAGCCGGATCGTTCAGGCCGATGAACGTAACGGAATCGCCTGCGTTCTTTATGTCGCCCGCAAAGGACGTGTTGCATATCTTGTTGGCGATAAGGTTGTCTTCGTTCGTACGAAGTATCTCCGCAGAGATTATTTTTTCAATGGAATTGTAATTTGACATTTTATCGTTCCTTTCTTATGCTTTCCATTTTTTCATGGAGCTTATGATCTTTGCGAAATTGCTCTTCACCGCTGAAGCGGGCATTTTTTCGACTTCGCTTTCGCTGAAAGCGGGCGCTTCGGCTCTTCCGGGCATGACGGGCGCCGAACGCGCCTCGTTCTGCGCGTTGATCTCGTCGCTCGTCTTTCCGCCCGACATTATAGAAAATGCGTATGCGTATGCGAGCGGGATCCCTTCAGCGGCGTCTTCCCATACCTTTTGCGGCACGGCTTCGGGCGCCACGCCGGGGAAAGCGGCGACGAATTCGCGAAGCTGCTTTTCGAATTCCTCTTTTTCATGCGTCTTGCGCTTTTCTTCCCTGAAACTGCGCTTTATCTTTTCCGCGTCGGCTGCTTCCGCCTGAAGCTCCGGCGGAAAATTTCTGAACCTTTCGGCCCGCGCGCTTTCGGCGTTTTCCGTCAGCGCAAGCAAAAACTCTTCCGTGCTCTTGCCTTCGCTTTCGGCGAGATCTTCAACGATCTCAATAACTCTTTTATCCGTCATTTCGGTTTCCTTTCTCGTTGTTTTCGCGTATCTCTTCGATAAGCTGTTCCTTGGAAGCCAGCAGATTTTCCGGCAGACGTTCGAGATACTGTATTATGTTTATGTGTCCGCCGTTCAGCAGATTGTCAAGCGTGTTAAGGCAGGCGATCTCCGACCAGTATGCCGAAGGACCTACGTCTATGCGGCATTCGAACAGCGCGTCGCGCTGCTTGCCCAGACTGAAACGCTCGTATTTGCCGTCTATCTTCACAAGGCGCCCTTCACCGTAGCAGGCGGTGATAAAGTCCAGCCATACCAGCCCTATATCTTCTATAAAGCGGTAAAACTGGCGTTTGACGCTTTCAAGCGGCAGCGTCGAAGCTTTTTGCAGCGCAAGTATAGCGGAAGTGTTGTTGGGCTGCACGTCGCCCAAAGCCGTGTCTGTCGCCCCCAGGCATTCCTTGGTCGCCGACATCGCCATGTTTATCACTTCAAGCATTCCCGCCTGCATTTGCCCGGGAAGAATGACTTTTGCGACGTCGCTCACCGGCCCGTCCACCTTAATGGCTTCGCCTACGCGGTTGGACCATTCGTCGAGTATGGTGCCGTCGTAAACGACTTTTGAAAACGCGGTGTCCATCATGTGCTTCATGGCCATGGCGTATCCCTTGTTTATAAAGAGCTGGTTTTCCGTAAGCCCGGTCGCCACGGCTTCGCCGTGCCAGGAATTTTTGGATTTCGTCCAGTTCATAACGGCTATGGGATATCCCCGCAGACCTGTTTCGGTCTCGCCGCAGATCACCGCGTCGCGCGTGGATTTACGGTAACGTATCTTGCCGTCTTCACCGCGCCACAGCTTTATAAGCGAAATACAGCGGGTGTTTTCGAGTTCGATCTTAGAAAGATCGCCGCTCCCGTTTTCGGTATCGGAATCCGGCTTTATTTTTGCCGCCTCTTCTTCGCTCCTGCCGTTCCTGCGCGCCTGAGAACGCAGATCTTCCACGTTTTCGCGTTCGGAAATAAGAATCCAGGGCTGCTTTTGCACGTTCCGTTCGTTCGGGTTCCCGAAAAACACGTCCGTGTTGTCCACAAGTACCGTCTTGAAGTCGCCTTTGAATTGCTGCCCTGTCTTTACGCAGGCATCCCAATAGGTGTAGGCGACCGCGTCGCCGCTGAGCGCCGCGTCGTGGAGCGCGTCGTCCATGAACTCCTCCATCCGCATATCTTCCCAGCGGCGTTGAGCTATTCCGTTAAGCAGACGCTCGTACGTCTCCGCGGAATCCTTGCCGACCGGAAGCCCGTCGCCGAAAGGTTCGCCGTACGAAAATTTCATGGCGACCGAAGTGGAAAGTATGGAAGACGAATAGTAGTTGATTATGCGTTTGAAGATGTTGAAGACCGGGCGCGGGAGGTTGCCTGACCTTGCCCCCTCCCACTGGTCGCCGCGGTAGAACCTTTCGTTGGAAGCCACCTTGTTATAAAGGTCGAGCGATAAATTATACGCTTTTCCGCTTTCGTAAAGCTTCCAGTCTTCGGTAGTCGGAGTTTTGATTTTCAATTCTTTTCTATTCCTCCTAACAGTCTAAATAATCGTTGTACCCGGCGTTGATCCTGCGGCTGCCGAAACTGTAGGTACCGCCGAGCTGTGTTTCCGGCTTGGTGTCGCAGCGCGGCTCGCGCGACATCAGCGCGTAGCGCAGCGCTTCGGGGGCGTGCGTTATATCGTGCGGGACGTCCGCGGCGTCCTCGGACGTATCGGGATCGAATGCCAAAGAGGGAAGACACCGTATCAACTCTTTACACGACCTCGTGATATGTATCCGCGGGACGCCGTCTTCCGCACCCGGACGAAGATATTCACGCACGACGCGCCAGCCGGGGATGCGCGCATTATCGGCGCGCCTCAGACCCCTGAGCCCTGCCTCGGTCATTATCTGTACTCCGCTTTTACCGCTGTCCTGCCGCCTGTTCCACAGATCCGGCGAGGCCACCGTGTACCTTATAACCTCGTTTTCCGGCGTTGCCTTCAGGATCGCCGCCGCGGCTTCCGAAAGTATAAGATCGGGCATACAAAGCTCGCGGTAAACGACCAGTCGTCGTTCGGGCGTGACGGCGATCCAAAGGCAGGCGGTCATATCCAAACCGTAATCAAGCGCGCGGAATTTGACCCATTCGGAAGACGGATGAAGGTCGGGGATAACATGTTTTGATTCGTCGAATTCGGGGAAAAACATGCCTTCAAACGAATTCCAGTCGCCGTATAGCATTGCGCGCTTTCTGGTTTCGGGCAGCGCTTCGAGCGTGCGAAGATAGCCCGGATCGTGCTCCATAAGGAACGAATTGTCGTAGACGAGACTCTTTATGAAAACATAGTCGTCAGGGTCTTCGTTCATACGGTACTCGCGATCTATAAAAAGACGCTTTACCCAGTTGTTGCCAACGCCTCCGGGATTGCAGGTAAAATACATACGCGGTGAAAACGGCTTGGTCATCGAACCGGAAACACGGTTGCATTCGGTAAGGCACAGGAACTGAAAATAAGTGAATTGAGTGGCTTCCTCCATCCCGATAACTTCGTACGCCTGACCCTGGTATTGTAGTACGTCGGATTCGGAATCGAGATAACCGAGCTTGATGCGGCTCCCGTTCGGAAAGGTGAATTCCTTAGCGGAATCCTTGTAAACCGCCACTCCGTTGAGCAGAGCGCGAAGCGGGATGATGTGGTTTTCTCTCAGCTCGCCGAGCGTTCGCCTCAGAAGAAGGATATTTATCCCTGCGTAATGCGCGGCGAGCAGAACGCATTTCATTCGCATGGCCCACGACTTTCCTCCGCCGCGCGCGCCGCCGTAAGCGGTGTACTTTGCTTTTGATCTGAAAAATTCCAGCTGCTTGGGGTTGGGAAGCATGTCAAACTGTTTAAGCATAGCGTGCTACTCGCTCCATTCTTCCGCAAGTCCGCGCAATATCAACGTGGCACAGTTCAGATCCTCGGGCTTGTCACGGTAGCCGTGATCGTTCCTCAAGTCGAAAGCTAACACGGCGGCAGGCAGCTTTCCGCGATAAGCCAGCTGTTTCTTTGCAGCCGCTATTTTTGTCTTTGCGCTTTTTACCGTGCGTGAAGTTTTCTTGGAGCCTTCAAGCTCGTTGAGGTCGTCGCGGGTTATCCCTAAATAAGCCGCAAGCGATTCCGTATCTGGAACGACAGACGGGTTTTCGGCGATGTACTTTTCGAAATAATCTGTTGTGAGTCTTTCGAGCTCGGCGATCTTGAACGGGTATTTTTTCATTCTCTGCTCCTTTCGTGCCAATACCTTTTTGCGGAAACAAAAATCGAGCCGCGCCGGCTGCGACCCGATCTCGTTTTCACACTTTCATTCTAAACCCGAATATGCTCCGTTTCAATATGCCGAACGTATGTTCGTATGAACTCACAAAAAAACATGCCCGTTTTTGGGCATGTTCTACAAAGCTTATGATTTGCACGCGATCATCTGCGTTTCCAGACCGAAGGCGAAAACAGCATGAGCATTGGGAATATCTCAAGTCTTCCCACAAGCATATCGAAAATCAGCACTATTTTTGCATAGAACGGGAAGAACCCGTAATTGCAGGTAGGCCCGACAAGATTTAGACCGGGGCCGATATTGTTCACGTTAGCTATGACAGCGGTCACGTTAGTGGTGAAATCGTAACCTGCAAACGAAATTATAAAGACAGAAACCACTGATATTATTATAAGAGTGGAAAAATAAACGGTAACTCTGTTGAGCGTTTCACGCTCGACCGGCTTGCCGTCCTGCTTCACCGTGACGACGCTTTGTGGATGAAGCATTCTTTTAAGCTCGGCTTTTAGTGATTTTACCAGAAGAATAGCCCGCGTAACTTTCAGTCCGCCGCCTGTGGAGCCGGCGCACGCGCCAAGCATCATAAGTATGACAAGTATGAACTTTGAAAGCTCTGGCCAAAGATTGAAATCCGTTGTGGAATAACCTGTGGTGGTGATTATGGAAGTCACCTGGAAGAACGAATGCTTCAGCGACTCACCGAACGAGCCGTAAAGGTGCGAAATGTTCACGGCTATCGCGACGGTCGATGCTGCTATGACGCACAGATACGCTTTCAGCTCGCCGTTCCTGCCGATCTGACGGAATTCGCGCAGTATAATAAGATAATAAATGCTGAAATTCACGCCGAACAGCATCATGAATACAGAAATGACTATCTGACAGTAAGAGCTGTAAGAACCTATCCCGCTGTTCAGCAGGGCAAAGCCGCCGGTGCCCGCCGTACCCATGGAAAGCGTGAACGAATCAAAAAGATCCATGCCGCCGAACAGCAAAAGCACCGTTTCTATAAACGTCAGCCCGAAATAGATCGCGTAAAGGATCCTCGCGGACGAATGTATTTTAGGAGTTATCTTATCCACGGTCGGGCCGGTGCTTTCCGCGCGCAATATATGCAGACTCATCCCGTTCCCTTTTCCGAGAGGGGCTATGGCGATAATAAAGACAAGTATCCCCAGGCCGCCCATCCAGTGCAGGAACGACCTCCAGAAAAGGATCGATTTGGAAAGACATTCGACGTCGGAAAGGATCGAGCCGCCTGTAGTGGTGAGGCCTGATACCGTTTCGAACACCGCGTCCAAGTACGAAGGTATTTCGCCGGATATAACGAAAGGCAGCGCGCCGAGCAGGGAAACGATGACCCACGAAAGCGAAACAATGATAAACCCTTCACGCGCGTAAATGGCTTTGTCGTCCGTCTTTATGCGTGTTATAAGCAGCCCCAGCACGGCCATTATAAGCGCTGTCACGCCGAAACTTAGTGCAGGCAGCCATTCGGCATATATAAGCGCCACTCCGAGCGAAGGCAGGAGCAATACCGCCACGAGCAAAAGTATCTTGCCTAAATAGTTACAAGTTATCTTTATGTTCATTCGGGCTTCACCGCGTCCCTTTCAAAAATGTCTTTAAGGTCACTTACCGGGTGTTCCGCGTCTGTCACGGCTATTATCGTGTCGTGCGGCTTAATGCAGTCGTCGCCGCGCGGGATGATTATCTGATAGTTGCGGCTTATGCAGGCGATCAGCACGTTCTGCCTTATATTGAGCTTGGAAAGAGGCACGTTGAAATACGGAGCCGTGCCGGAGGCGAGGAATTCGAGCGCTTCGACTTTTCCGTTGACTATGCGGTGAAGCGAGCGCACGCTGCCGTCGCCGCTGTTGCTCTTGGCGCGTATGTAACGCACTATCTCGTTTGCCACAAGATCCTTGGGGCATACTATACTGCCTATATCCGTATCGCTGAACAGCTTTGCGTATTCCGTGCGGTCGATCTTAGATACGGTCTTTTCCACTCCGAGTCTGCCGACGTACATGGATATTATGAGATTTTCTTCATCTATACCGGTGAGCGCTATTACCGCGTCGGCTTTGCCTACGCCCTGCGATTCGAGGAACCCTTTGCGCGAAGCGTCGCCGTGAATGACAAGCTGCTTGGGGAAACGCTGCGAAAACCGGTTGCAGGTCTCTTCATTCTTTTCTATAAGCGTTACCTCTACGCCGCTCTTTTCAAGCTCGTCCGTGAGATATTCCGCTATCTTGCTGCCGCCCACTATCACTACGTAGCGGATCTTTTTCCTTACAATGTCCAGACTTTTTATAAGCTTGGCAAGGTCGCTTCTCGCCGCTGTGACTGTAATGCGGTCGTTTGCTTTCAGCTCGAAACGGCCGTTCGGTATGAATACCTGATCGCCGCGTTCGACGGCGCAGACCAGCACGTGCAGACCGAGTATGTCTGTGACGTCCATTATCCGCTTGCCTTCGAGCTTTCCGCCTTCTTCAACTTTAAGCTCCACAAGCTCTACGCGGCCCTTGTCGAACGAGTCGCGTTTAAGGAAAAGAGGAAATTGAATAAGACGGTATATTTCCTGCGCGGCGGTCTGTTCGGGATTTATGGAAAGCGAAAGCCCAAGCTGCTCTTTAAGAAAAGGTATCTGCTGGTTGTATTCCGGATTGCGGACGCGCGCTATGGTGTGCTTGCAGCCCAGCTTTTTGGCGGAAATACAGCATAGCAGATTTATTTCGTCGGCGTTGGTGCACGCTATAAGGACGTCTGTGTCCTGCACGCCGGCGGACTTGAGCACTTCCAGCGAAGCTCCGTTGCCGTTTATTACCATGATATCCAGTAATTGCTGAGCTTCTTCAAGCAGCTTTGCGTCGGTATCGATAACTATGATATCGTGTTCTTCGCGGGATAATTGCTCGCAAAGCGAATACCCGACTTTTCCTGCCCCGACTATGATGATCTTCATTGTGTCACGACCTCCGTCGATCTTATGCCGAAAAATAATAAATATCCGGCAGCAAAATTTCTTAATGATAAATTATATACCTTTTATACGGTTTTGTCAAGCGCTATAACGTCCTCGCCTAAAAAAGCCGACCGTGCCGGCGCAAAATGCGCGGCACGGTCGATATAAGCGTTATATTCAGCCTTCGTAAGCGGCTTTGTCGCAGATGACGACAACGTCCGGATGCGTTTTGAGCAGGGTGGAGGGGATGTGAGTGGTAATGCGGTCGTTGAGCATGTTTTCTATAACGTAATGCTTATTTTTGCCGCTTGCCAGCACAAGGATCTTGCGCGCCTTCATAATGGTGCCCATGCCCATAGTGATCGCCTTTGTGGGAACGTCCGCCTTGGAAGCGAAGAAGCGGGAATTGGCTTCTATGGTGTTGTCGGTGAGGGAAGTGAGGTGAGTGCCTACATAGAGCGCGTCTTCGGGTTCGTTGAAACCAATATGACCGTTCTGGCCAACGCCGAGGACCTGTATATCGACATTACCGGCGTCTTCAACAGCTTTGTCGTATGCGGCGCCTTCAGCAGCAGGATCTTTTGCAAGGCCGTTGGGAACGTGAGTGCGCGATTTGTCGATATCGACGTGGTCGAAAAGGTTGTGGTTCATAAAATAACGGTAGGACTGATCGTGCTCGGGAGCAAGAGGATAGTATTCGTCGAGATTGTAGGTGGTGACGTCCTTGAAAGTGATCTCGCCGGCTTTGTTCATGCGGCGGAGTTCTTCGTACATCCCAATGGGGGTGGAGCCGGTGGCGAGACCGAGCACGCACTTGGGCTTGGATTTGAGCAGGTCGGCTATTATCTGCGCGCCCGCTTTGGACATTTCTTCGTAATTTTCGCAAACTATGAACTTCATGCGGTATTTCCTCCAAAAACTGTTATTTTGCGGCACGCGTGCGTGCCTGTTCACAACGGGTATTTTAGCACATCCGAACGACAAAGTCAACAAATTGAGCAATTTATTTTCGGCTTATTCTTCATACCGGCGCCGCCCGGCGCGCGGATTATTGTGGTTATTGCCGAAAACGAAATATTATAAATAAAATTATGCAAAAAATACTTGCAAAATCTAAAAGAAGTGGTATAATCATAGTATATTTTTGGAATTTCCGAAAGGATAAATGTCATGTCAGTAAAAAAAGGACTAACATCATTGTCAGAGATCTTCGCTTCTCCCGCTGAATTCGGCGGCAAATGCGTAACTGTCGGCGGCTGGATCCGCAACAGCCGTTTTTCAAACGCGTTCGGTTTTATCGAACTGAACGACGGCACATATTTCAAACCTGTCCAGGTCGTTGCCGAAGAGGAACGGCTTTGCAATTATAAAGAAATCTCAAAGCAGAACATCGGCGCGTCGCTCATGGTCACCGGCACTCTCGTGCTCACTCCTCAGGCGAAGCAGCCGTTCGAGATCAAAGCCGAATCCGTTGAAGTCACCGGAACGTCCACCCCTGACTATCCTCTCCAGCCCAAGCGCCATTCGCTCGATTTTTTGCGTACCGTAGCTCATCTCCGTCCGCGCACCAACACGTTCAGCGCGGTGTTCCGCGTACGTTCGGCAGCCGCTCAGGGCATTCACGAATTCTTTGCCAAAAACGGGTTCGTTTACGTCAATACTCCCATAGTTACCGGCAGCGACGCCGAAGGCGCCGGCGAGATGTTCCGCCTTACCACGCTCGATCTTAACGACGTCCCCCGCACCGAAGAGGGAAAAGTCGATTACTCCAAGGATTTCTTCGGCAGATCTACTAACCTTACTGTTTCCGGCCAGCTCGAAGCCGAATGCTTTGCGCTCGCATTCGCGAACGTCTATACGTTCGGGCCGACTTTCCGCGCAGAAAAATCCAACACGCCCCGCCACGCTGCCGAATTCTGGATGATCGAACCGGAAATGGCGTTTGCCGATCTAGAAGATTACATGGATACCGCCGAGGCGATGACCAAATACGCTATCCGTTACGTTATGGAAAAATGCCCCGCCGAGCTTCAGTTCTTCAACAGCTTTGTAGATAAAGGCCTGCTGGAACGTCTTGAGCTCATTGTCAATTCCGACTTTGCAAGAGTAACCTATACAGAAGCGGTGAGTCTGCTTCAGAAATCGGGCGAAAAGTTCGAATATCCCGTGTCATGGGGTATCGATCTCCAGACCGAGCACGAACGTTATCTTACCGAAAAGATATTCAAAAAGCCTGTGTTCGTCACCGATTATCCCAAGGATATCAAAGCGTTTTATATGCGCCTGAACGATGACGGCAAGACTGTCGCGGCTGCGGATATGCTCGTGCCCGGCGTGGGCGAACTCATAGGCGGTTCTCAAAGAGAGGAACGGCTCGATCTGCTCGAAAAACGTATAACCGAACTCGGAATGGATCCCAAGGATTACTGGTGGTATCTCGAGCTGCGTAAATACGGCGGCGTCAAACACGCCGGCTACGGCCTTGGTTTCGAACGCCTTATAATGTATATAACCGGCATGTCCAACATACGCGACGTCGAAGCTTTCCCGCGCACTCTCGGCAACGCCGAATTCTGATTTTCCCAGTTAGGAGATGATCCCTTTGCAAAACGCGCGCCTTTCGGCTGAATACGAAAAATATAAAAGCTCGGGCAAAAAGCTCGATATGTCTCGCGGCAAGCCGTCCGCCGAGCAGCTCGACAACATGACCGGTTTGCTCACGGAAATATCGGATATAGACGGCTGCTTTTCGGAAAACGGCATAGATTGCCGCAATTACGGCTGCCTCGAAGGCATCCCGGAAGCAAAGCGCTTGTTTGCCGGGATCCTCGGAGTCAGGGAAGAAAACGTCGTCGTGTGCGGCAACTCGAGTCTGAACATAATGTTCGATCTTATCAATAACGCCTACACGTTCGGGATTCACGGGTGCGAGCCCTGGAGCCGTCAGGGCGGAATAAAATTCCTTTGTCCTGCGCCGGGGTACGACCGCCATTTTGCCATCACCAAACTTTTCGGCGCGGAAATGATAACGGTCCCTATGCTCGCCGACGGTCCGGATATGGACCTTGTCCGCAAGTATGCGGCCGACCCCTGCGTGAAAGGGATATGGTGCGTACCTAAGTATTCAAATCCCACGGGCGTAACTTATTCCGACCGCGTCGTGAGGGAATTCGCTTCGCTCAAGCCCGCGGCAAAGGATTTTGCAGTCATTTGGGACAACGCATACGCCGTACACGACCTTACCGATACTCCCGATACATTGCTTTCGGTATTGCCTCTTGCGGAAGAAAACGGCACCGCCGACCATTTCTATCTGTTTACTTCCACGTCAAAGATATCCTGGTCGGGCGCGGGTATTTCGTGTATCGCCATGAGCGAAAAAAGCAAAGCCGAATTTCTTGAAATAATGAAAGTCAAGACTATCGGTTTCGATAAGCTCGCCATGCTTCGCCACGCGCGCTTGCTTTGCCGCAGTCTCGGGGACGTTATGCGTATGCACGCTTCCGTGATCCGGCCCAAGTTCGAGCTTTGCTATAAGTATTTCGAACGCCTTGCTGCCGATATCCCCGGTTTCGTCTTTTCTCGGCCTAACGGCGGCTATTTCATAAACGTCAACGTTCCTGCGGGTAAAGCAAAGCAGATAGTTTCACTTGCGGAAGAAGCGGGGCTCAAGCTTACTCCGGCGGGCGCCACTTTCCCTTACGGAAAAGACCCGGCGGATTCGAATATCCGTATAGCTCCCACTTACCCCACGCTCCCCGAACTCGAAGAAGCTCTTGCTTTGTTCGATATATGTGTTCGTTTGGCCTGCTCGGAGCAGTGACGTTATAATACACAATTAGTGTTTGGCGTATTTGTGCATATTGCGCAAATACGTTTTTTTTCTTCGCGTTTTTGGTGCAAAGCGGACATAAAAATCGGCACTTGCTATTGAATTTTCGCAATCGGTATGCTATAATGAATCATAAAGAAATTAAGAGAGGTCAGTATGAAAAAAATAGTATCGTTCTTACTAGCCGCTTTGGTTTTGCTGTTCGCGCTTGCTTCGTGCAGCAGCTCAGACGGTAACGGTAATTCCGTCCCTGCCGACGCTTCTTCCGGCACTTCCGTTCCGGCGGAGCCCGTCTCCGAAGGCGGCACCGAAGATTCTTCCGACGACGGTATCTGGAAAGACGACTTCAAATACGCCACCGACGAATTTTACGGCAAGACAGTACGTATATTCACCGTCAGCACCAACCGCCATATGTACGCCGAGGTCCAGTTTGCGCCTGTTGACGAAGAAAACGTCCCCGACACCGTGAACAACGCGGTGCGCGAACGCAACGACTATATCTACGACAAATACGGCGTTACTATTCTCACCCGCGCCGAGGATTATCCCAGCGATCTGCTCCTTTCCGAAATAAGCGGGAACGAAGCCGATTATGATCTCGTGTGCGAATCGGTCGACCGTATGCTCGGCCACATTTCAGACAAACTCTTCCTGCCTGTCGACGATTATTTCGATTTTTCCGACCCCTGGTGGGACGCAAGATGTATGGATAACCTCTCGATAGACGGAGTCAAGCATTATTTCGTTTCCGGCGATTGTATGCTCACCGATACAGACCATATCTATCTCACGCTGTACAACAAGAATATGTACAACGACAACGCCGATCTTTCCGGCACTTACGGCGATCTGTACCAGCTCGTCCGCGACAACAAATTCACGCTCGACAACTATATCGCAATGTGCAAAATGGCTTCCGTTCCCGACGAAAACGGCGAATACGGCATAAACGCAACCTTCGGCAACCTTTCGCACGCTTACGGAGCCAATATCATGGTCAACGGCTGCGGCGTCTCTATGGTCGAAAAGAGCGCCGACGGGCTGCGTTGCACCGTGGTCGACGATTATCCACAGACCGTTTTTGACAAAGTTTACCAGCTTATGTCCGACAAATCGATCACTCAGCGTGCCGAACTCATTATAGGCAAAGCCCCGGAAGGGTACAATTCAAGGTACGGCTTCGCCGAACTTGAATATATGTTCCGCAGCGGCAAAGGGCTTTTCTATAACACAACAGTCAATTCAATTTCCATACTAAAAAATAAAGACCTCGGTTTCACCGTGGGCATACTTCCCATCTGCCACCTCAACGAAACAGACACCGAGTATTACTGCGCCGTCAACCGCTATCAGTCCAGCGTAATAGGCATCCCCGTTTCCAATTCCGAAAATATCGAAGCGGCCGCTTTTGTCCTCAACGCGCTCGGCTATTATAACGTCAATCATCCTTCCAGCGTAAAGAACGCCTATTACGAACTCACGCTCAAACTCCAGGCGTCCGATTCCGAAGACGATTTCGATATGCTCGACCTGATCTTCCGTTCGCGCTTTTACGATCTTGGCTCCATCCTGCCTATCGACCGCCTTGCCGGGATGTACGGCGTGGTGATCAACAACGCTTCTAACACTCTCACCTCGTATTACGGCTCTTACGAGGGTGAGATCACCGAAAAGATCAATACCTTCTACGACGATTACGTCAACAGCATTTCTTGAAAATGAAGACTAAAATTCTCGTCATACTGCTGCTTTTATTAGTTATGTTACAAGTATTTCCTCTTTCCGCCGTAAACGCCGAAGGCGATGAAAACCTCGTCGCGGGCATGCAGTATACCGTCACTTACGATTCGCCAATAGATAAAGCGTATCCCGGGCTGGTGTATAACGACCCCGGTTATGCGCTCACCGACGGCAAAAAGGCGGGCAACGATTATTCCGACCGCGCATATCGGAGCTTTTACCGCGGAACGTATGCTACGGTGGAGTTCGCGTTCGATTCCTTTGTTTACGTCAATTCATTCACAGCAGGTTTTTACGGCAACGCCTACGGCATACTGATCCCGCGCGAATTTTACCTTTCGGTTTCCGAAGACGGCGAAAACTGGTATTCCTGCATCGCTGTGCGCGACGATTCGCTTCCTGCAAAAAGCAATAAGGGCATTTTCCGTGTCAGTGAAAAAGCCGACTCCTATTACAAGGCCCGCTACGTCCGCTTTACGTTCGCCTGCGACGTATTCTGCTATGCGGATGAGATCGAGATATTCGGTTCCCGCACCGGAGACGGAATAACACCTACCGAACACGGCTTTGACGAAAAGGTCTATCCCAACGCCTTTACTTCGCCGGAAAAGCCGATATTGCAGGGCACGCGCCACGTAGTGCTTATTTATAATAATTCCGACGATAACAACACCGAAGAATCGCTGCTTCCTTACGCTGCGTATCTCGATAACAGCGGAAAGATCGTTTCCGCCGATATGTTCGATTCATTCCTCTTCCTCCCGCTGCGTTACAGCGCCAGGGAAGGCCAGACCGATAAAGAGGGCTGGGAGGAATACCTCGACGCCACGCTTGGCTTCGGAGACGTCCCGCATAACCTCGCCGCGCTTGAAAAGGCCGCCGAGACCGTCGGCGAAGCTTTGGGTACCGAACCTCCTACATATAACGTTTTCCTCAGCATCCCTGAAATGCGCGCCTCCGGCAGCGTGTTCGGCAACTTCACAGGCAAAGGCAACGTTCGCCGCAACAGTAAGGAAAACCGCCTTTTCATTGTCCGGTGGTACGTCGATCTTGTGCTCGAAAAGTTCAACGCCTGCAATTTCAAGCATCTCAATTTTGTGGGATTCTACTGGTTCAATGAAACGGTCAATTTTGCCGATACGAATTACGAATTCGAATTCGTAAAAGAGTATAACGAATACGTCCATTCCAAAGGCGTCGCCAGTGTCTGGATCCCTTATTACTGCTCGCCGGGCTTCAACCTTTGGGAAGAACTCGGCTTTGATTGCGCAGCGCTCCAGTCCGGCTGGGCTTTCCCGCGCGCGGCAGATTCCGAAACCGGCGCTCAGATCGCAGGCATGACCGACGACACTATGGCTGTCGCCAAAAAATACGGAATGGGCCTGGAGCTCGAAGTGGCTTCGGCCGCTCCGGAACGTTTTACCGATTATATTGTTTCTGCCGCAAAAGCGGGTTGTATGACGAACGGTGTTTCCATGTATTACCAGGAAGCTCTTCCCGGCGTGTTCTACAAGTTTTATAAAAACGACCGCACAAAATATGACCTGCTCCACAGCTATATAACAGCCGCATACGAACGTTACGCGCCCACTGCGGAAATACCCGAAAAGGTGCTTATAAAGACCGGCTCCAGGGACAACGCCGGAAACCTTAAGTTTTCCGACCCGGATTCATCAAGATCCAATATACGGATCGCTTCGCGCACCGAGCCGATGCACGGCACGCTTTCGCTTGACCGCGACGGGTTCTTCGTATACACGCCCGAACCCGGCTATTCCGGCGAGGATTTGTTTGCTTTTTCTCTCAGCGATTCTTTTAACGAAAGCGAAATATTCACCGTGAATATACTCGTTTCACCGGAAGTGATCCGGTTCGACGGTATGAATTCGCGTCTTAAAGAAAACAAAGCCGTGCTTTACGATAAAGCAGGGACCGCCACCGGCGCCGATCCGTCGCTCCCCGGGCTCACCGAGCTCGTCATCGACAGCGCGGGCGTTATAGTTTCGGTATCTTCCAAAGGCGGTATCACTGTTCCGGAAAACTGCCGCGTGCTTTCTTTCTGCGGCGATAAAGCGGCGGAGTTTACAAAAATTGCATCTGTCGGTAACAAGATTTATCTTGACACCGTAACAAAATCATTGTATCTTATAGAAGACGCATACGAACCCGAAGAAAGCGTTGCGGAAAGCTCTGCTCCGGAAACGGCTTCGGAAGGGAATAAAACAGTATTATATATCGCCGTTGCCGCGGCGGCGGCAGCCGTAATTGCTGCGGCGGCGTTTATAATAAAATCAAAATTCTTCAAAGGAGAAGAGAAAAAATGAAAAAAATCATTGCGCTTTTGCTTGCTGCGCTGCTCGTTTTCGCACTTGCTGCGTGCGGCGGCAACAACAGCAACGAGTCTGCGCCCGAATCCAAGGCGGAAGACTCAAAAGAACCGGCTTCCGTTCCCGAAACGGAATCCTCTGAGCCCGAACCCGCTTCTGTGGAAGAAAGCTCTGAACCCGAACCCGTTTCCGAAGAAGAAAGCTCCGAACCCGAACCTGTCAGGGAGTATTTCGATTTCACCAAGACCGCTTCTTCTGTTTCCGTTGACGGCACCGTCACCGGTGAATCCGTAGTCATTTTCACTACCGATTCTTTCGCAAAGAGCGGCAACGCAAAATGGTCCATCAACGTACTGCTCCAGAAGAAGGCCGAATGCCTCTATGAAGTTGTCAGCGTTGCGGCAGGCGACGGCTCCGAATACGCCGGCACCTTCGAAGAAGGCCAGATCCTCCTCGCTGTACATTCTTCCTCCAGCGATATGGGCGAGATCGAAACTTACCAGAACGTTCCCGGTAAGATCGCTGCTTCCGCTCTTCAGCCCGGCGATCTCCTCGCTATCGTAGGCATCGAAGAAAAAGACATCCAGCTCCTCAAAGAGTACGAAGAAGGCGTCGATAAGCTCGAATACGTAAGAGAACTTGCCGCCAACATCAACAAATTCGTCTCTTTCGCTACCAGCGCCATCGGCACCGGCACAAACGCTAACCAGAACACCTCCATCATCCTTACCGGCGTAAACGAAGATCCCACATACGGTTCTGTCGTTCTTTACACCAAAGAGGGCTGGGGCGACACTCTCGGCGCAAGAGCCAATATCGATTGGTCCGAATACTACGTCTGCCAGGTCGAATACGATCACAGCAAATTCTATTTCGAAAAGAAACTCATCATCGAACCCGACGGTGAAGGCAAAGAAGACGTTGCTCTTCCCGAATACGGCTTCGTACTCGTCGTTTCCAAGTACAACGAAGTTGCTGCAAACCACTTTGCAAACATCCAGGATGAATCAAGATTCTACGCTCACGGCCTCCGCGTTGTCCCCGATGACGACGCTACTTATCTCGTAGACGGCTGCGGCGAAGACAAACCCGTGATCGACGGCGTTATGGATATCGGCGAATGGGATTCCTATATCGTTGACGAAGCTAACGAAAACAATATCATGTGGGACTACTCTCAGTTCGAAGTCAACGACTACGGCGTTACCGGCACCATCTACATGACCTACGATAACGACAACCTCTATTTCTGCGTACGCGTTGAATCCGATAAACCCCACTACTGCGACGTTTCTCAGACCAATGCAAGCAGCATGTGGAACCGTTGCTGCATCCAGGTCAACGTAATGAACCAGTCTCCGCTTACCGAATACGTGAGCGAACATTACGATTACGTCAGAGATAACAAAGCCGAATCCGATAACGTTATCCGTCAGTACGGTTTCTCCGTAAACAACGACGGCGAAACTGTCTACTGCGTGTGGATGGGCGTTGATAAAACCTTCACCGGCGAAGCCAAAGTCATCTCCACCAGCGACGGCGCTGAAAACATCACCGTTTACGAAGTTTCCATCCCCTGGACCGAAGTAAACGTTGACACCATCGAAGACGACAAAGAGATCTCCGTTTCGTTTTCCATCAACTATTCTCCCGAAGAAGATTTCAAGAAAAACATTTGGAGAAACGTCAGATATCTCGACGGCGGCGGTATCATAGGCAGAAACGACTGGGTCAAGATGCCTACCGTGGTTCTTCAGTGATCAAGAATAACGCAAGGACGTAAAAAATGAAATTAGGTATAAGCTTATACAGCTTTCACGCTTATGCAAACCCCGATAAACTCGGAATAAAGGGCTGCATAGATAAAGTCAAAGAACTCGGCGCCGAAGGCGTTGATATCGTCGAAGGCCCCAAGTTCGCAACTCAGGAAGAATACGTCGCTTACGCCGCGGATATCGGTGAATACTGCCGTAAAGTCGGCATAGAGGCGTGCTGCTTCTGCGTTGGCAGCGATTTTATCAACGGCTCCGGCGGTGATATCGAAGCCGAGATCGCCCGCGTAAAGCTGCTCGTAGACGTCGCCGCGGCATACGGATGTAAATTCATGCGTCACGACGCGACCGGCGGCTTCCCTCAGAATGTCAAACACGGCAGAGCGTTCGATAACGCGCTCCCGCGGCTCGTAAAGGGCTATAAGGCGGTCACCGAATATGCAAAGACCAAAGGTATAAAGACCTGCGTCGAAAACCACGGTTTCTTTGCGCAGGACGCCGAAAGGGTAGAGAAGCTCATAAACGCTGTTGACGACGATAATTTCGGTGCTCTCGTCGACGTCGGCAACTTCTCCTGCGCGGACGAGTACAACCCCCGTTCCGTGGGTATA
>CACYCI010000058.1 GCA_902772845.1 uncultured Ruminococcus sp.
CTCACTTGCGTTATGAACACTCAGCATGGTCTGAGTGACTGGACTTGAACCAGCGGCCTCTACCACCCCAAGGTAGCGCGCTACCAAACTGCGCCACACCCAGATATTTATCTGTGCTCCGTTTTGGAGCAAATGGTATTATAGCATTACTTCCCCGCCGTGTCAAGTCCTTTTTTTATTTTTTGCAAAAAGTATTGCGCAGCTCCGTTTTTGACGCGTCGGAGCCGCGGTGAATAAAATAATACTAAGGAAAACAATACGCAAAAAGGCGGCGTTTATATATATGACTGTCAACTGGTTCGGAGCACGCGTGGATCTGGCGATGCCCGTATGGGCGTTCGCTTTGGGCAGCGCGGCGTTCCTGATTTCCGTATGCTGCACGGCCGGTATCGTGCTCGCGCGGAAAAACTACGTCTGCCGCGTTTGCGGCAAGGCGTTCCGCGCACGCTGGTACCGGATAATACTTGCGCCGCAGCACAACGGCGACAGATTCCTTTTTTGCGATTCGTGCGGATGCAAAAGCTGGTGCGCCCGGGCAAAATGACCGCTGAGCCGGCGTTCACTCCAATAGTTCAAAATGCGATCTTTCGTATTTTACCGCTCCGTCGCGCGCGAGCGCGGAAAGTTCTGCCGACATTGCGCTGCGGTCGACAGCGAGATAATCTGCGAGCTGCTGGCGCGAAAACGGGATATCGAACGTGCGCGACCGGCGCCGCCGGGATTCTGCCCTTAGGTACGACATTAGTTTTTGGCGCGTGGTGCGTCTGCCCATATGGATCGCCTTTTCGCCTGCGGCAAGTTCCTTATGCGCGACCGCAAAAAGCAGATTTTTTACGAGTTTTTCGCGCCAGGAGCTCTGGGATACCGGCGCCGCGATCACCTTTTCCACCGAAAACCACAAGACGCGCGTCTTTTCTTCCGCCACGGCGTCCGGGCGGTCGTCTGTGCCGGTAATCGCGTACGATTCGTAAAACGTTTCGCCGGCGGAAGCGCGCAGCATAAGGTTGCGGTTGCCGCGATGATCGTCGCTCGTTATGAGCACCGCCCCGCTTATCACCAGCCCGAACGCGGACGCGTTTTGCGGCAGATATTCTCCCTTGCCGTATTCGGCGGCGCGCGGAGAAAGCGACGCGACGAGCTCGGTGAGCTCGCGGTCGGTCACCCCCGAAAAAAGCGGCGCGCGTCTTAAAGCTGTGATCACGGTATCCATAATTAATTCCTCCTGTGTTGGAAATACAACATACCTTTTGCTGCGATTATACTATAATTGAATCACAAATTCAAGGTGCGGCGCATTATTTTTTTGCGCGGAAAGGACCGTAAAAATGAAAATTTCCCAAAACATACTGTATGCCGGCGTGAACGACCGCCGTATAGACCTTTTTGAAGGCCAGTACAAGGTCCCCAACGGGATGGCGTACAATTCATACGTGATAATAGACGAAAAGATCGCGGTGATAGACACCGTGGACGCGGCGTTCACCCACGAATGGCTGGATAACGTCGCCGCCGCGCTGGGCGGAAGAAAGCCGGATTATCTGGTAGTCCAGCACATGGAGCCGGACCATTCCGCCAACATCGTCAGGTTCACCGAAGCGTATCCCGGCGCGGCGGTCGTCGCCGATTCCAAAGCGTTTGCCATGATGGACAATTTCTTCGGCGAAGGCAAGGTGAAGAACCGTATCACCGTTGAAAACGGCGGCACGCTCTGTCTGGGAGAACACACTCTGAACTTTATTTTCGCGCCCATGGTACACTGGCCCGAAGTAATGATGAGCTACGAGCAGACCGAAAAAGTGCTGTTTTCAGCCGACGCTTTCGGCAAATTCGGCGCCGCCGACGCGGACGAGCCGTGGGACGGCGAAGCAAGGCGCTATTACATTGGCATTGTCGGGAAATACGGCGCGCAGGTCCAGAGCGTCCTGAAAAAAGCCGCGGGTCTGGAAATAAACACCGTCTGTCCGCTTCACGGCCCGGTGCTCACCGATACGATACCGCACGTGCTTGATCTGTACGGCAAGTGGTCGTCTTACACGCCGGAATCCGAAGGTATAGTTGTAGCTTACACTTCCGTTTACGGCCATACCGCCAAAGCCGCCGAGCTGATGGCGGAAAAGCTGCGCGGTTTCGGCTGCCCGGAAGTGGTGGTCCACGACCTTGCCCGCACCGATATGTCGCTTGCGGTGGCGGACGCTTTCCGTTACGGCACGCTCGTGCTGGCTACGACCACATACAACGCCGGTATATTCCCGTTCATGCGCGAATTCATAGAACATCTTACCGAACGCGGCTTCCGTTCGCGCAAGGTGGCGTTCATAGAAAACGGCTCGTGGGCGCCGCTCGCCGCAAAAACCATGAAAGAAATGCTTTCCGGCTGCAAGGATATTGAGTTTGCCGAGCCGGCTGTCACCATAAGATCCGCAATGAACGACGAAAACAAAAATGCGCTGGAAGCGCTGGCCAAAGAGCTTTGCCGCGATTACACCGCGCGTTCTGCCGACACGGCTGTCAAAAACGACATGACCGCGCTCTATAAGATCGGCTACGGGCTTTACGCCGTGACCTGCCGCGACGGAGAAAAGGACAACGGCCTTATTGTGAACACCGTGAGCCAGGTGGCGGACAACCCCAACCGCATAGCCGTTACCGTGAACAAAGCGAATTATTCCAACCACATTATCAACCGTACCGGCGTGCTGAACGTGAACTGCCTTTCTACAGACGCTCCGTTTTCGCTGTTCGAATCGCTGGGGTTCCGCAGCGGCAGGAACTGCGACAAGTTCGAAGGCGTGAACGTTTCGCGGTCGGATAACGGCCTTGTGATACTTCCGAACTATATAAACGCCGTGCTTTCGCTGAAGGTGGAGCAGAGCGTGGATCTGGGATCGCACACCATGTTCATTTGCTCGGTCACCGAAGCGCGCGTCATGAACGACCGCGAAAGCATGACCTACGCCTTTTACCACGCTAACGTTAAGCCAAAGCCCAAGACCGAAGGCAAAAAAGGGTACGTCTGCAAAATATGCGGCTACGTTTACGAAGGCGACGAGCTGCCCGAAGACTTTGTCTGCCCGCTGTGCAAGCACGGCGCCGCGGATTTTGAACCCATACAATGATCGCGGAGAACGGTCTTACTGTCACCGTTTACGCCGCGGATGAGATCAGCGCCGGGCGCGCGGCAGAAGCCGCCGGGATCCTTGGCGCGCCTTTTACCCGCGCTGAACCGGACGACGGAACGCCGGTATTGCGTTTCGCCGCCGACGGCGTGACGTTCGTCTGCGGCGGCATGGAAATAAAGGGAGATTTTTCGCGGCTTGCGCGGCGTGTGCGCGGCGCCAACCTGCGCGAAGAGCTTTTGGTGCGGGCAGTAAGATCCAAAGATATCCCCCGCCCGCGCGTGCTGGACGCCACGGCGGGGCTGGGCGAGGATTCGTTTTTGCTCGCCGCATACGGCTGCGAGGTAACGCTTTACGAACGCGACGACGTGATGTTCATATTGCTTGAGGACGCGTTGATGCGCGCCCTGCGCGACCCCGGCCTTTGCACGATCGCAGCGCGTATGAAAGCGGTGCACGGCGACAGCATACCCGCCATGCGCAACGCGGATGGCGCGTACGGCGCGGTGCTTCTGGACCCCATGTTCCCTCAGCGCGAAAAGAGCGCGCTGGTAAAGAAAAAGCTCCAGCTGATACAACAGTTGGAGCCGCCCTGTACGGACGAAGCGGAGCTTCTGTGCGCCGCTGTTGCGGCGCGCCCGCGTAAGGTCGTTATAAAGCGTCCGGCAAAGGGACCGTTCCTCGCCGGCAGAAAGCCGGATCATTCGATATCCGGCAAAGCCGTGCGGTACGATTGCGTGAACGTCAGATCAGACTGATGCTGCCGAGATTGCTTTTGACGTATATCTGCACGGATTTTGCGGCGTTTTCGCGCACTTCGACGCCTTTGCAGCTGCCGAGATTGTGCTCGATATTGATAAAAGCGTTCCAGTCTTCGGGCAGATGGATGCGGCACGAGCCGAGGTTGTTGCCTATATAGAGTTCGCCGCCGCCTTCGTATTCTTCGGCGTTTTCAAAGTATATCTCCATGGAAGCGAGGTTGTTGCCCACGCTTTTGGAGCCGAAATCGGTGCAGTCGATATATTTGACCGTGGAAGCGTAATTGTTCTTGCCGAGCTTGTCTTTTTCTTCGGGTTCCTTGAAACGCGAAGGGGTGAGAAGCGAGACGCCCGCGGTGAGCAGCGCCGCTACGCCGAGCACCAGCCAGACAGAATACAGGTTTTCGTCCTGCGCGCCGAAAAGGCGCGCTATTTCTTTTTCAAAAAGGATGGCGATAAAGCCCAGAGGGAAGAATATCTGCGCGACTTTTCCTTTGGAAAGCGACCAGACGATGCACGATAAGAGCAGCACTCCGAGCACGATGCGGATGACAGGCAGACCGCCTATATCGAGGAAGCCGGCCTTGATACCGACGGTATTGAGTATGAGCAGGAGGGCAACGGCTATGAACGCTATGCCCCAGTAAAGCGCGGAACCGGAAATTTTCTTTTTCATTTTAAGTTACCTCGTTTCTTTAAGAATATCTATAAGCGATTTGCAGTACAGACGCGAAGCGTACGCTTTCTTACGCGTGCCTCGGAAGCTGACCTCACTTGGCCCGGTGAAGCTGCGGTCGACCGAATTTACGTGCGCTGAATTGACGATGCAGGACTTTGACACCCTGACGAACGTGCGCGGGAGCATAAGCTCGAGCTCGCAAAGCTTTTTAGGGGTGTTATACATTGCGTCAGCGGTGTGCGCGGCGGTGCGGTCGCCCGACGTTTCGAAAAACAGTATGTCGCGCGCGGGGACAAAGCATTCCGTGCCGCCCAGCCGCAGCGGGAGCACGTCCTTTTGCGACAGCGCTTCTTCCACCGCGCGGCAAATGGCTTGTGCGTCTACGCCGGAGCCGCATTTTATTATTATTTCTTCCTGCGGTAGTTCGGATTGTTCGATACGTATCTTCATTCACTCACCGTCCGTATACGATAATAATACATTCGGCGCCTAAAGTAAAGAGGTTTTGCCCGAAAGGTATGAAAAAAGCCCCCGAAAGGTATATTTCGGGGGCGTTTTATATTCATCGTGTCTTAAAAACCGCCATTCATGCCCGCAGATCACGGTAAGCGAATCCCCACGGCGGCGTCGATAATAAGTATGTCGTCGTCGCCGAGTATGCCGCGTTCGTACGCCTGACCGATGGTCAGCGCTTCGTTGTTATAAAACGCGTAGCATATCCTACCGCTGGGGAAAGTTATCGTGTGACTGCCGTACGTTTCGGTGCGGGACTCGTCGGCATAAGCAATATCGTCGCCGCACATATAAGCAACCACGCAGCCGTCGCCGAACGTGCCGACGTACCGCTCAATACGCAGATAAGGCGCAGATTCGATATAATACTTGCTTTTGAGATATTCACGATACGCTTCAAGCACCCAGTCAAAACGGCCGGGAGTCTGGCCGTACGTCCCGACTTCGGCGTCGATAACGAGTATGTCGTCGTCGCTCAGTATGCCGCGTTCGTACGCCTGACCGATGGTCAGC
>CACYCI010000059.1 GCA_902772845.1 uncultured Ruminococcus sp.
CGAACGCGGCGTGTTTATAAGGCGTTACCATCATCTGCAGCCCACCGTGCAGATAAGCGCAGAATCGGGACTTAGTGAAAGCAACGTGCGCACAATGCTTACGCGCACAAGAAAACGGCTGAAAAAATATTTTGAGGAGGCGGCAAAATGAACGCGGAAAAACTTTACGACGCTTTTGCGCAAATAGACGAAGATCTGTTTTGCGATACCGTCGCGGCTAAGCGCCGCGCATGGACGATCAAGCCGCGCATGATCGTCGCGGCGGCGATCGTGTTGTTTGTAGTCGGCGCGGTCATCGCCACATTTTATCTCACACGCGGTGGCGGGTTTGCCGGACCCGGCGACGACAGCGGAACTCAAATCGTTCAGCCGTCCGAACAATCCGCAGCTGACGTCTCGGAGGAAAACCCGCCTGCCGAGCCTCAGAATAATTATTTTGAGTCTGATGATTTGGAAGGCTTTCTCGATTTCATCAACAACGGCGGCAAAACGCTTATGTACAATAATTCCGGCGGTCATTTTTGGAGCGAATATGCGGAAAACGCCGAGTTTATCGAATGGGTCAACGGGAAAGCGCAGATCCCCGTGCCCGGGACAGCAAGCGGCTTTAATGTCACATACTCCTGTGTCGGTGAAAAAAAGTATTGCTTCTATATAAGTACAAGCGACGAAAAATTGACGGCGCAGGTGACTATTGAAGAAATATCGTCAGATCAGGCAGCCGATCTTCCCGAAATCGTCCGGCGCTATATGACAGAGAGCGGAAAGGCGTATTACGACGCCGACGGCGAGCATATAAGCGGCGAATGCAAGTTCGGCGAATACGTTTTATATGATCGCCACCCGTGGAAATCGGAATTTCAAGGAGAAGAAACGACGAGCATTTGTCCACCGGTATTATTCTTTAGATACGGCGATTATCTCGTAAGAGTCGCCGACCGCAGAAACCCGGAAGCGGAAAAATGGGATATTCATTTCCTCGATTGCTTTGACTTGGAAATGTATGAGATCCAAAGATAAAGCGTTTTTATCTCTTCCTCCGTGTCGTCCGGCAACCGCCAACGCCGCCGCAGGCGGCTCATAACTGCGCCGACGGCGCATCAAAATTCATAATTGCGCGAAAGCGCATTATCATTGATCATTGAGCGCGAATGATGAATTATGAATTATAAATTATGATTTGCGGCTTTGATGCAAAATTATGATTTTTCTTTGCAAAAAACAATATAGGAACGCGACGCGGGAAAACACTCCCGCGTCGTTTATTTGTTATCCCAAACATCTTGACGGGGCGCGAATAAAGTGTTATAATACGATAAATTCTGAATATGGAGTATTATTATATGGATTTTGAAAAGCTTGCCGAACTGCTTTTTGCGGACGTGCATGAGACGCCCGCGGACATAGAAAAGAAATATCCTCCGCGCGACCTGCCGCAGGACGCCAAGGTCACTCGTTTTGCTCCCAGCCCCACGGGGTTCGTGCATCTTGGCGGCCTGTACCAGACTATCGTCGGCGAACGCCTTGCCCACCAGTCGGGCGGCGTGTTCTACCTGCGCATAGAAGATACCGACGACAAGCGCGAAATAAAAGGCGCGGCTCAAAAACTCATAACTACACTGGCTCATTACGGCGTCAATTTCGACGAAGGCGCCGTCATAGGCGATGACGGAGAGATCGCGTACAAAGGCGAATACGGTCCCTATAAGCAATCCGAACGCGGCCCGATCTACCGCGTATACGCAAAGGACCTCGTCCGCCGCGGGCTGGCTTACCCCGTGTTCACCACGCGTGACGAGCTCGAAGCGCTGAACGCCGTAGACAAAAAAGCCGAAGTCAAGAGCCGCGAATGGACCGAGGACCTCGCCGAACAGCAAAAAGAAGAAATGCTCGCGCGCCGCAATTTCACCATAGAGGAAGTGGAAGCGCACCTTAAAAACGGCGATCCGTTCGTGCTGCGCATACTCGCTTCTGGCGACGGCGAACGCAAAGTGAAATGCACCGACCTTATCCGCGGCGAGCTGGAGCTGCCCGAAAACGATCGCGACGAGATAATACTGAAAAGCAACGGCATACCGCCTTACCATTTCGCCCACGCGGTGGATGACCACCTTATGGGCACCACCCACGTCATCCGCGGCGAGGAATGGCTGGCGAGTCTGCCGCTCCATCTGCAGCTGTTTTCGTATCTCGGGTTCAAAACGCCCAAGTATATGCACACTGCGCAGGTCATGAGTCTGGACGCCAACGGCAACAAAAAGAAACTTTCCAAGCGCGATATGGGTGCCAGCATGGACGATTACACCCGCCTGGGCTACGCCCCGGAATGCGTGCGCGAATACCTGCTCACCATACTCAATTCCAATTACGAAGAATGGCGCGCCAAGAACCCCGACCTTCCTTATACCGATTTTCAGTTCAGTATAAAGAAAATGTCCAATTCCGGCTGCCTCATAGATTTTGAAAAATTAGAGGACATCTCTAAAAACGTGCTTTCGCGCATGACCGCCGGGCAGATCTATTCCGGCGCGCTCGAATGGTCGCGCGAATACGACAAAGATTTTGCTTCCGCGCTCGAAAAAGACAAAGAAAAGGCGCTTGCGATCTTTTCCATAGGGCGCGGCGGAAAGAAACCGCGCAAGGATTTCGGCCGCTGGAGCGAGGTCAGACCGTTCGTTTCGTTCTTCTACGACGAGTTTTTCGCGCCCGAGGACCGCATAGAAGGCTTTGCCGCCGAAGATATCGCTTCGTGCCTTTCCGCGTTCGCCGCCGGCTACGACGAAAACGACGACCAGAACGCGTGGTTCGACAAAATAAAGCAGATCGCCGCGCAGAACGGCTTCTGCCCGGATATGAAACAGTACAAAGCCGACCCTTCGGCTTATAAAGGCAGCGTGGCCGACGTTTCGTCGTTCGTGCGCGTGGCGGTGACCGGGCGGCTGAATTCGCCGGATCTGTTCACCGTTATGAACATACTGGGCAAACAGACCACGCTCGAACGCATAGACTCATATATCAGGAGCTTATGATCATGGAAGAAAACAAAAATTTCCTTTTTGAAAAAATCGAAAGCGATCTCCGCAACGGAGTCGTGGAAAAGGTGCATACACGCTTTCCGCCCGAACCCAACGGGTATCTGCATATCGGGCATATAAAGGCGATCTACGTGAACTATACCGCCGCCAAACAGTACGGCGGAGAATTCAATCTGCGCTATGACGACACCAACCCGACCAAGGAAGACGTCGAATACGTGGAATCGATCTACAACGATCTGAAATGGCTCATCGGGGCCGACCCCGACCGTGTCTGCTACGGTTCGGATTACTTTGAAAAATGCTATGAATTCGCCGTAAAGCTCATTAAAGAAGGCAAGGCGTACGTCTGCGATCTTAACGAGCAGCAGATCGACGAATACCGCGGCACGCTTACGGAGCCGGGCAGGGAATCGCCCTACCGCGGCCGCAGCGTGGAAGAAAACCTGGATCTTTTCGAGCGGATGAAAAACGGCGAGTTCCCCGATGGCGCGCGCACTTTGCGCGCAAAGATCGATATGAGTTCGCCCAACATAAATCTGCGCGACCCTATCATCTACCGCATACTCCACCGCGCGCATCACCGCTGCGGCGACAAATGGTGCATATATCCGCTGTACGATTTCGCGCATCCCATTCAGGACGCCATGGAGGGCATAACCCATTCCATGTGCTCTATCGAGTTCGAAAACCATCGCCCGCTATACGACTGGGTGATCGATAACATCGGCTTTGAAAAGAAACCGCACCAGTACGAATTCGCCAAGCTTTTCATAACCAACACCGTTTTGTCCAAGCGCAACCTCAAAAAGCTGGTCGATAACGGCACCGCCGATGGCTGGGACGACCCGCGTATGCCTACCGTAAGCGGGCTTCGCCGCCGCGGATACACGCCTTCGGCGCTGTTCGATTTCGTGCGCCGCGCCGGTGTGGCAAAGAACTTTTCCATAGTCGATTCCGCGCTTTTGGAACACTGCATCCGCGAAGAACTCAACGAGACCGCGCCTCGCCGCGTCTGCGTTCTGGATCCGGTAAAAGTGATCGTGGAAAACTTCCCGGAAGACAAAATCGAATATTTCGAGCTTCCCAATAATCCCAAGGACGTTGAGGCCGGGACCCGCAAAGTCGCCTTCACGCGCGAACTGTATATAGACGCCGAAGACTTTTCGCTCAATCCGCCGCCCAAATTCTTCCGCCTCAAGCCCGAAGGCGAAGTGCGGCTCATGGGCGCGTATATCGTCAAATTCCAAAAGGCGGAACTCCGCGCAGACGGAAGCGTGGAATGCATCCGCGTCACCGCCGATCTGGAAAGCGGCAGCGGAAATCCCGCCGACGGCAGAAAAATCAAGGGTACCATACATTGGGTGTCCGCTTCGGAATGCGAAGACGTCACCGTGAACGTTTACGATTATATGTTCAAGATCGAAAACACACGCGCTATCCCGGAAGGGAAGACGCTCGACGATTATTACAATCCGGATTCCAAAAAGACTTACCTGAACTGCAAGGCGGAAAAGGCGCTTGCCGAAGCCGCCCCCGGCGACAGGTTCCAGTTCGTAAGGTGCGGCTATTTCTGCAAAGACACCAAAAACGCAAACACTTTCAACCGTATAGTCGAGCTCAAAGACAGCAAGCCGTTCTAACGCTCTGCCAGCCGATACGGTAAAAACAGCGTCGTTTTTTAGCAGACCGTTGAATAGAGTGCTAATATTTTACATTTAGTACACTGTTTTGTAACAAAAAATCCATATTTATGTGGTAAGATCCCTTTCGTAAGAAATAACGAAGGGGGTCTTTTTATGAACTTCCAAAAATATACTCAAAAGAGCGCAGCCGCCGTAAACGCCGCGCGGCAGCTTGCCGAAGAATACGGCAACCAGCAAATAGAGCAGGTACATCTGCTTTATGCGCTGCTTACGCAGGAGGACGGACTTGCCGGCGAACTGTTTTCGGCTTGCGGAGCAAAACCGGAATCTGTCGCCGCGTCCGCGCTTGCGGAAGTGGAACGTCTGCCTAAAGTTGCGGGGGCGGATTCGCATTACGTTTCGCGCCAGCTCGAAAACGCGCTCGACGGCGCTGAAAGCATAGCCGAAAAAATGCGCGACGAATACGTTTCGGTCGAACACCTGCTGCTTTCGCTGGTCAAAAGCGCTGATAAGACCGTTTCCGCTTTGTTTTCGCGGTTCGGAATAGCTGAAGACCGTCTGCTTACCGCGCTCAAAGGTATCCGCGGTGGCAGGAGCGTCAACACCGACGATCCGGAATCCACCTACGACGTGCTCAAAAAATACGGGCACGATCTGGTGGAACTTGCGCGCGCGCAAAAGCTCGACCCTGTCATCGGGCGCGACGACGAGATCCGTAGCGTCGTACGCATACTTTCGCGCAAGACAAAGAACAATCCCTGCCTCATAGGCGAACCCGGCGTGGGCAAGACCGCCATAGCCGAAGGCCTGGCGCTGCGCATCGTCCGCGGCGACGTTCCGCAGAACCTGCGCGACAAAATGCTGTTTTCGCTCGATATGGGCGCGCTCGTCGCGGGCGCGAAATATCGCGGCGA
>CACYCI010000060.1 GCA_902772845.1 uncultured Ruminococcus sp.
AGTTCGCCTTCGACATCCGGCAGTTCTTCGAGGGGCTGGATCTTGAAGTGAGCGCGTAGTGTGACAGAAAATGCAAAAGGCAAGTCCAAACGGGCTTGCCTTTTGACGTATCTGGTTAAAAAGATCAATACCTATGGCTGTTTTTCATAAATTCGTTATACTCTTCTTCGCTCTTGAGATATACGAATTCCTGGCTGTGCGTCATAAGATACTGTCCGTTCATTCCGGATTGTATTTTGAATATCGCCTTTGCGCGGTAGCCTTCGGCGGTCAGGTGCGGTTCGTCGTATTCCCAACAGTTTCCGATATGCAACGGCAGATATTCGTCGTCCGACGCGGCGGGCACCGAATAATCCACAAGACGGCACTCGGCGCAGCATTCGGATCCCCAGGCGGAAACGATTCTGACGATCCCCACTCCGGGTGCGAACCAGTATTCCTTTACGCCGCAGTGCATATGGGCGTAATTGTTATAAAAGAACCATTTCGGGTCGGAATCCTCCGGCGGATCGACTCGCAGCGTGAGCTTGCGGCAGTTCTCGAACGTTCCGGCCGGCACAGTAACACTGCCGCCTTCCTCGACAGTAAAAACAAGCGTCAAGCCTTCGCGGGTATCTTTTTCCTCGCGGTAACCGGGGACCCAGTTGTCGTCCCATAGTTTTTTGAAAAACAGATCGAGATACCTGAACGGCTTTATGCCGAATATTCTGTCCTCGTATCTGCCGCGCGCGCCCCAGCGGTAGGGCCCGAACGCAGTGATGAAGCGGAGCGGCCTTATTGTCCCGTTTTCGACCGCAAGCGTTTCAGCGCTGATCGACGACGGGCAGAACCGCCATCCCTTCTTTTGATATTCCGCGAATCGGGTAAGCACTTCTATTCCATACAACGCTATACGCGCCGACATTTCGCTGCTGTTTGCCCGGACGGCTTTTTTAAGCATTTCCAGCGCCCCGTCAAGCTTCCATTCGTCGCATAATCTGTCGGCAAGCGTTATATAAAGCGCGGAATCGGCTTCGCCGGAGGTCTCGAAATCCTTCGCCACAGCCAGCGGCGCGCTTACGGCTGCGTTTGCGGATTTTTCGTCGGCATATTCGACCGTGCGCTCGATATTCTGGTAAACCCAGCCGGGCAGATCGGGGTTGACGTACACCCATCTGTTTCCGGTTGCGGCGGGCATATAACCGCCGCCGCCCTTGATATCGTATTCCGAAAGCTCGTAATTTTCAAAGCAATCCCCAAATTCGACACGCGTTTTTACCAGCCCCACGCCGGGCGCATACCAGGCGTCAAGCGTATATTCGCCGCGGTGCGGCTCGCTCGCCTTGGTGCGCATATGCAGGCAGTTGCCGAACGCCCCGGCGACCACGTTTATGCTCTCATCCTTCGAAACGCATTCCAGCGTCGCACCGTTTCTTTCATCGGCGATCTTGTCGCCGGGCTTCATACTTACGTCATAAAGAGTGCTCCGGCAGCGCGAAGCGTAATAACAGAACGAATCGAAATGATAATCTATAAACGGTATTGTGTTGTCGATAATAAACCCCGGCTGAGAAGCGAATATCAGCCTTCCGCCGTCGTAAAGCAAGCCTTCCGCCGTGGCCGAGAACCGATACATATCATCGTATGCGTTTTCGGCTATACGGTCGATCTCGCGCCGGGCGGCAATGGCGTTTGCACGATACGCAGACGTTTTTTTGATCAGCTTTGCAGCTTCATCGAAAGCGGTTTTCGCCTCGTCAATGCGTTTAAGCTCTAACAGAGATCTTCCGCGCCAGAACAATAAAGCGCCTATCGCGGAATCGCCTTCTGCCGTCCCGGCGTATTTTTTGATCTCCGGCAGCGCCGTTTCGTCGATATACTTCAACGCTTCATTTTTGTCTTGGATATTTACAATGTCGTCTATCAGCGCGGACGATATGACTTCGGCGTTGCCGCCGTCGTACGCAGCGGTTCTTACTGTTTCCTCCAGCGCTTTTCTCTCGTCTTTGTTTTTTGTGCCCCAAAGCTTATAAAGCATCGCCGAAGCGGTATAGCTCTGCTTCATGCGGTCATCGCCGATCTGAGATATCAGCTTTATCGTCTTATTTAACTCGCGGTCAAAGCCGTCGTCATAACCGCCGCCGTGTAGCGCGTAATAGCGCGAAAGTACTGTGATCTGCTCTTTTATCTTAGTTTCAAGCGCTTTGATGTTGTTTTTGTTTTCGTTCATATCTTCAAGTTCCTTTCTCAAAAATTCACGCGCGTCGTAAAGCCGGCTTTTGACCGTGTTTTCCGAAAGCGCAAGTCGTTTTGCGATCTCGCCGACCTTCATCCCGTCGAAATAATAAAGCTCCGCGACTTCTTTGCGCTTGCCCGAAAGCTTTTTCATCGCTTCGGCGACGCGCTCGCTTTTTTCGTTGGCTATTATTATTTCAAGCGGAGCGGAGGAATCGGAAGGCAAGATCTCATCAAGTTCGGCGATGTCGTGATCATCTCTGCGCAAATAAACTTGTTTATAGGATTTTCTGCGCGCGATGGTGAATAACCATGACTTGAATTTCCCCGGTTCGGTCAGCGACGGAAGATAGATAAACGCGTCGATGAACGCCTCCTGTGCGGCGTCCTCGGCGTCGGCGCTGCGGCCGCAAGCCGAAAGGCAAAGATTATAAACCGCGCTTGAATACCTATCTACAAGTATTCCAAAAGCATTGGTATCGCCTGAAAGCACCAATTCTACGATTGCGGGATCGCTTAGACTTTTATCTGTCATCCTCTGCCCCCTTCCCTTAGAGTTTTTTGTAGCTACATCAATAAGTGCGTTTGTTTTTTCAAAAGGTTTGCTTTATCTCTGTTTTTCTTATCTTTTTTGATTATAACAGATTTTTTGCAACAAATAAATGATAATTTGCGGGGTATTAGAGGTCTTGGGTGCATAATTGACAATTGTGCACTTTTTTACGGAAACATTGCCGATTGTATGTTGAAAAAAACTGTCGGCTATGATATATTTAAAACAGTCAGTAAGAACATAAGGAGGGCGTCATTTTGGGTAAGAACGAAGAGTTGTCTCTGTGTGAGCGCGCAAAAATTTACATAAAGCAACATTTGCGAGAGAATATCTCTCGTGATTCGTTGTGCAATGCGCTGAATACTAACCGCACGACGCTTTCCGGCGAAATAAAAAAATACGCCGGTAAAACGGTAACCGAATTGATAAATTCAATAAGGCTTGAAAAAAGCCGGGAACTGCTTACCGGCGGCAAAGATAGAATTTCTGATATTGCAAATAAATGCGGCTATTCGGATTCAAAGTATTTCACGCGTTTATACCGCAAAGAATACGGCGTCGCACCGTTGGCGTATCGTCAAAAGGCGACTTGTGATCGGGACGACGAGCTTTTGAAGCGCTTTTTTAAGTATGCCGTTTTCGGCAGGGGCGAAGCCGTTTTGACGATCCGCGCAGCAAAAAACAAGCTTGTTTACCGCGAAGCGGTGAAAAGCCTTTGTCTTTGGGGGTGGCGTGATCAGCCCGAGCCGCTGTATAAAGATATATTTCCACACTATGTGAGAGGCGATTACGAACGTATGCTGTGCGATTCGTTCGACGACCCGGATGCGCTGAAGAACGAAATAGTCGAAACTCTGCTTACAAAAATTGACGTACCTAACCGCTGCAACGCAAAGCTCTTGTGCGCACTCGGCGGTGCGGCAAGAGCTTTGCCGACCTACAAAAAAATGTATGAGAGCGCGAAAGCAGCGCTTGCGGTTATTTCGGCAGATATGACTAACCGGCTGAGCGAGCCGGCTTATAACGAGGACGACGAGCGTTACCCTTACGAAGGAAAACGGTTTTTTACGGCTTGTTTAGGACTTGTATGCTGCGAGCCGAACGAAAAAACGCTGGTAAGTATTTTTTCGGATATAGCGGACTTTTTCGATTATTCCGATTATCCGCCTGTCCCAACCTACCAGAATCCGCTGTTTCGGATGGCGGATTTATACGGCGACGTCGAAGCGGCGTTTGAAATATTCCGCAATGCCGCGAAAAGCCACCGCCACGCGGATAAGATGTATGAACACTTGCCGCACCGCGCGGTGATGGAGTCGAGCGGTACGCGCTATACCGCCGCGGAATATATTGCAGAAGCGGAAGCGAGCGCGAAAGGGCGCCGCCCGATAGAAATCGACTACCTCCTTTCGTTCGCCGAATCAAATAAATCCGTACGCGCCGAAGTCGCCCGCGCGCTGTTGAACGTGCGCGACATCGGCGTGCGGGAAACGCTGACCGACTTTTTCACTTTTGATCTGCACGGCGAGACAAAGCCGCTGTTTCCGCTCGACCCGTGCCCCGTACTTGCCCGCGCACGCGAGTATTTCGAAAAGGGTTCCGTTCCTGACGAGAAGTATAATTCGCACTATCGCCGGATGCTGGCACTGCTAGCAAGCTGCTCGAATAAAAACGAGGGCGTGCGTCGGTTGGGGCTGGATATGCTGGAGGAAGCAGAAAACAGCGGCGACGAAAAGAAACGTTCCGCCGCCGCGAGATACGGGATCCCGCTTGCATACGGCGTGAACTACCGTCCCGACGACGAAAGCAGGCTGGAACAATTGCTTTTTTCGGGCTTCGAGCCGAATGTAAACAGCATCATCCTGCAAGCGCGCATTAATCTAAACTCCGGCAAAAACGTTTTTCCCGACAAACTGCTTTCGCTTATACTTGAACTGACAGATCCGTGGAACACGCGACTGGATCTTTCGCAAAAGCTTGCGGATCGAGGAAAACTCACACGTGAAATGTGTAAGATTTTGAAGTACGATTGCTGCAGCCGAACGAGAAAACTCGCGTTGCAGTATTATAGGTAGAATATCGAATTGCAAATAACCGTTTGGAATGTATGCGTAACCGACTGTTGGATAAATAGGTATATAAACAATCCCGCCCGGGCGTTAGTGGTATTGGGTGCAAATTTGCAGGCGGATCATATAGCACAAAAAAAAACTAGCGTTTTTGAGGGCGCCGGAAAAGCATAAAAACAACGAAAAAAGCACGTGTTGACGTGCTTTTTCGTGTCAATGGGGTACGGAAAAGATGGATTTGCATTTTTGACAGAGGGATTCGAACTCGCGGACAGATGTTTTGCGGAGCAAAACTACCATTTCTCTTCTCTCTTCTCTTTTCTCTCTTCACTGGAAAAAGTCGCGGAGGGGAACGGAGAGAAAAGTGAAGAACGAAGAGAGAAGAGTGAAGAGAACAAAAAGAAAAAACCGCTGACGCGACTTTTTCTTTTTGGTGGAGACGAGGGGAGTCGAACCCCTGTCCGAAAATCTATCCACACCGATTTCTCCGGGCGCAGGCGCATATTTGGATTCCCCGGTCACCGCCGAAAAGCGCCGTCCTGCGAGCCGGGTAGCTTCATAAGATCATGCCGCGCCGCAAAGCTTAGGCGCGTTCACGTTCACTGCTGAGTGACGCCGTATCCCGGGCCGCA
>CACYCI010000061.1 GCA_902772845.1 uncultured Ruminococcus sp.
GCGTCGCTGCGGCTTTCGCCGCCGTTTCTGCAGGCGCGGACGGACTCAAATGCGCAATGGCGGGCAAAGATATCCTGCTTGCGGCAGAGCTTTCGGATGCCTTTGACGCCTGCGGCGCGCGCATAGGCGCCGCGGTCCAGCTCGATAACACAGTCATACATACCGGCATTGACGAGCTCATTTCCGGCATGAGCCATAACGCGGATCCTGATCCGTCTGACGATCCCGGCGCGCAGAAGATATTGCTCGATCATTCGTCTACGGTCGAGCAGGTCGCATCCGCGGCAAGCGCGCTGGGCTACGAACTTTCCGGCCCGGACCTCGGCAGCGTCCACAAGGCGCTTATGCAGGTCTGCGAAAAGAAGGGAGCGCTCGGATCAAAGGAATTCGAGGCGATCATAGCAGGTTACGCGATGCAGGCGCCTTCAACTTATCATTTCGAAACGTATACCACAACGTGCGGCAACACGGCGAGCTCCATGTCCCAGGTCACGCTCAAGTGCGGCGGCGAACTTATCCGCGGCGTGAGCGCCGGCGACGGACCGATAGATTCGGCTTTCCGCGCTATAGAGCAGTGCGTGGGGCATCATTACGAGCTCGACGATTTCCAGGTCCAGTCGGTCACCGAAGGCAAAGAGGCGCTCGGCTCTGCGCTCGTCCGGCTGCGCAGCGGCGGAAAGCTGTATTCCGGCAACGGCACGTCCACCGATATAGTCGCCGCCAGCATAAGGGCATATATAAACGCGTTAAACAAGATCGTCTTTGAGGAGAGTGGCACATGAAAATCGTTTTTTCCACCAAAAACGTCCTCCGGCCGTCTTTTCTGGACACATGCCGCATAGCGTACGAATACGGTTTCAGCGGGTTCGAGATCTACGACGCCGAAAACGAACGCGTTATGCATAACGACAGCATACTCCGGCGCGAATGCATCCCCGACGCAAGGCGCAAACTCGTCAACCGCGGTCTTTCCGTTTCGGCGCTCCGCATGCCGCTCCCGCTCGAAAGCGACGGCGTTTCGGCAGAACTCGCGTCGAATTACGTGGATATGGCTTCGGCCGCCGGAATACCTTACGTTATAGTCCGCGTGGAGTCGGAAACTCCGTTCGCCGCGCTTGCGCAAAAGCTCATGCCTGCGCTGCGCCGTGCCGAAAGCGCCGACGTCGGCGTGCTGCTCGAAACAGTCGGCTGGCTTGCCGATACCGAAAACGTGCTGGGGCTTATAAATCTGCTTTCATCCGCTGCGCTCGGCGTTTCGTGGAACGTGCGCGCCACCTGCTTTGAAGCCGACGAAAGCGCCGTTTCCACCATGAAAACTCTTGGCGCATATATAAAATACGTACGGCTCGGCGATATGAAAGACGGCAAAGCCGTGCTCATAGGCGAAGGCGAACTCGACGTAAAAGCATTGCTCGGCGCTCTTTCATCGCTCAACTACGACGGGTATATCTGTGCGGCGTGGAACGACGATATAAGCGACGCCGATATAGTTCTTACCCATTTTGAAAATTATATTTCCGCGCTCGGCCGCGAAACGGGCGGACGTACACGCGCGTTTTTCAACCGTGCCGGCACCGGTTCGTACGTATGGAAAAAGTACGACCTTATAGACGCCACTTTTTCCGACGTGCTCGACGTCATGGCGGAAAAATATCCCGATCAGTACGCGTTCAAGTTCCCCACGCTGGAATACACGCGCACCTACCGCCAGTTCCTGCGCGACGTGGATGAATGTGCCGCGGCGCTGATCTCGCTGGGCGTAAAGGCGGGCGACCACGTAGCCGTGTGGGCGACTAATATACCCGAATGGTATATCACGTTTTGGGCGACCGCCAAGATCGGAGCGGTGCTCGTAACGGTCAACACCGCGTATAAGATACATGAAATAGAATATCTGCTCAGGCAATCCGACACGCATACGCTGGTGCTTATTGAATACTGCAAGGATATAAGTTATAAAGATATCATCCGCGAACTCTGCCCGGAGCTTGCGTCGCTTGCGCCCGGCAGACCGCTGTATTCCAAAAAGCTGCCTTTTCTGCGCAACGTGGTGACTGTCGGCTTTTCCATGCCGGGCTGCCTGACCTGGGAAGAGATGCTTTCCCGTTCCTCGCTCGTTCCGATGGCGGAGGTACGCCGCCGCGCGGCGCTTGTAAGACCGGACGACGTCTGCAATATGCAGTACACCTCGGGTACGACCGGTTTTCCCAAAGGCGTAATGCTCACTCACCGGAACATTGTCAACGACGGCAAAATAATCGGCGACCGTATGGATCTTTCCACCGCAGACCGCATGATGATACAGGTGCCGATGTTCCATTGTTTCGGCATGGTGCTTTCTATGACCTCAATGATGACGCACGGCGGCACGCTCTGCCCGATCCCGTATTTTTCGCCGAAATCGGCGCTCGCGTGCGTGAACGACGAGCATATCACCTGCTTCAACGGCGTGCCCACCATGTTTATAGCCATGTTCGCGCACCCGGATTTTGAAAAGACCGATTTTTCGTATATGCGCACCGGCATTATGGCGGGGTCGAACTGCCCGGCCGACCTTATGCGGCGCGCCGCGGCGGAAATGAATATGCGCGAGATCATCTCGGTCTACGGCCAGACTGAATCCGCGCCGGGCTGTACTATGGGCGAAGTGAACGAAGACCTCGATCACCGCGTCGAAACGGTCGGCAGCCCGTTCCCGGGCGTTGAATGTAAGGTCATTGACCCCGAGACCGGCAGGGAAGTCCCGGACGGCGTTGGCGGCGAGTTCGTCGCCCGCGGTTTCAATATTATGAAAGGGTATTACAAAATGCCCGAAGCGACCGCGCAGGCCATCGACGAAGACGGCTGGCTGCATACCGGCGATATCTGCGTGCGCACTACGGACGGTTACTATAAGGTCACGGGGCGGCTGAAGGATATGATCATCCGCGGCGGCGAAAACATTTACCCGCGCGAGATAGAAGAGTTTTATCTGACCAATCCGAAAGTGCGCGACGTTCAGGTCGTCGGCGTCCCGGACGCAAAATACGGCGAGGAATGCTGCGCGTGGATAGTGCTTTACAAAGGCGAGACCGCCGACGAAGCAGAAATGCGCGCGTTTGGCAACGCTTCCATAGCCCGGCATAAGGTGCCTAAATATTTTGTTTTCGTCGACGAGTTCCCGATGAACGCAGCGGGGAAAATACTTAAATACAAGATGCGTGACGAATCGGTCAAAATACTCGGGCTCGACGCATGACGATAAGTATAAAAGTATAAACAAAAAGCGCAGACCGTGTGTCGAAACGGTCTGCGTTCTTTATTCTGCAAGTAAAACCTGAACGGACTTACTCCGTGCGGTACGGTCTGTCCAGATAAAAGTAGCAGGCGGCGGAAAAAACGTCTCCCTCGCGTTCGTAAAGGCAGGGAAGATCTTTTTCGGGATCGATCGGCAGGGCAGTCCCCGCTTTGTAGACCGTGCCGGTGCCCGCCGCTTCGAAAAGGGGCGGCATATCTTCCCACATAAGCCCAAGCGACTGCACGGTGATCCTTACAGAGTTCTCAAAGTATACCGGATCCGGTATGTGGAAGCGGTACATACACACTGCGCCGTCCGTATCCAAAAGGCATCCCTGGTATCTTCCGGCGCTTTCTGTCATCCCCCACGACGCGCCGAAATAGTCTTCGCTGCCGGTGCCGCACAGAGTGGGTGTCGTTTCACCGTCGAGATATATCTTGACTTCGCCTTCGCCCCACCATCCGGGCATTTTTACGTTCGGGGCGACGCAAAGGAACATACCCAGCAGCTTTCCGTCGCCGTGAATCAGCGGCAGCAGTTCGGTGTCTTCAAAGAGTTTCGCCGCTGCGCGCGTATATCTTGCGTGAAAATACAGAGCTGTATCGGATATCGCGTCGCCGAGTGTGACGTCGGCTTCATAAAACAGGTCTTTAAGCGGCTTACCGCTTTGGTTGACCACCGTTACTCGCGCGCCGCTGCGGAAAGGCATGGGAATGAAACAGATATACGATCTCCCGCCTGCCGATGAAAAAGCCGCGCAATCAAAATGTATATCTTTTTCCGGAACGTGCATGAAGAACGGCCCTATGGGGACGTCAACAGCCGGGATATCCGCGCCGTCCCAGAACATACGTATGCGCACGCCGTTTTGCACTTGAGCGTCGCCGTGACCGGGTACCGCCATCCATATACGGCGGATCACGCCGCTGCGTCCTTTGATATCGACGATAGTTCTTTCTTCGCCTTCTTGCAGCGTTATGCAAGGGCTGCCTTTCCTTCCGTTGTTTGCAGTCCCGCCCGCACTCTTTTCGCCGCCGGGGTTTTCAGCGGTGAACCAGCGCGTTTCGGCTTTTCCGCTTTTTTCAAAAATGTTTTCCATACCTGTTCCTTCCTTTCGGCAAAGCGCCGTTTTTATAATGAGCAATATTCATGAAAAATCGCCATTGTCGCGCTTTCTTGTTGATTTGGGATATCTGCGTGTTATAATTATTGAAAAAACGGAGGATAAAACATAGACTGCCATGAAAAATAAACTGATCGCCGCCATTTGTCTTGCGGCAGCAGCACTATCTATCGTCTCGTGCTCAGTAAACAAAGGATCGGACGCCGCGTCAGTTCCAGGCGGAGACGCAGTATCGCAAATCGATCCCGGCACCGGTTCGGATGAAGAAAGCCGCGGATTTGTCCCCGATATATATGTCGGCGACGACTATTCGGGCAGGACGTTTACGGTCTTTACCGTCAACGACGTAAAAGATCACGCTTCGGAGATCGTTTATAACGAAGGCGCAAACGAAAACCTTATACCCGATACCGTCAACGAAGCGCTTAAAAAACGCAACGACCTTGTATCGGACACTTTGGGAGTAACGGTCAAAGAAATATATTTTTGCTCCGACTGGCGCGTGGGCGGCAATTCGCTTGCAAAGATCCGTGAAACGATCTATGCAGACGATCAAATCGCCGACTGCTTTTCGCTGGGGCTTTATGACTGCGGTACGCTGACGCTCGAAAAGGTGTTTTACGATCTGAATTCGTTCGATAATCTGAATCTTGACAATCCCTGGTGGGAGCAGTATTTCCGCGACTCTGTCAAAATGGGCGAAAGCGTATATTTTATTATAGGGGATATCGGGTTTGAAAACAAGGGCTATACGCCCTGCACATTCTATAACGCCGACCTTATATCCAAGCTGGGGCTCGAAGACCCGGTCCGAATCGCGGAACGCGGCGAATGGACGATAGATAAGGCGCTTGAATATTCAAGGAATTTCTGCAATGATACCGAAGCACCGGAAGGCATTGATTATAACGACGAATTCGGCTGGGCAGGGCAGTACGACGATATGTATTCCATGCTTTACGGCGCCGGGTCGCGTATACTCGAGCGCGGCGGAGACGGCATGCCGCGCTTGGCTCTGAATACCGAAACGACTGTCGGCACGGTGACGAAGATACTTGAATTCATGAATGACGATTCTTATATATGCGCCAACGATTACTTTTATATGACTTCAAATCCTCTCGCGCTGCTGGAAAAAGCGTTCGAGGAGGGAAGATGCCTGTTTTATTCGAGCGCGATCGCTACCGCCGTTTCGCTCGATATGGATGACGTTTTCGGGATACTGCCCGTGGCAAAATATACCAAAGAGCAGGAAAACTATTATTCGCTTGTAAACACGTGGTGCACCAACGCGCTTTGCATAGCGAATACGCTCACGCGCGAAGACGCCGAATTTTCCGCCGCGGTGCTCGACGTCATGGGGTACTACTCTTGGAAAGAATATCCCGATTCGCTCGCGTTCAATTATTACGAAAAGATGCTTAAAAATCAGAAACTCCCGCGCGAAGATTCCGAGGCGATGCTGGATCTCATATTCAGCGCCCGCGGGTGCGAACCGGGCTCGATCTATCGTATAGGCGCTATAGAAGGCAATACCACGGTGAACGATATGCTGGTTGGGCTGATGCGCGAAAAGAAGACCGACGGCTTTACGGCGACCTACGACAAGTATTCGGAAATGTTCGAAAACGATGTTAAGATCCTGTTGGGGATGCTTGCAGGCGAATAAACGGTTCGAGCCGGGAAAGCGTTGCTTTTCCGGCTCTTTTGATTTATTCACTTGTACCGGATATGATGTCGTAAAAGAAGCGGGCGAGTTTTTCGTAGCCGGAGTTTGCGGGATGTATGCCGTCGCAGAACCATTCCGGATGATGTTCGGTATATGCGTAAACGTCTGCGAACTGCAGACCGTACAGCGCCGCGGCTTCACTCTGTGCCGAACGCAGGTCGCCGGCGAGGAAAGTGTCGTTTATGGTATCTATGTCAGAAAAAGCAGCACAGCAAGAAGCTATTATCACGCGCGGATGCGTGTCGAGCCCGAGGAAGCGCTCGATTATTTCGCACAGTTCGGCGCGATATCTGTCTTTGTTGCGATTCTGCAGCTTCGAATCGTTCGTGCCTATCATAATTATCACTATATCGGGTCTGCATGAAAAGCTCTGCTCGTAACGCAGATCTTTGTAATACGGGTAATCTCCTTCTTTTTGCAAAGTCATCCCGCTCGCACCCATATTGAGCACCGTATAACGTTCGCCGAGCATCCGCTGAAGCTGGGCGGGAAACGACATTGTGTCCATAGGGCACGCGCCGATACCTTCCGTTATGCTGTCGCCGAAACAAAGTATGTTGCTTTTGCCTGCATCGTTCATGATACGCTCCGTTTTTTTGAGATTATAGCATTCCGTGATGTGTGTGTCAATAAGCCGCTCTCATTTTGCGCATTTCCAACCGATTTGTGCACATTCGCACACTTTTTGCGCATCCAAACGTTCAAAGTTTCCAAAATGAGCAGCGCGCGCCGTTTTTTCTTGACTTGCAGTTTCCAAAGTGATATTATTAAGAAAAAAGGAGGGCGGGCATGGCATTCACCGGCAGGATATCAGATATCCTCGCATACCTCAAAAACAACAAAAGAGCTACGGTATCCGAACTTTCCGCGCATTTTTATGCGAGCGAATCTTCTATAAGGCGCGATCTTGCCGAGCTTGAAAAAGCCGGCTGCGTGACGCGCTATTACGGCGGAGCTGCGTTTACCGGCGTGGTTGACGCTTATGATACGCGGATCAACATAAGCAGCGTGCAGAAACAGAAAATCGCCGAACGCGGCGCTATGCTCGTTTCCGACGGGCAGACAGTTTTTCTGGATTCGAGCTCGACCGTTTCTTTTACCGTGCAGTATCTCACCGGCTTCAAAGGCCTTAATATCGTCACCAATTGCCTCGATACCGCCATAAAAGCTTCGCAGTACGATTTCGACGTATATATGGCGGGCGGCAACATACGTTCACCGTCTTTTTCGGTAGTCGGGAGCCAGGCTGTCGACTTCTTCAAGGATTTCCACGCGGATATCGCGTTTATTTCCTGCACTTCTTACCGCGCTTCGTACGGGTGCTTCGAAGGCTTCAAGGTAGAAGTCCCCGTCAAAAAGACCATAGTCAGCAACAGCGAAAAAGCCGTGCTGCTGTGCGACAGCACCAAGCTCGAAGCTCCCGCTTCGTTCGCTTCCGTGGGTAACCCCGAGATCGACGTTATGATCACAGACCGCGGGATAACCGGAGACGAGCGTTCCGCCGTAAGCAAAAAAGCGTTTGAGCTTATAGTTATTGATTGAGGTGCCGCCGTGAGACCGTTGACAACACCGTTATACGGAGCGCACTTCGGCGGAGACGCGGCGCTTCTGGGCAAAAGGATATCGCAAAACTGGCTTATGGGGCTGCGCGAAACCAACCCGGCGCTTTTGGATATGTTCGTTTATGACGACGATAAATGCGTAAGGGACAAGCTTTCGTGGTCGGGAGAATTCCCCGGTAAATATCTTACGTCCTGCGCGGCGATCTACCGGCTGACGGGAGACAGAGCCCTGCTTTCTTACTCCGAAAACGTCGCCGACGAATTGATATCATGCCAAAAAGAAAACGGCTACATAGGCGTGTGGGGAAATGATTTCCAGCTCAACGGCTGCGGCAGGTTCGTAAACGGCGACTCTTTTGAAGTGCGTAAAGACACCTGGGATTGCTGGTCGCTGTATCATATCATGTACGGTCTGCTCCGTATGTTTTCGGTTACGGGCAGGGAAAAGTATTTTGTAAGTGTAAAAAAGGCGGCGGATCTGCTGTGCGAAAAATTCTATTCCGGGTCCGGCCTTCGCCTTGCGGATACGGGATGTCTGTTTGCAAATCTTGCGCCCATACACATAATTGCGCTGCTTTATAACATTTGCAAAGAACGGAAATATTTGGATTTTGCGCTTGAAGCCGAAAAAGATATATCACACCCCGACGCTATAGATTTTATAAACAATTCGCTTTCCGGAAAAGAGTTTTATATGTGCCGCGGCGTTCCGCGCTGGGAATACATACATTCAGCAGAAGCTTTGGCCGAACTTTATTACGCCACCGGGATCGAGAAATATAAAAACGTATTTATAAATATCTGGTCGTCTATCCAAAAATACGACGTTCACAATACGGGCGCATTTTCCACTTTCGAGCAGGCGATGGGAACTCCGTATATCTGCGACAAAGCTATCGAGACCTGCTGCGTCGTCGCACATACCGCCATGACCGTAGATATGCTCGCTCTCACGAACGATCCTGCCGCTGCGGATCAGCTCGAAAAAGCGTTGTACAACACAACGTTCGGCTCCTTCAATCCGACCGGCCGCTGGGCGACTTACAATACCCCCATGATGGGGTATAAGCGCGCTCATTATCACGAGATAGGTTTCCAGATGAAACCCGGCGCGCCCGAGCTCAACTGTTGTTCCGTAAACGCGCCTCGCCCGCTCGGAGATATAGCCGAATGGGCGTACCGTACCGACGGCAGCGCAGTGTATGTGAATTATTACGGCGCGTCGCGGCTCGAATCCAACGGTATGAATATAAGCCAGGATACGTCGTACCCCTATGACGATACCGTGTCTGTCACCGTTCGCGGAGACGGCAGACTGTATTTGCGCATACCTTCATGGTCAGAAAACACGACCGTTTCGATAAACGGCGGCGTATGTCATCCGCGATCAGGGTATTTTGCGGTCGACTGTTCGGGTATTACGGAAATAAAGCTGAAATTCGACTTTTCTCCGCGCATTGAATGCGGCTCCGAGCAACTCGAAGGCAAACGCTGCGTATACATAGGCCCCGTACTTTTGTGCAGCGATAAGTATTATACCAGCAGCGATCCGGAAATAGTTTTCGGCGGCGGTTTTTCAGCTAAAATCCGCAGAAAGGCGCCCGGGGCTCTATACGATATAAAAACAGATAAAGGCGCCGTTACACTTTGCGATATGATCCTCGCCGGCAGCAGCGGATCTTACTATACCACCTGGTTTTAGGAGGCAATTTATGAAAAAAACGTTTTGTATCATCCTTGCGGCGCTGTGCGTTTTGCTTGCCGCGTGCGGCGGAACGGGCGGCGGCGACATTTCGTCCATTCCGGAAAGCAAAGAGGAAAGCCCGGATTCAGAACCCGAAAGCTCCGCGCCGGTTTCCGCCGAAGAGTCTGAACAAACACCCGATATTTCCGAGCCCGATATTCAAGAGGACCGTACGGTCGACCGCACCGGTTCGCGCATACTTGTTTCCGAAGGCTGCAAGTATACCGTAAAGGGCGAAAAGCATTCGACCTACGCCGACGACGGCACGCATCTTACCGACGGCAAATTCGGCGGCGACGTCGGGTACGGCTGGGCGTCGCCCGGGCGCGGCGAATGCGTGCTGGATCTGGGCGAAGTGACCGAAGGGCTGGCGGATTTCACTATCATGCTCGCCGGTGATACCTGGGGCCTGATCGCTCCCGGCAAAGCGGTGTACAGCGTTTCCGACGACGGGATCAAATGGGAAGAGATTGGCGTTGTCGAAGGCGACGGCGTCGTCAAGGAATCCGCCTGGGCCGAATGGAATTATTATTCGTTCCCGCTTATGCTGGATCAAAGCGTTTCGGGCAGATACGTCCGTATCGTGCTTTCCGGGAATAATATGAACTCTGTTTGGGCGCACGAGATCGGCGTCTGGGTATACGAAAAAATGGAAAGCCGCGAGCTTCACGATTTCACCGGGACAGAGGAGATCACAAATCTCACCTTCACCAACCGCGATAAGAATTCAATGGGCGACCAGGGCGCGCCCGGATATTGCGTCTATTCGAAACCCGGTTTCAACAAAGCCGAATTCTGCTTTGAACTTTCGCAGGTCGACGCGGTCAACCGCGGGTCCAAAAACGGGCACGTGACCTGCTATGTGTTCCTCGGCATAGGCGTTACAGACGCCAACGGAGTGTGGCAGAATTGCTGCGACGCCGGCTTTGTATATGACGGCGACACCTCCGGGTGGCATCTGTTCTGGGCGACTGCCACGGACGAAAACGGCAAACGCGGCTGGAGCGCGGATTCAAGATCGCTTGACCCCAAACACGATTACCGCCTTGTGCTCGATTCTTCAGCCGCCGACGAGACCGTTACAGTCACCGCGATAGATCTTTATGACGGAAGCGTGGCGGACAGCATGGAGTTCCGTCTTTGGGGCTCACGGCGCGACGGCAGCAACACTTATTATCTCACCGATATCGCTATCGACTGGGCTGACGCGGCCACGATGGTAGACACGCAGGGGAACCCCGCGACCGAAGACAACTGGGTCGAGATCACCATGGCAAACATGGGGCAGGGGATACATCTTAAAAACGTGCGCCTTTACGATATCTCTCTGTACAAAGACGCTGAAAAATACGTATGGACCAAGGACCTCACCGATCACCGCGGCATCTGGTCCGACGCAGAAGACCCGGTCGTCGTCGTTACGACCCGGATCCATCATATCACCGAAGACTGTGAATATATAGTCGATCTCGATCTCGGATGATCCGACACGGCTTATTCGGATATCGATACAATATAAAACAATATAAACAAGAAAGGAAAAAGACAATGAAACGCGCACTCTCTATTATCCTCGCGATCGTTCTGTCGGCCGTCTGCTTATGCGCTGTCGCATCCGCGGAAGACGAAACAAAGATCATCATCACCAAAGCCGACGAAGAAATGCTTTACGAAGGCGTGACCACGATCTATACCTATAACGGCTGGGGGGCCCAGCTGTGCAAGGAAGGGTACACCTTTGAGTGGACCGCAGTCGCGGTATTCGACTATGACGAAGCTACCGGTGGCTTCAAAGTCGTTGCCGTCTACGATCTGCAGCCGGCAAAAACGGACGTCGCCATCCCCGAAAAAGGGTTTGCGATCACATCGAATCTCGGCAATAACTGGCCCGAACTTTTCGCTTCCGCAAACGGCTCCGAATGGTTCTACAACGCAAGCTCCGGCTCGCTCGGGATCCCGTACAGCGAATGCCCCAACTTCATCACCGCTTACAACAGCGCCAGCTTCGAAACCGTAAAGGCGCTCGCGGTCGGCGATATCTTCTATCTCTGCGGGGTCGATATCCTTGACGCAGCCGTGGAGACCAACGAAGACGAAGGCGTCAATTACTGGGAAGATAGCTTTGTTTCAGATTCCTACCTTACTTCCGTAAAACCGGATGATTACGTCGATCCGTTTGCACAGCCGGAACCGGAACCCGAATCCGAACCCGAATCCGAGCCCGAGCCCGAATCCGAACCCGAGCCCGAATCCGAACCTGAAAGCGAACCGGCCTCAGAAGCTGAAAGCGAAGAAAGCGACGGGCCCGTCGCTCCCGCCACCGGTGACGCCGGGATCGCCGTCCTGGCAGCTGTATCCGCCCTTGCGCTTTGCGGAGCGGCCGTAATAAGAAAGAGAAAATAATATCCTTTTAACTGCGGTGTCGAAGCAGCCGCGGATATGAGCCCGCCCGCGCGTGGATGATCTGCCATGCGCGGGCGGCATGTTTTCTGTGATCAAGCTGTCCGCCTTGACAAAACGTTTTCTATCCGTTATAATGAAAACATATACAATGACAATTTTATTATAATTGGAAAAACAGTAACAAGGAGAAATGTCATGAAAAGACACGCTGCCAAATCAGTTTCTTTGCTGCTCGTTTTTGCCACGATGCTTCTTATGGTGCATATGTGGGGCTTCAATGCTTCTGCTTCTGCTGACCGCACCGTTATAGAAGTGTCTTCGTGGGATGAGCTTTCCGAAGCGTTCGCCGCTTCCAAATGGGATGGCGCAACATGGAAGATCATGCTTATGGCAGATCTTACCGCCGATGCACGCGACGTCCCGCGCAGTCAGACAGCGGTACGTACATATGAACTTTGCGGCTGCAGTCTCGTGTTCGATTTCAACGGTCACAAGCTTTCATGCACAGACCGCGTAAGCGGAACGGATCTTGCGTATTCGCTTTCTGATTTTATAAGAATAAACGTTTATCTTTCCGAACGCCGTACACTTACCGGTTTCGAACGGTACGGCAGTACCGTCACGTTCACCGACTCGGTCGGCGGCGGCGGAGTGTATATGGATTCTTCGCGTGCGAAGGATAACGCCATTGCCGCGCTGCATGTGGTTTCGTACAGCCGCTTTTATGCCATGGGCGGCTATTATACTGACAGCAAAGTCAAAAACAACCTCGTAATAGATTCCGGCTCTTACGTGCTCGATTGCCAAGCCGAAAGATTCGGAAACGGTACGCTGAATATTGAAAACGCTTACCGCGGCACCGTTATAGCCGATAACTGCATAACAGAGATCAACGGCGGCTATTTCAAAGCGAACGGGATCGGGCATAAATCCGGCGACGACGATATGTGCGCCCGTGAGCTCGCCGCTTTCGGTACATGCTGTTCCACGGAAGAAACGCAGTTCGGCATTTTCAGCGGTGAAACGGTCATTAACGGCGGCGTTTTTGTTTCCAACGGCTATTCTGTTCATCATTTCGACCTTGCCACTAAGGTCAACGAAACCAGGTCTATGTTTTTTCCGTATATCAACGGCGGCATTTTTTCCGGCCCTTTGGGATTTGTCGGTATGACTTTCAGGTATTCCGACGGAAACAGCGAACTCTGCGCAAAGCCCGCTTCGACAGTGCTCTGCGCCAACAACACCATAGTTGTGGGGATAATCGGTTCAAACAGAGTTTTCAAAGGCGTCGACGGCATCAAGCTCGGCGATCTTCATAATTGCAGGTCGCTTATAGTTATAGGCGATAAAGCAGTGGGATTCGTTCGCGCTTCCGAAGACGGCTCGCCCGTCGCTTTGACGCGCTGCTCGGAAGATACAGAAGAATTCTGCGTCGAGTATTCATTGGCCGGCTGGCTGACGGAATATGTGGCAGGTATTGAAGTCACGCCGTACGTGACCGTTGTCAGCGGAGATGAGGCGACACGGGTCTCACAGGACGAGGTCTCCATCGATTACTCAGATCATCTCGGCGGAGTGACCGTACACACATGTCTGGAAGTAGCTTTTTCGGGTTGTTCGGCGCTGTTCGAAAACGTTTACGAAATATCGGTCTCTGTCGTAAAAGAAGCCCCGGTCATAATAAAAGACCCGGTTTCCGTCACAGTCGAGCCCGGCTCAGAAGCCGTTCTCACCGTCACGGCGGATCACGCCGCCGCATATAAATGGTATTTTATTATCGATGGCAGGTCGTTCCCGGTGGAGATCTTAGCCGATGAAAATATAAGCGGTTATAATACCTCTGCACTCAAAGTTACTACGAATTCCGTCACTTCCGCGGTTTTCTACTGCGCCGTCACCGGCTCGGACGGTACGGTCATGAACACTAAGCGTGCTACAGTTTATTTCGGCCGCGCCCCGAAGGTCGTCGCGTTTTCCGGCGGGAAATATCACGAAGGCGGCAGTGCGCTGTTCAATCTTCGTGCCGAGTATTTGGATCGCGTTTCGTGGTTCGTTTATGATAAAAAAGCCGTAAGCAACGACCTCAAGATATGCGCGCTTGACGATTTCATTGCATCCACAAACGTCGAATGCAGCGTAAAGCAGAACAACACATTCGGGTACGCTTCTCTCGAATTCAGAAACGTCCCGTCTGGTTTTGACGGGAGATATCTGGTAGGGTATATGCTCAATAACGAGCTTGGCGAAGTCGCATTTTCGTTGGATTCATGCATTCCTTTCACTCTCGTCAAAGTATACCCGGAAATAACTCTTTCGCCGTGCGATGCGGTATGCGGCATGGGCGGTGAGGCCTTCTTCCGCGCTCAAGCAAAAGGCGCGGCGCGCTTTGAATGGCTGTTTGAGATCCCGGATGATTCCGGCGAATGGATCGTGAAGACGGTAGAAGAAATTCGCGTGCTTTATCCGCATATTTCCGTGACCGTCAGCTCGGAAAGCGCAAGTGCGACCGAGCTGACGATCGAGAACGCGGTTTCCGAACTGAACGGGATCCGCGTGTATTGCCGCGCCGAAGGCGCCGAGGCAAGTTCGTTTACCGCGCCTGCGACTCTGTATGTTCGCGAAAACGATTATATTGTCGGCGACTTCAATAAGGACGGCAACGTGGATTCCGCCGACGCCATTTATCTGCTTCGCTGCGTTTTGTTCCCGGTTGATTATCCCATAGAACAACCGGGAGACCTCACGGCTGACGGAGATCTGAATTCCGCGGACGCCATATATCTGCTGAGGCATGTATTGTTCCCTGATGATTTTCCGCTTGAATGATATAACGGAAACCGAAAACCGAATAATATAAATCAAAAGACTATGCCGCTCTGTAAAAGAGCCGCATAGTCTTTGCTTTATAAAAATGTGTTTATCTGCCGAATACTACAGAAGTCAGGTATTCGTTTTCTTCATTCATAGGGTAGCAAGTGTAATACACAGAGCCGGTGTCTTGCGTTACGCTCAGCTCCGATTCGGTGAACGACGCGCTTCCCGCGTAATAGATCGAGCGTTCCATGGTCGTTCCGTGAATGTAGAACGCCATCTGCGGCCCGGTTACGGTGACCTTGACGCCGCGGCATACCATCAGGCAGCACTCGCCGCCGTTGCCGTTGAACCATATGCCTCTGTCGCTCCTCGGGCTGTTGATCGTGAGCTCACCGGAGCCTTCAATCGTCAGGCTTCCGCCCACGCCTCTGCCGCCTTCCAGCTCAATGGAACCGATCGTGTTCGTGCCGATGAGCTTGATTTTGAAATCACTGCCCATACTGGCGGCGCGTATCATGCAGTCGCTGTCTAAACCGTTGAGCGTCAGCGTGTTCGTGGCTTCGTCGTAGCTTGCGTTGTCCACGGTCCCGGTCTCGTAGTTGATGGAGGACCCGGCAGCAAGATATACCCTGTGCGTAGCGAAATCCATATACAGCTGTTTGTATTCGCTGTCCGGTTCTGTTTTCGTCAGCGTCGGGAAAAGATCGATCTCGGAAAATACCGCCGTGTACGAAGCGTTGCCGCTTACAGATCTTACGCTCGGGGTCCACCCTGTGAATTCGTATACGGTGTGGCTTCCTGGTGAACGGGTCGGAGCAGTTCCGCTGTATGACGGCGTTTTGCCGTATTCGACTTCGGCGGAGTTGATCAATGTACCGTCATAATTCTTCCACTGTACGGTGTATTTGCGTGTGTTTCGCACGAAAGTGGCGGTATAGTCTTTGTCCGAATCGACAGTCGAAAGTGCAGGCGACCAACCGGCAAAAGCGTACGTATACTGTGCGGTCTGCGATTTTGCCGGCGTGCTGCCGGTAAATTCGGGAACGCTGCCTGCGTAAACGCTTGCGGAAGATATAACCGAGCCGTCTTCGTTAAGAAAACGGACTGTGTAGCTCCGCTTTTCTGCCGTGAATACCGCGCGGTATTCGGCGTCGCCGGTCACGGCAGAAACGTCGGGGCTCCAGCCGCTGAACGTGTAGTTGTTGGTAACGTCGGAAGTCTTTTCGGGGGACGCGCCGGTATACGAAGGCAGAGTGCCGTAGGGCAGCGACTGCTCGGCGAGCAGTTCGCCGTCATCGCCGTACCACCTGACTGTGTAGGAAAGCAGCGAGTCGGAGAAAACGGCGGTGTATTCGGCGTCGCCGGTCACTTCGGTTATTTCGGGGCTCCATCCTTCAAAAGTGAACTCATGGCCGTCCTGCTGTTCCTTAGCGGGCGCTTCGCCGCTGAATTCCGGCGTCGAGCCGTAAGGAAGCGTATCGGTCAACAGCACTTCGCCGTCGGCGTCCAGCCATGTTACGGTGTACGTGTTCACCGTAGCGTCGAAAACCGCCGTGTATTCGATATCGTCGGATAACGCGGTGATCTCGGGGGTCCATCCCGAAAACACGTACGAATACTGTGCGTCCGGCTCTTTTACGGGTGTCTCGCCGTTATATTCGGGGATTGCGCCCTGCTCGAGCGTTTCGCTGAACAGCTCCTCGCCGTCGGCGCCGCGCCATACGACAGTATGGAAAACGGCGGCGCTTTCTTCCGCGGAGTTTTCTTTATCTTCGTATGAGCTTTCGTTTCCTCCGCCGTGTTCGCCGGAAGTATCGTGTATGTGCCCGGGGTCCTCGCCGGATATCTGGCCGGAAAGCTCTTCGCTTTGTTCTTTTTGTATCTCGTCTATCGAGCCGAATTCGTTGATCATGTCGATCCCGAAAGAAGAGTATATGACCGTCGTGGTCAGGATCAGCGCCGCCGCAGGCATGAAAAGCGTGCGGATTATGGTGCGCAGACGGTCCTTTTGAGTTTTGTTGTTGCTGTCGCGTTGTTGCTTGCTGCCGCCTTCCGGAGTCAGCTCCGGGGGCGGGGGCGGAAATTCATCCGGTACTGAAAACTCTTCGCAAGGGGGGATGATCTCGCCGTTGAGCAGATCTTCAGACAAAGCGCCTCACCTCTTTTCTGCCAAGCTTTTTCAAAAGATATCAAAGCTTGTGAACGTCGAGCTGAGGGAACGGGCATTCCACGCCGAGCTTGCGGAAGCCCAAAAGCAGATCGTGGTTGAGCACGCGCGCGCCGGTGTAGATGTCTTTTTCTTCAACGTCGACCATAAAGCGCAACACCACCGAGCTGTCGGCAAGTTCCTGAACGCCCAGGTATTGCGGCGGGGTGACCATTATATCGCGGTGCGCTTCGAACATGGACTGCATAAGCGCGGGGATCTGTGATTCCAGCTTTTCAAGATCGGTGGAGTAGGGGATAGCTATATTGCTCACGCTGCGCGAAACGCGGTCGGAGCGGTTGAGTATGTTCTTCATCTGCGAATTGTTTACGATCTTTACGTTATCGCCGAGATCGGTGATGCAGGTGGTGCGTATGCCTATGCTTGTGACCGTTCCGCGGAAACCGTCGACTTCGACAATATCGCCCACGTTGTATTGGTTTTCAAAGATCATGAACGCGCCCGTTATCATATCCGATATCAGACTTTCCGCGGAAAAGCCGACGATCAGCGCTAAAACGCCGACGCTTGCCACGATAGTGGAAATGTTGACGCCAAGTATCGAAAGCCCCCAGCAAAGGATGACAATTACCGCTATGTACTTTATAAGACTGGAAATTATGGAAAGCAGCGAGCGTACGCGGTGGTTCTTCGGCTTGGGAAGCTCGATCAAAAACGTGATGAGCGCTTCGGCCGCCACTACGGCAAGCGCCATTACGAGCACCTTGAGCAGAGCGTTGACGTTCAGCTCTATGCTCTTGAATTCGTCAAATGTGATCACTTTTGTAACTGTACCTACGCCGATGATGAGTGCTATGGCGGCTATGCAAACGATCAGCCGCACGAGTCGCGAGACATTGCTTTTGTTTTTCATGGCCTTTTCCTCCGTATCGGTTGTTATTTTTACGCGCTTTCAGCTTTTTACGGCTCTATTCCTCGAACAGACCGTAAGCCGAAAGGACGCATTTGCCAAGCTCGTAAAGATAATGCTCAAAAGAATCGCGCAGCGCGAGCGGCGCCTGCAAAAGACGGGCGTCGCGTTCGCATTTGCGGCGCTTGTCGGGCGAGGTGAAGAACGCGCCCACTTCAAATGTGAAATATCCGCGGTAACCTATATCCATAAGTCCGTTGATGACGGAATCGAGATTCAGCGTTCCCAAAAACGGGGCGAGATGCGAATCCGCGTTACCCATGTTGTCCTGTATGTGCAGCGCGCGGACGTGCCCGCCGAGCAAACGGAGCGCCTCGTCCTGCGGCGTTTCCTGCATGTTAGCGTGACCGACGTCCCACACGGCGTGGAAAAGCGGATGGTCTACGCGTTCTATCATTTCCAGCAGGTCTGGGGCGTTGTCTATCCAGTACATCCCCGGCACGGCCATTTTGTTGAAATTTTCCACAAGTATGTTAAGACCGTATTTTTCGGCGCATTCCAGAAGGGGAAGAAAGAATCGCCTGTTCCGCTCGAAAGTCTCTTCGCGTCCTATGCCCATTGAATAGCCGGAATGCACTACGACGTTGGGAATGCCCAGCTTTCCGCACGCCTCTATGCAGCGCAGCGTTTCGCCTAAAAACATGCCGTCGTCTTCCAAAGGTCTGCCCATGGGCGCGTGCGCCTGAACAAGCTTTATGCCAAGCTTTTCAGCTGTGATGTTGATATTTTCTATATGAGCTTCGGCGTTTTCGGAATATATGCCGTCCCTGCGGCGGTAGTCTATGCCGAAATTGTAATCGGCGTATCTGAACCCGGCGCGGCGGATGTGTTCGAGCGTTTCCGCCTGAGTCAGTCCGTACGCGGAATAATCGCCTGTCGTGGTGGCTGTTTTCATGTGATCCCTCCGTTTTTTTTATTATATTATTAAAACACCGATAAGTCAACAAAATTCTGCTTTTGTGTAAAAAAATCTCGTTTTCCAAAAACACGCTCTTGATTTTTGTGGAAAATGTGCTATAATAATGCTGAAAAATAGTATGAATAATTATGCGTAAGCGTCGGATCGTCTGCTCGGTCCCCGCTGACCGCAGATCTGTTGAAAGGGTAGCCATGGACCGTATTCTGAGCAAGAAAACAAAAACGACCATAGTCGTCATAGCTGTCGCTCTGGCCGTAATGGTCGCGGCGCTTGTCGTCGTACTCATTATAAAGTCCGGGCGCTTGCAGAGCGACGTTTCCGTTTTGCCGGAAAACCGCATAAGCCGTGCCTCCGCGTTCCGTTCTGCGTTCGGCTCGCTGTTCCTCGGCGGCAAACTCGCCGCGCCGGCAGATGATTTTGAACTTTCGCTCGCGCTCAACAGCGACAATCCCGAAGAAAACCAAAGCTTCGACGTAAGCAATATGTTCCCCGGCGATTCCGTCACCCGGAATTATCGGCTCGACGTCAGCTTCAGGCAGAAGGTCGAGATTCTCTTCACGGCGGAACCGTATCCCGGCTACGAACAGGCGTCTGAAATCTTCCAAGTCAAGCTCGTTCTCGTCCCCACCGGCGAAGTCATATACGAAGGAACTGTCGGCGGCATGAGCGCTCCCGCTTCACATTTGCTGGAGCATTCCGCGCCCGGCACCGAGCAGCTTTACTACGCGCTCACAGTTACGCTTCCCAAAGAGGCGGGCAACGAATATCAGGAAACCGAAGCGCGTCTTCGTTTCACCTGGACTGTCGAAGACCGCAGCGAGCTTATACCGCCCACCGGCGACAGCTCTCCGGTAGTGCTTTATATCGTCATTGCCGCTTGCGCGCTCGGAGTGTTCTGGGTCATCTGGGGCATCCTTAAGAAAAAACGCGGGGAGGATGAAGATGAGTAAGACTGTTAAAACAAAGCTCAACAGAAAGATCAGCGGCGCTGTGGTAGCAATAATCCTGCTTTCGCTGTGCCTGGCTGCCTCCGCTTTTGCGCTCACTTACGAAACGGTCTCTGTGGAAAGCAACATTTTCCGCACGGGCAAAGTCAAGATCAATATCAACGACGGCGCTCCGATAATAGATTCGGGCGAATATCTGTTTGAGCCCGGCGTAACTGTCGTGAAAGATTTCTTTATAGAAAACCAAAGCACCTGGGACGTTTATTTCAGACTTTATTTCGATAACGTCAGCGGCGATCTTGCCGATATACTCGAGATCACGCTCAAAGACGGCGACAAGGTCATTGTTAACGGCACCGCGCGCGGGCTCGAGAATTTCACCGGCGCTGTCGCCGAAGAACCGCTTTCGGTCATGGAAAAGCGTTATATCACGGCCGTGTTCCATTATCCCGAAACTGCCGGTAACGCCGGCATGAACGCAACGCTTGCCTTTGACCTTTGCGTGCAGGCGGTTCAGACCAAGAACAATCCCGATAAAGAGTTTTCCTGATCCCGTTCCGGGCCATATTGTTTCCATAATATCGAAAGGCAAGGAAAAAAGGTTTGAAAAAGTCTTTAAATATAATCAAAAACGTTTTGGTGTGGCTGCTCGTTGCAATAGCGGTCTTCATGATGATATTCACTATCGTCTCCGTCGCCACGTTCGACAGACCTGACAGAGGCATTTTCGGCAGAAAATTCTTCGTCGTCCAGTCAGATTCCATGTCGGCTACCGATTTCAGCGCCGGAGATATAGTGATCGTCAAGAACGTCGACCCCGCAGCTTTGAACGAAGGAGATATTATTTCGTTTATTTCGCAGGACCGCGCAAGCCTGGGCGAAACTGTCACGCATAAGATCCGCCGGCTGACGACCGACGCCGACGGCAATCCCGGGTTCGTCACCTACGGCACCACTACCGGCAGCGACGACGAAACTGTCGTGACATATCCTTATATTATAGGTAAATATACCGGCCGCATCCCAAAGATCGGTTCGTTCTTTATGTTCCTTAAGACCACTCCCGGTTATATCGTCTGCATATTCATACCGCTCGTTCTGCTCATACTGTATAACGGCGTCAACGTTATCCGCCTGTTCCGCAAGTATAAAAAAGAACAAATGGCGGAGATGGCTGAAGAACGTAAAAAGATCGAACAGGAGCGTGCCGAATCGCAGAAGATGATGGAAGAGCTCCGCGCGCTCAGGGAACAGCTTGGCGTTCAGCAGGGAACACCGCTGCAAACCAAAGAAACAGATCGTCCCGGACCGGAAAGCGGAACGTAACGACTTTTGCACCGCCGGCTTCATCGCGGGCCCAAAGTCAAGGCAAAGGAGGAACTCATTTGAAACACAACGGAACAATAAAAACCATCGCGCTGTCGCTTGCGTCAGTCGTGCTGTGTCTGGTTATGCTGCTCGGCGCAACTTTCGCATGGTTCAGCAGCAGCGTCACCACGGCGACAAACGTTATCCGCACAGGCACTTTCGAAGTTGACGTGGAGTACAGCATTGGTGATTTTAACGACTTTGCGCCGCTCAATAACACCGTCGCTTTGTTCGATAACGTCGTCCTTTCCCCGGGCGAGAATACCGATATCCGTTATATCAAGATAACCAATAAAAATTCATATCCCGTAAAGGTTACCGTCTCTGTCAATAACGTTCAGCAGAGTCCGGCGGATCCCGAACTTAAATTCTATTATAAAGAGGTCACTCAAGTCACTCGTTTCGACGAAATGGGCGACTCTTCCACTTTGACAGGCCCCGTTTCGCATCTGTCCGATAAACAGCTCAATAAAGACGAATACGTTATCATCGCCGTGGCTTTCGGCCTTGACGTGGACGCCACTCAAACCGGCGAAGAGATACAGTTTACCGTCGCGGTAAGAGCCGATCAGATCGCCCCCGTTAATCCCTGAATCCGGTAAAAAAATATAAAAATACAAAAATACATTTCAGGAGGAAAAAATGTCTAAGTCCAATCAAAAAAAAGCAATAGTCACCAGCGTATTTGCACTGGTCCTTTGCTTTGCAATGCTCCTTGGTACCACCTTTGCGTGGTTCACCGACAAAGCTTCCACCGGCGTCAACACCATAGCTTCCGGCACCCTCGACATGGTTCTGGAATATTGGGACGGCACCGCGTGGGCTAATGTCGATCCAGACACGCAGCTTTTCACTAACGCTTCCGGTTTGGAGCCGGGCGCTGTGCAGGTCGCTTACGTCAGAGTCAAAAACGCCGGCGATCTTGCTTTCAAGTACAAGCTCAACGTCTTCTTCGGTAACGAAGTAGCCGGCGTGAACGTTGCGGGCGAATCCTTCAAGCTTTCCGAATACATCAGTACGCGCGCCGTTGCAATGTCCGGCGATTTCGCCGTATATGCAGACAGAGCCGCGGCTATAGCAGCTGCTGAAGCCGCCGGCGAAAGCGCTGTCTCTGCCGAAGGCAACCTCGACCCCAACGCTACTTCTGCCGCCATCGCGCTTATCGTTTATATGCCTTCCACTGTCGGTAACGCTGCAAACCATAACGGCACGGACAAGCCCAGCCTCGAGATCGGCGTCAACGCCGTGGCTACTCAGTACACCAAGGAAGAAGACAGCTTCGACGATCAGTACGACGCTTCCGCTGGATTCGAAGAACCTGCTGCTTTACCTACTCCTACCGTTTCACAAATCCCCGGTGGCACTCTTTCAAACGTGAATAACGATACCAACAACAACCCTCCGTTTGACGTTGGTTTGAAATTTGTTGCTAATGATGAAGATATGCTGGATTTTGGCGATTATCTCTGCGATTTCAGGCTTACCTTCAATCAGGATCTCACCGGTACAAATAATGTGTTTCTCTATGGTGCCTATGGTACATATGGAACGCTCGGATCTGATGCTAAAGACGTTAACTTCGTTGCAAATGAAGGCAAATATGTAATCGCTGAATTTTTGTCCGCTATGATGGGATCAAATGTTGAAGTCCCGTACAGCATGGTTATTGAAGACGTTAAAGAATTCAATTGCTACTTGCATGTAAAAAATCCCACCCCCGGGCTTACCGTAACTCTGCAGCTCGTTATGACTCCTCCCGCAACTGCAGAAAACCCCAACCCGGAAACTATTGAGATTTATTCGTTTACATACGAATATTAAGCAACTAATCCGTAATCATTCGCAAAAATTATTAAACAAAAACAATAAAAAAAACCAGAAAGGAAAAAATCATGAAAAAATCCACTCTCAGAAAAGCGATCGTTACCAGCGTGCTTGCACTGGTCCTTTGCTTCGCAATGCTTCTCGGCACCACCTTCGCATGGTTCACTGACAAAGCTTCCACCGGCACCAACGTTATCCAGTCCGGCAACCTCGATCTCGTATTGAACGCCAAGACCACTTATAACGGAAATTATGCGGAAGTTACCGATTCTGTTGCCCTTCTTCCCGCAGACACTCTTTGGGAACCGGGCTATGCCGCTTGCATATATGCAGAACTTATCAACAACGGCTCTCTTGCATTCAAATACACTTTGAACATAAAGGAAGTTGCCGGCGCTACCGGTGCTGCAGAAACTTCTACCGAAGCTTCTGAACCCGCAGCTCCTGCCGCTGACCTCGCCGAAGTTATCGACGTTTACTACGCAAACCGTGAAGTAGACGTTTCCGGCCGTGACTATACCGGTCTTCGCAAACTCGGCACTCTCAAAGATGTTCTTGACGGCAACGCTTCCACTTTACTTAACGATTCTCTTGCCGCTGGCGCAAAAGCTTACGCCACCATCGTTCTCGTTATGCAGACTACTGCCGGCAACGCATATCAGGGCCTTTCCATCGGCGACGGTTTCACCATTCAGGTCGTCGCTACCCAGGCAGCTGTTGAAGAAGACGCTTTCGGCACTGATTACGACGTTTCCGCTGAATTTCCTACCGACTGATTTCTGACTGACTGATACTTAACAGGGCACTTGCGGCAGCCGCCGCAAGCGCCCCGACCAAAGCGCACAAGGTCCGCTTTGCGCGTTTTGGCTGAAAAAATTACTTTTATAAAGGACGGTTCGTGATGAACTTGAACAATAACGTTTCATATTCGAACAGAGAGGATCTCGGTAAGCGCTTTTGGCTGACGTTCTCTCTTTCTGTCGTCGCGATCATCCTTTGCCTCGCGGCGCTGTGCGGTGCTACATACGCTCTGTTCAGCAGGGAAATAACGACCAAAAACAACGTAGTCCGCACCGCGGTGTATGTGCTGAATTTCCAACTGGATGATGAGGAGCCGGTAAAATGTGCATTCCCCAGTATCAAAAACATAACCCTTAACGCAAGCAATTCCGAACAAACGCTTACTATTACATATCCTGCTGAACCTGGCAATGCCTCCACAGGGTATGTTGTTATTACTATTGATGGAACATTGTATTATACAACACCTATAACTTCCCAAAGTTCATACACCCTTACCTTCCATGTTTCTAAGGACGAGCAAACCATAACCGTCGCGCCTCAGTGGGGCACTCTGTCCGGATCTTTTACCCCGACCGAGTCCGGCAAGACTCTTCACGTCGGCCTTGACCACCACGAGGCAAAGGCGGCTACCTGCACCGCAGACGGCAATAATGAATATTGGTCTTGCTCTGTTGAGGGATGTGAACATAAATACTTCAGCGACGCTGCCGGCACAACAGAAATTGAAGCCAACAGCTGGGTCATAGACGCCACGGGTCACACTCCCGCTGCGGCTGTCGAAGAAAACAGGGTAGAGGCCACCTGCACCGTTGCCGGCTCTTACGATTCTGTCGTATACTGCTCGGTCTGCCACGCCGAACTCAGCCGCGAAACTATTGCTATCCCCGCGCTGGGGCATGACCTCGTTCACCACGACGCACAGGCCGCTACCTGCACCGAGATCGGCTGGAACGCGTATGACACCTGCTCTCGCTGCGACTATACTACATACGTCGAGATAGCCGCGCTGGGGCATGACCTTGTCCACCACGACGCAAAGGCCGCTACCTGCACCGAGATCGGCTGGAACGCGTATGACACCTGCTCTCGCTGCGACTATACTACATACGCCGAGATACCCGCGCTCGGGCATGACCTTGTCCACCACGAAGCAAAGGCGGCAACCTGCACCGAGATCGGCTGGGAAGCGTATGACACCTGCTCTCGCTGCGATTATACCACTTACGTAGCCATCCCCGCCCTCGGGCATGACCTCGTCCATCACGAGGCACAGGCGGCAACCTGCACCGAGACCGGCTGGGAAGCGTATGACACCTGCTCTCGCTGCAATTATACTACATACGCCGAGATACCCATGCTCGGTCACAATTGGGGCACTCCCACGTGGACTTGGACCGGCACGACTTCCGCCACGGCGAAGTTCACTTGTACGCGCGACAGCAGCCATACTCATACCGAGACCGCTACCGGTGATGCTATCACTTCCGCCGCCGGCACCGGTGAAAATGCCGGTTACATGGTTTACACTGCAACTGTTAACTTTAACAACAACGAATATAGCGATTCTGTGCGCGGTGAGCAAATTGGCGGCATCACCTTCACGCATTCTGATAACCTTGCGCACGTTGATACGTATCTGTACCGCGTGGGCAACGGGAATAATGTTTCGCTTGTCACATTGTTCAAAGTGAAGACCGAAACCCGCGCCTCGGTTGATTCTTCTAAAGTAAACGTTACCATTGCAGCAGTTGATTCTAGCAATATGACCGCTGCGGGTACTTTCACTAAGAATTCTTCTGATTGGTCACAAGGTACTGTAAAATTCACAGGTGAAGGCGTCGTTGCGGTTACGATCAGAGAAGGCGACGGCACCCCGTATACCCTTTATCTTGAAGTTGTTACCGGTAATAACTTTACCGAAAACGCTACCCTTAACGGCAGCACGAATATCGTCCTGCTCGGTAACGTCAAAGTCGGCGCCAGCAGCGGCAACAATGCCGCGCTTACACTTAGCGGCAAAAAGCTTTGGGGCAACGGGTTTACTATTGATGCATCTGAAGATAATAAGGGAACAAAAGGCGATGGCATAATCAGTATAACTAATACGCTGATTGATAATGCAATTATAGATGGTCCTGTATTTGA
>CACYCI010000062.1 GCA_902772845.1 uncultured Ruminococcus sp.
CATCTGTAAGCCCGAAGACAGCATGACCTGGTACGACAAGCTCTGGAAAAACACAGTCGATCTGTTCCGCAGCATGGATATCCCCGTGCGCACGCTCGAATGCTGCTCCGGCGACCTTGCCGATCTCAAAGTCAAATCGTGCGACGTTGAAGCGTGGTCTCCCAGACAGAAGAAGTATTTCGAAGTCGGCAGCTGCTCCAATCTCGGCGACGCTCAGGCAAGACGCCTTAAGATCAGGATAGAAAAAGAAGACGGCACCAAGTATCTGGCGCATACGCTCAACAACACGGTCGTCGCGCCTCCCCGTATGCTCATCGCCTTCCTCGAAAACAACCTTCAGGCGGACGGCAGCGTCCGTATACCCGAAGCGCTGCGCCCGTACATGGGCGGAACGGAAAAACTCGTTCCCTCAAAATGATCCGAAGTTAAGGAGCGCGGTCTTTTATGGATGATTACAGAATAGTTCTCTGGGCGTTTATGATAGGCGTAAGTCTGGCCGCGCTTTACGTGTTTTTTGTGCGTAAAACGCTGGGCGGTTTCGTTCAGAAACTGCTTTTCAACAACGCTTTCACGCCCGAAACGGCGCTGAGCATGGAAGAACTCGGGCAAAAGCCCACGTTCCTCCTGCGCCGTTCTCTCGCCCATAACGGCGATTTTTCGCAGACCGTGCTCTGCGAAAACGGAAAGTATTATATACCGGAAGACCGCGTTCAGAAAGCCGAAAGCAAGTATAAGAACAACACCGGCGGAGTGGTCATACTGCTTTTGGCGATCGTGCTGTTCGCGATCGCAACGCTTATCTGCGTTTACCTTTTCCCTCAGCTCGTGGAATCGTTCACGGGACTTTTCAAAGGCGAAAGCTGAACTTAAGCTCGGAGGACTTTAAATGTATAAAGGCAAACAGGGCATTCATCCCGTAATAATCATTTTCGTACTTGCGGCCGTATGCGTTGCCACCGCCGTCGGCGTGCTGCTGCTCATGGGTTACAGGTATATCACCAACGACGAGGGCTATTCGTTCATAGGCAAAGTGGTCGAAGGTCAGCCGGTCAAGGGCAGGATCAAATATCCGGACGGCAGGACCGCAACGCTGGATTATTACAACAATACAATAGAATTTTCCAACGGCAACAAATACGTCGGCGATATTTACAAGCTGTACCAGCACGGCGAAGGCAAGCTCACCTATTACGCCACCGGCGACGTTTACGAAGGCACTTTCCAGTACGACAAGCTCACCGGCCACGGCAAATATGTGTATAAAAACGGTGACGTTTACGAAGGCGACATAGTCGACGGCAAAATGGAAGGCCACGGCAAATACGTCTGGGCGGACGGTACCAGCTACGAGGGCGAATACAAAAACGGCATGTACAACGGCAAGGGGACTTATACCTACGCATCCGCCGAAGGCACGCTCAATTCGCGGTACGTCGGCGATTACGTCAACGGCATGAAACACGGTGAAGGCACCTATTATTTCGATAACGGCAACGTTTATTCCGGCAGCTTCGAAAACGATAAGATCAGCGGCAAGGGAAAGTTCAGCTGGGCTAACGGCGAAACCTATATAGGCACTTTCGTCGAAAGCGTCCCGGATACGAGACTGCGCAATGCAAACGGCGAATTCATCCTTAAAGACGACGGAACTTACGTTCACGGCGAAAAGGCGGTGTATACCTGGCCCAACGGGCGCAGCTATACCGGCTATTTCGAAAACGGAAAGATCGTAGCGGTCGACGAGTGAAAGGCGGCATATATGGCAAGGTTCATACTTTCGGCTTTCGCCGATGAAATAGACCCCGCTTTCGAGATCCAGCTTTCATCGCTGAACCGGCTCGGTATAGAATATATCGAACTGCGCGGCGTGGACGGCAGGTCTTTCGTCACGCTCGGCGACAGGGAGATCGACGATATCCGCCGCCGTATGGGGATCCACGGGATCAAAACGTGGTCGCTCGGATCTCCGCTCGGCAAGGTGACCGTAGACCTGGCGCAGTCGCAGTATGCGCTGCTCGACCGCCTTATGGAAATAGGCGACAGGCTCGGTACGCGCAATATACGCATGTTTTCTTTCTACCCGTGCGGGGACGAGCCTTTTGAAGAGTTCGAAAAAAAGGTGTTCTTCCATGTAGAGGCGCTGTGCGACAAAGCGTGCTCTAACGGCTTTTATCTTTGCCACGAAAACGAAAAAGCTATCTACGGCTGTTCCGCTCCGCGCGTAAAAAAACTCGCCGACGCCATGCACGGCAAGCTCGGCGTTACGCTTGACAACGGCAATTTCATATATTGCGGCGAGCAGGCGGCCGGCGCTTTCGATATGCTTAAAGAATACATCAAGTATTACCACATAAAAGATTGCCTTCCCGGCGGGGTCATAGTGCCTCCCGGCAAGGGCGACGCTCTCATCCCCGAGCTGCTGGCGCAGATAAACGAGTATACGGACGGAGACGCAGTGCTCACGGTAGAGCCGCATCTCACCGATTTTGTCGGGCTTTCCGCACTTTCGGCGGATAAGGGCGTGGAACACGCATACGCTTTTGAATCTCCTTACGCCGCATTTGAATGCGCCGTGAGCGAACTGCGGCGTATGCTCGCCGCGCTTTGAACAGGGCGGCGCGGCTCTTCGGCGCCGTTTACCGTAAACGCCGTACGTGGAGCTTTCTGGCAGGCGTTGTTTATTCGCTTGCCTTTTTTAAAGGCGAGCTTTTTATATGCGGCTTTTTGGGGATGTTCCTGCTTTTCCTGCGGCTGTTCACGCGCGCGGAAGACGGCGGATATCCGCCGGAAAAGCCGTTCCGCACCGTGCTTTGGTTCGGATTCGGCTTTTTTGTGCCGCTTTATTCGTGGCTTACGGCTCTATACCCGTTCGAAGCGTTCGGCTTTACCGCCGCGCAGGGGGTCTTTGTAGTTATCGCCGGAGTATTCGGCATAGGCGCGTATCACGCGCTGCTTTTGGCGCTGCCGTTTTTGCTTTTGAATATCGCGCCGCGCAGACCTCTTGTGCAGCCGCTCGCCGCCGCGTGCTGTTATATGGCGGGCGAATGGCTCATGTCGGTCGGCGTGCTCGCGTTCCCGTGGGGGATGTCGGCGGTCGGTCAGCATATGTTTTTGCCGCTTTTGCAAAACGTTTCGCTTTTCGGCGCGCGCTGCGTCACGCTTGTTATGTGTATGTTCACCGCGTCGCTCGCGCTGCTGGTCTGGCGCCGCGGGCGTGGACTGACCGTTATGGCTTCGCTTTCGCTCGCGCTACCGCTTCTGACCGGTACCGTGCTGCTTTGCATCCCTGCGCGCGAACAAGACGGGATCAAAGCCGCCGCGGTCCAGGGAAACGAACTTTCTACCGAAAAATGGGATTCCGCCAAACTGCGCGAAAATAAAGAACGCTATATTTCGCTGACCCGTGAGGCCGCCGAAAACGGCGCGGAGCTGATAGTCCTCCCCGAGACCGCTTTCCCGTGCGTTTTCGATACGGAACTGGACGCCCGCGTTAAAAAGATCACTGCTGAATACGGCTGTACGGTCATTGTCGGCGCGCTTGAGCGCGACGGTTCAAAAGAATATAATTCGGTGTTCGCGGTGTACCCCGACGGTACGCGCAGCGCGTCTTACCGCAAGCGCCGTCCGGTCCCGTTCGGCGAATTTTTGCCGTACCGCGGGCTGCTCATGAAACTGTTTCCGTTCCTGGATTCAATTAACCTCTCTTCGCTCGACCTTTCGGCGGGCTCGGATGCCGTCTGTATCCGCTTTGACGAAGACACCGATATCGGCGCGTTCGTCTGTTTCGATTCCGTCTTTCCGTCACTCGCGGCGGCGGATGCGGATCTGTTCTGCGTATGCACCAACGACAGCTGGTTCAAGGATACGCCCGGCATCTATCAGCACCTCGCTCATTCCGCGGTGCGGGCGGTGGAAAACGGCAAATACGTCGTCCGCGCAGCCAATACCGGAGTTTCGTGCTTTATTTCGCCCAAAGGCGTAATGTCCGAAAAAACCGCGCCGCTCACTCAGGCCGTGATCTACGGGACCGTTTATCCCGACAGCCGCCGCACGCTCTATTCGTATACGGGCGATATAATAATGCTTTTGCCGCTCTGCTTCGCGGCGCTGTGCGCGGTGCGGAAACTCATATCCGTTATAAATAACAATAAGAAAGCGAGACTGACGCCATGAAGACAGTTCCTCTTTACTGCAGCCCTCTTTACAAAGGATGCGAGAATTCATATCTTCAGTATAACGAGCGCCCCGCGTCGCCGGAACTTGACGGTATCACGCGGCCGGCGGTGATCGTTTTCCCCGGCGGCGGATACGCGTTCCTTTCCGACCGCGAAGCGTATCCGGTGGCGGATCATTTTTCCGCTCACGGCTGCGCCGCTTTCATACTCCGGTATGCCATAAAACCGTACTGCGGCGAAATAAATCCGCTGCTCGACGCGGCGAGCGCAATAGTGTACGTGCGCACCCACGCCCGGGAATTCAACATAGATCCGCATAAGATCGCCGTGATCGGCTTTTCCGCCGGCGGACATCTGGCGGCGTATATTTCTACTTGCTATAATGACGAACGCGTGCTTGACAAGCTCCGCATAGAAAAAGACGCCGCCCGCCCCGACGCCACGCTTTTGTGCTACCCGGTGATAACAGCGGTCGACGCCACTCACCGCGCTTCGTTCATGAACCTTTTCGGCAGGGAAGAAGACGTATTCAGCCGTGAAGAAAGCGAACGCGTCTCTGCCGAGCTGCACGTCACCGGAAACACGCCTCCGGCGTTCCTCTGGACCACGTCCGACGATCCGCTCGTGCCTTCGCGGAATTCGCTGCTTTATGCCGAAGCGCTCAACGCGCACGGAGTCCCGTACGAGCTCCACGTTTTCCCCAAAGGGGCGCACGGGCTCGCCATGGCGGACCGCGCCGCAAGGCCCGTGAACGACACGAACGGTGACTATGTCTCTCCGTACGTCGCCCGCTGGGCGGAAATGGCTGCCAAATGGCTTGAATATACCTTCTTCGGCGAATGCCGCGTTTGATATGACCGCACCCGAAAGGAAAAACGAACCGTATGAAAACGGAGCTTTCTGAACGCTTAAAAAAATACCGTGAAACGGCGGGACTTTCCGAAAAAGAGCTGGCTCATTCGCTCGGCGTGGACATAGCTCTGGTCAAGTCGTGGGAAAGCGGGCAGTCGCTGCCCGCAGAAGAAACGCTGGACTCGCTTTGCGCGCTCTACGACGTCAACCGCGATCAGCTGACGTATCTCGATCCGGACGAGCTGATCGGCGCAGGGTCAGCGCCTGAAACGGCCGCGCTTCCGGCCGCCGCCGAGAACGGCAAGAGCCATGGCATCACCGACGTGTTCCGCAAACGCGACCGCAGCTTTGCGTTTGTTATGATACCTGTCTTTTGCGCCGCGCTCGCCGTATTCCTGGGGCTTGGACTGTCCCGCGGGCTATGGCATCCCGTATGGCTGGTGTTTCTGTGCGTGCCTGTCGTTTATACGTTCATTAAGGCGCTGGTAAACGGCTCGCTGCGAAAATTCGATTATATCATGTTCACCGTCGTACTGTATCTTTTTACCGGCTTCGTGCTCGGCAACTGGCATCCTTCGTGGGTGATCTTCCTGACCGTACCGGTCTTTTACATAGCCGCTTGACGCCGTGACGTTTCGGCTGCGCTTCGCGTATCATAATATACGGAGGTGCATTCTTATGAACGGTCGCGAACCTTTCGGCGGCGACGGTGATTGCGGATCGATCCTGCTGTACGGCACCCGCCCGCCTTTTGACCTGCCGCCTCGCCCGGCGCGCGGAGTCGGCTATTTTGAATTCGGACCGCAAACGGCCGATTCGGGCGATATACTCCAAATCAGGCACGTTTCGGGCGAAACCCCGGTGACAGAAAACGGGCGTATCGAGCTTTTGCCCGGGGCGTATCTGGCACTGTATACGTTCGGAGCGCGCACCGCGAACAGCGTGATTTCGGCGCGCATAGTCCCGCTTGCGGACGGCGCGGAGCTCCGTTACTCAACGTCATACGCGGCGCGTATGCCTTCGGGACTGCTGGCGCAGACTTACGGCGCCGTTCCGCTTGCCGGCGTGTCGTCGCTGGCGTTCAAGCTTGTATCGGATACTCCGGCACGGTTCGAATCGGCGCACTTTACGCTCGCGCTGCTGTACCGCTGATACCGCCGCCGAAAAATGAGGAGAGGTAAAATGGACGACGTTATATATGTAAAATTGCTCGAATATCCGCTGTTCGCCTCTTTTTCTCTGCACGAACTGCGCGCCTTTGTCAAAAGCTCGGGCGCGTTCCTGCGCGGATACGACAAAGGCGAGACCATCATTTCCGAAGGCGAAAGCAGCGTGCGGATGGGCGTGCTGGTATCCGGGTCATGTATCGGCGAAAGCGTCAGCGAAGACGGCAGACGCGAATCCGTGGCGCGCATACGTCCCGGCGACGTGTTTGGCGACATCCTCGCCATGGATAAAAATGCGATCAGCCCGGTAACGGTGCGCGCGGAGTCCGAAAGCACGGTGCTGTTCATCCCGTTCGCAAACATGCTTGCCGGGTCTTGCAGCATGAATTCGCGTTTCCTCACAAATCTGCTCGGCATAGTTTCTCAAAAATACTTCGCGTTGCAGTTCAGGGCGTCGTGCGTTTCAAAATCCACGCTGCGCGGAAAAATAACCGCCTATCTCCACGGCGTCCGGCGCGAAAGCGGCGCAGTAAGGTTCAACGTTCCGCTCGACCGCGCCGAACTTGCCGATTTTCTCGTCTGCGACCGTTCGGCGCTCAGCCGCGAGCTTTCCGCAATGAGGTCGGAAGGACTTATAGATTACAACAAAAACACGTTTGAAATAACGGCTTTGCCGCCGGAGGTAAGATAATGAAAAGGATCTGCGCTGTAATTGCGCTCGCAATACTGTTCTGCGCCGTTTTTCCGCCGTTGGCGTCGGGCGCCGCGGAAGAAAAGCGATACGTGTACGACGTTGTCTCGGTGAACTCGTATCCCAAGACCAACGGCATCAACGTGTATACGTCCGAATACGGCGCCGCTTTTTCGGCAGGCGGTAAATATTCCGTCTATAGTGTGGCGGTCTCCGCAGACCGCGCGGTGGTCGGCGTTTCGGAAGAAGACACGGTCGATATCCCGCAAGGCGGTTTCATAGCGGTGGCGCGCGGCGCCGGAAACATAAAAAAGCTCAGGGCGCTTGAGCTTTCCGCGGGCGACCGCGTGCTGTACGATGAATCTTCGGCGCAGATAATATTTATGGCAAAAGGGTATTCGCCGTTTTACCAAAACGTTATACACTTTGATAAATTCAATTCGACCCGCACCGAAAACACCATAGTCATCTATGACCGCGGCGTCTCGACCGGCACGAATATCTGGGGCACCGAAGCCGTCGTGGGCGAAAACGGGCTCGTCGTTTCGGTGGGCGGCAACAACAACGCCATTCCTCAGGGCGGTTTCGTCATTTCCGCGGTCGGGCGCGAACGTATAGCCGAACTTTCCGCCGCCGCCGAAGAAGGTCTTGCGGTCACTGTGGACCGCGACGCAAAGACCGTGACGTTTTCGTTCGGCAAAGACAGCTTGCTCGCGGGGATGAAAGTGCTTTCTGAAAATATCGACGCGCTCGCTTCAAAAAGAAAGCTCGAATGCGCCGTGTTCGATACCGAAGCTTACGAAACCGGCCGGCGCGAGCTCGATACTTTCTACGCCGCCGCACGCGACGCCGGCGATGACGAAGCCGCCGCCATGCTTGCATTTTACGATTTCAAGCTCGCGTGCGGTTCGCTAACCTCCGTGCTGAACGAATATCCGGCTGTGGAAGAGCGCGCGCTGTGGCTGCGCCCGTCGGAATCATCCACGCGCGAGCAGGTAAATCAGAAAGTCAAAAAGATATACGAAGCCGGATTCAACGCCGTGTGCGTGGAGCTTCTGTTCAATTCGGTGACCATATTCCCCGTGGATACCGAAGAATATCTGTTTTCGCAGGACCCTTCGTTAAAAGGGTTCGATGTGCTCGCGGCGTATATAGACGAATGCCATAAGTACGGGATAGAAGTTTTCGGTTGGATGGTATGCTACCGCGTCAGCCACGGCTCCACAACGTATCCGCAGCTTGCGCTTACGACCAAAAAACCGGAATGGCTGAACATAGCCAAATCGGGTACTTCCGCCGTGGGCGAAAGCAAGGGATATTTTCTCAACCCCGCGCTGCCGGAAGTCAGCGAGCATTTGCTGAAATTCTATAAATACATACTCGAGACCTACGATCTGGACGGCTTTCAGCTTGACTATATCCGCTATCCGCTCGCCGAAGGCGAAGATTTCGGCTACGACGCATATACGCGATCGCTTTTTAAGGAAAAATACGGCAAAGACCCCATGGATTTCGGCAAAAGCGATCCGCTTTGGAACGACTGGTGCCGTTTCCGCGCCTCGTTCGTCACGGAATTCGTCAAAAAAGTAAAGGCGCTGGTCGATGAGATACGCCCCGACGTGTATCTTGCCGCCGACGTCGCGCCCAATTTCAACGAAGTTTATACCAAGTATATGCAGGAATCCAAAATCTGGCTCGAAAACGGGCATATAGATATTGCGTTCCCCATGGTATACGGCACTAATATCGTTCCTGAATATTCCAAAATGACCGTGTCCGCCGCCGGAGATCACGCCTATTCGTATATAGGGCTCACCGATTACGGCGCCGACGTGCTCGACCGGCAGATACGCGAAGTACGCGAAGCGGGAGGCGACGGGTTCGCATTCTTCGCTTATGCCGAATATTTCGGCACCGACTGCAAAAACGTGTCAGGCGGTCTGCTTTCAAAGCGGTCGCTTTCGCCGACCTTCGATCCCGACGCCGCGCTGGCGGCACAGCTGGAATACCTAAAGAAACGGCTCGATATCATAGAAGCGGACAAGCTCCCCGAACCCGTGCGGGAGGCGGTTTCCGCCGCGCTGAACGCGGAATACGTCCACGCCGAGGACGCGTACGCGGCGCTCGTACAAAGCGCAAAGACGCTTTCGGATCAGGCCGTGGCGGCAGATTCCGTATTTGCTTCTGAAATGTACGCCGTGCTCGCTTCGGATATAGCCAAAGCCGCCAAGATAGCCCGGCTTTCCAAGGCGGCGGCAAAGGCCGAATACCGCAAATCGCATCCGTCCCCCGTCTCTGACGAAAGCGAGCCGGAAGAGAGCGCGGAACCGCAAAGCGAAACCGAACATTCCGCGCCCGCCGCGCCTTCCGCGGAAGATACCTCGCCCGAAAACAGCTCCGGCGGTGTTGTGCTGCCGGTGATAATAGCCGCGCTCGCGGTCTGCGCGCTCGCCGTCTGCGCCGTGATATTCATAAGGAGGAAGAAGAAATAATGGTACGCCACATAATACTTTGGAAACTCAAGCCTGAACTTGCGGGCGAGGAAAAAGAAAAGGTCATGCAAAACGCCAAGCGCGCGCTCGAATCGCTCGCAGGCGTAGTCCCGGGACTTTTGAAAATAGAAGTTCAGATCCAAAAGCTGCCGTCTTCCAACGCCGATATGATGCTTTATACCGAACTCGAAAACGCCGAGGCGCTTGCGGGGTATCAAAAGCATCCCGCCCACGTCGCCGCCGCCAACGGCTTTGTCCGTCCGTTCACCGCCGAGCGCGTTTGCATGGATTTCGAAGCGTAAAAAGATATATCCGCTGTCTGTATGACAAAGCGCTCCGGGGGCCGATAAAGCCCCCGGTATTGTTTTTTTGGCAATGCGAACATTTGTTCTTGACAAGGCCGAACAAGTGTGCTATAATCACCGTACCAAACAAATGTTCGTGTTTTGACGGAGGGCGACGGAATGTATAACGCGTTCGATAAAAGCGGAATATACGACGGGATATATGAAAAAAGCAGGGAAACGGCTGAAAGCTGCGAATGGGAAAGCGATTGCGGAAACGCGTGGAACCGCAAGCAGGCGGAGCTCCGCGCCCGCGCCGCCGCGCGCCCGGCGGAAGGCGAGCCCGCTTTTGAAGGCGGGCGGACGGTACTGCATTGTGATTGCAACTGCTTTTTCGCCTCGGCGGAAATGGCGGTGCACCCGGAATACCGCACGCTCCCCATGGCGGTTTGCGGCAGCGCCGAAGACCGCCACGGCATTGTGCTCGCCAAAAACGAGCTCGCAAAAAAGGCGGGCGTTTCCACCGGCGAAGTCATCTGGCAGGCAAAACTCAAATGCCCGTCGCTCGTCGTCGCTCCGCCGCATTACGCGCTTTACGAACAGTATTCGCGTGAGATCAACCGCATCTATTATGATTATACCGACCTTATAGAGCCGTTCGGCATAGACGAATCGTGGCTGGACGTTACGGGCAGCACGCGGCTTTTCGGCGGCGGCGCCGCTATGGCGGACGATATACGGCGGCGCGTGCGCGAAGAGACCGGCATAACGGTTTCGGTTGGAGTTTCGTTCAACAAGACTTTCGCCAAGCTCGGCAGCGATTACAAAAAGCCGGACGCCACCACCGTCATAACTCGCGCAAATTTTCAAAAGCTGCTTTTTCCGCTGCCTGTGGGCGATATGATGTATATAGGCAGACGCACCGTTCCCAAACTGCGTCGGCTCGGGATACACACCATAGGCGATATGGCGCGTGCCGATATTGCCGAAATAACGCGTCTGCTCGGCAAAACGGGCGCCGATCTGGTAAAAGCGTGCCGCGGGCTGGACGATTCGCCGGTGATCCCGGCGCCGCCGGAAGCGAAATCTTACGGCAACGGCATGACTTTTGTGCGCGACCTTTGCGGCAGGGACGACTTTTTCGCCGCGCTGGCGTATCTTTGCGAAAAAGCGTGCTCCCGTATGCGCGCCGGCGGCGCCCGCTGCCTTACGGTGGAGCTTTCCGTGCGCGATACCGAACTCAACGTCATAACGCGCAGGCAAAAGCTGCCCGCCGCCGTGTCTTCCACGCGCGCCGTGGAGCAAGCCGCGCGCGAACTGCTTTTGCAAAACTGGGATCTTTCGCGGCCGGCGCGTTCCGTGCGCGTTTGCTGCGCCGAAGTCGCGCCCGAGCCGGAAAGCGAACAGTGCAAGTTCTTTTATTCTCCCGCCGAAAAACAGCTC
>CACYCI010000063.1 GCA_902772845.1 uncultured Ruminococcus sp.
CGGCGATACCATATCGTACCGTTCGGGCGTATCATGCACCGATACGGAAGGAAACAACGTAACTTATACGATCGACGTTTCTAAAGTCGACCGCAACAGACCCGGCACCTACGAAGCGATCTATACCGCGACAGACGCAAAAGGCAATACCGTTCGCGAGCAGCGTATGGTCACAGTATTAGCCGTCACCGAGGAATTGGTCAACAAGCTCTGCGACGAGATACTCAGCGAGATCATAAGCAGTTCTTATTCTACCGACGATAAAATAAAAGCCGTTTGGAGATGGAGCAGGAAAAACATCACTTACGTGGGCAACAGCGTCTCTTACACAGATGAACTCCGTGTCGCCTATGCCGCCTTCGCCACTCATTCCGGCGACTGTTACACTTACTATATTTCCAATAAATATTTGCTTAACAGACTCGGCATTCCAAACGTGGAAGTCAGAAGAATAGACAGCGTGACCCGTCACTGGTGGAATCTGGTACAGTTTTCCAACGGAAAATGGTACCACGTCGATTCCTCCGCGCACCCTGTCCAACTCGAAAAATACACTTATAAAATGACAGAAAGCGATCTCTTGTGGTTCACGGAACAGTTCAAGAGTACTACGCACCCGAATTATTACGAATACGATCATACGCTCCCGCAATATGAAGGGCTGAATATAGCAAAATGATCGCTTTCAGGAGATACGGAATTGAAAAACGTACTTGAATATTTAGAAAACACGCTCCCGACTAACGAAGAAAAGATCTGCTACCGCGACAAAAAGACTTCTGCCACTTATGCAGTAGTCTCTTCCGGAGCGAGATCGATCGGCACGTTCATAGCGCAAAAAGTCGGCAAAAAGCGTGTTCCGGTAGTGGTCTTCATGCCGAAAAAAGTCCAGACTGTCATCGCCTTTCTCGGCGTGGCTTATTCGGGCTGCTACTATGTGCCCATGGATTCGGAAATGCCCGCTTCACGTATCGAACTCATTTTCGGAAATCTGCGCGATTTCATCATCATCGCTGACAAAAGCGTGACTTCCGTCATAGAAAAAATGGGTTACGCGGACAGATCGTTCCAGTATGACGATATCGTAAACCATGCGCCGGACGACGCTCTGCTTGCGGAAATACGCTCCAAGCAGATCGATACCGACCCGCTTTATATCGTTTTCACGTCCGGTTCTACCGGCGCTCCAAAGGGCGTATGCGCTTGCCACAGGTCGGTCATCGACTATATAGAACAACTTTCAAAAGTGCTGAAAGTCAATAAAGATACTGTTTTCGGCAACCAGTCGCCGCTGTATACCGACGCGTGCCTTAAAGAAATATATCCCACGCTCAAATTCGGCGCACAGGCGGTATTCATACCCAAAATGCTGTTTTCGTTCCCGGTCCGTCTTGTGGAATTCCTCAACGAATATAAGATAAACACGATATGCTGGGTCGCTTCGGCTCTCTCTATCGTATCCGGGCTCGGGACGTTCGATTCCGTAAAACCGGAATACCTGCGTACAGTAGCTTTCGGTTCGGAAGTTTTTCCTATAAAGCAGTTCAAAAAATGGCGTGCGGTCCTGCCCGAAGCGCGTTTCATAAATCTTTACGGTCCGACTGAATGCACCGGGATGTCTTGCTACTACGAAGTAGACAGAGATTTTGCCGAAACAGACGCTGTTCCCATAGGCAGACCGTTCGACAATACCGAAATCCTGCTGCTCGGCGACGACAGAAGGGAAGTCGAACGCGGAGAAGTTGGCGAGATCTGCATCCGCGGCACCTGCGTGACCCACGGGTATTACAACAATCCCGAAAAGACCGCCGAATGCTTTATACAGAATCCGCTTCAGAACAATTATCCCGAACTCATATATTGTACGGGCGACCTTGCAAGATACAATGAACGCGGTGAACTCGTTTTCGTTTCACGCAAGGATTACCAGATCAAACATATGGGTTACAGGGTAGAGCTCGGCGAGATCGAGATCGCCGCCGGTATCATGCCGGAAGTCGCCATGACAGCGGCAATATACCTGAAAGACAAGCAGCAGATAGTCCTCTTCTATACCGGTACGGCCGACAAAGACGCGCTGCTCGCTTATCTCAAGGAAAAGCTGCCGAGGTATATGATCCCGGCAGACGTTGTAAAGCTGGCCGCTCTCCCTCAGACCGCGAACGGCAAGATCGACCGTGTAACGCTTACCCAACAATACAGAAATCAATAACCCCGAACGGAGGCATAATAATATGGATAAAATAATAGAAATGCTGCTTCAGCTCCATCCCGATATCGACACTTCCTGCGATTCGCTCGTCGATGACGGGATACTCAATTCCATCGACGTTGTAACGCTCGTCACCGAGATATTCAACGAATTCGACGTGACAGTCCCCGCAAGCGAAATAGTACCTGAAAACTTCAATTCGGCAAGCGCCATATGGGAAATGGTGAGCGGCCTTATGGATGAATGATAAATGGGATTCGTTTCTGTTTGGTTCATACTGTTTTGCGCCGTTGCGGTATTACTGTATTATACGTTGCCTAAAAAATGGCAATGGCCGCTTCTGCTCGTCGCAAGCTGCGCGTTCTACGCTTCGTACGATCTGCGTTATTTCGGCTTTATAGCGGTAACTACTGTTTCCGTTTATTTTGCCGCTTGCAGGATCTCGCTCCTCCGCGCAAGGCAGAATTCATATTTTCAAGAACATCCCGAGCTCGAAAAGGATGCCAAAAAGGCGTATAAGGCAAAAACAAAAAAGAAGACGTGGGCTTGGCTCATAGCGTGTCTTCTTTTGAATTTCGGCATCCTGTTTGCGCTTAAATACATCAATTTCTTCATAGGCAACATAAACGCCATAATAAGCATTTTCAGCGAATCGAAGATCCCTACGTTCGATAAACTTCTGCTTCCGCTGGGTATATCTTATTATACTTTCAAGACCGCCGGCTATATAATCGACGTGTATTTCGGCAGATACGAAGCGGAAAAGAACATTTTCAAGCTGGCACTGTTCACGTCGTTTTTCCCGACTCTGCTCAACGGGCCGATCGACAGGTTCCCGCTGACGGCGCCCTCGCTTTTCGCTTCTCACAGCTGGGACGAAAAACGGACCCGTTTTGCACTTCAGCGGATCATGTGGGGGTATTTCAAAAAAGTCGTGATTGCCGACCGTCTCGTGGTGGCTGTTATCGCAATAGTTTCCGATCCCGAAAAGTATACCGGCGTCATGGTAGCAGTCGGCGCGCTTTTGTACGCGGCAGAGCTTTACTGCGATTTTACCGGCGGTATCGACATAACGATCGGAGTGGCGAACCTGTTCGGTGTAGAAGTCAGCGAAAACTTTCTGCGGCCGTTCTTTTCAAAGAATATCGCCGAATACTGGCGCAGATGGCATATCACGCTCGGCACGTGGTTCAAGGACTATACTTTCTATCCGCTTTGCACGGCAAAGCCGGTAATGAAGCTCACCAAATTCTGTAAAAACAAATTCGGCGCCGGTGTTGCCAAACGCGTTCCCATATACGTCGCGTCGATAGTACTTTGGTTCGGCACGGGCGCTTGGCACGGCGCGAGCTGGAACTTCATACTCTGGGGAATGGGCAACTGCTTAGTGATACTCGTTTCGCAGGAGCTCACTCCGCTTTATAAACGTTTTCATGCCAAGCATCCGAACATAGACGGCAAGTGGCATTACAAAACAATGTGCATAATCCGCACCAACGCCATTATGTGCTGTTTGCGTCTGTTCGATTGCTATAAGGACGTTCCCACCACTTTCAAGGCATTCGGCAGCATTTTCGCAAAACCGTCGTTCGGGCTCCTCACCGGTAAAACGTTCCTCGGGCTGGGGCTTTCTGCGGCCGATTATATCATCGCTTTTGCCGGTATATTGCTTATATTTGCCGTCAGCATGATCCAGCGCCGCGGATCCGTTCGCGAAATGATAGCCAAAAAGGGCTTTGCTTTCCGTCTTGCCGTTTTTGCGCTTTTATTCGCTGTGATCATCGTTTTCGGCGCATACGGGCTCGGCTACGATTCAAATAGTTTCATCTACAGCAAGTTCTGACGAAAGGAAAAACAAATGAGATCAAAAGTCGTTTTGCGCGCAGCTATTTGCGTTCTTGTTTTTGCTTTTCTGTTTTTCTGCCTTCAGCGCCTGCTTATGCCTAAATACACGCGCGAAGCCGAAGAAGGACGTCTCACCGCCGAATACTACGGCAGCGACAAAAATCACGACGTACTTTTCGTGGGCGACTGCGAAGTTTACGAAAACATATCGCCTGTTACGCTCTGGCGCGAATACGGTATATCTTCATACGTCCGCGGCAGCCCTCAGCAGCTTATATGGCATTCGTACTATATGCTTGAAGACGCTTTGCGTTACGAAACGCCTAAAATAGTTGTGTTCAACGTACTTTCAATGAAATACGGCGAACCTCAGAACGAAGCTTACAACCGGCTGGCGCTTGACGGGATGCGCTTTTCTTCCACAAAGCTCAAAGCCATAAAAGCTTCCATGAAAAGCGAAGAATCTCTGATTTCCTATCTGTTCCCGATATTGCGCTTTCATTCCCGCTGGAACGAACTCAACTCAGACGATCTTAAATATATGTTCCGTTCCACTCCTCAGCTTTCCGTTGGCGGTTATCTTATGCGCGTAGATACGCGCCCGTTGAACACCGATCCTCCTGTGGGGCATCAGCTCATGGATTATTCCTTTGCAGATATCTGTTGGGAATATTTGGAAAAGATGCGTTCGCTGTGCGAAGAGAACGGTATACAGCTCGTTCTTATGAAAGCTCCCACGGTTGCGCCGTACTGGTACCCGGAATGGGAATCTCAAATCAGGGAATACGCCGAAAAGCACTCGCTTAAATACTATAATTTCCTCGATCACGTCGAAACCATCGGAATAGACTACACGACCGACACATACGACGAGGGACAGCATCTGAACGTTTGGGGAGCGGAAAAGCTTTCTGCGTTTTTCGGCAAGGAGCTTGCCGCGATCGGCGCGCCCGACAGAAGGGCTGAAAAAGACTTCGCCGAAAGCTGGGCCAAGCTTTGCGAAAGGTACGATGCGGTAAAGAAGTACCAACTTGAAATATTGGAACAAACCGGTACCATAACGGGTTTTCCCGTTCCGGAATGATAATATAAGGGGGATTTTATGAAAAAAACACTTTTGATCCTTTTGCTTGTGCTGGCTGTCTGTCTAATGGCCGCCTGCAATTCCGGCACCGGAGAGACAAGCGGCACCGAATCCGAAGCAGCGTCGACGCCTTCCGGCAGCGAACACAAAGCTACCGGCTATCTGTTTGAATACAACGGCGTTTCGTTCGGCGTCGGCAGCGCTACCGCCGATATCATCGAAAAGCTCGGCGAGCAAACCGAAAAACCTTACACATCCAACAGTTGCGCGTTCAACGGGAAAGATACCGTCTATTATTTCGCAAGCTTTGAGGTTTCCGATAACGACGAGACCGGCGATCTTGTGATATACAGTATCTACCTCAAGGACGATACCGTAGCTACCAAAGAAGGCGCTTACGTAGGTATGACGCCCGATGAAGTCAAAGCCATTTACGGCGAGCCCTCAGAAAGCTCGGACGGCGGTTTTTCATACGTCAAAGAGGGAATGAAACTCAATTTCTTCCTCAAAGACGGCGTCGTTTCGGCTATAAGCTATTACGTCAACAAGTAATTCTATTTTAAAGGAGATAAAAAATTGAAAAAAATTCTTTGCACCGTATTTGCCTTAATCCTCGTAATGTCCGTTTTTGCCCTTTCTTCGTGTAAGTCTCACGAATCTTCGGATTTTTCGGTCACCGACGAGACCAAAGATATCGATTATTCCAAATACGCCGGAATAACGCTCAACGTCTATAACTGGGGCGAATACATTTCCGACGGCACCGAAGATTCGGTCGACATCAACTATGAATTCACCAAGCTCACCGGTATAAAAGTCAACTATAC
>CACYCI010000064.1 GCA_902772845.1 uncultured Ruminococcus sp.
AGGCAGGCGGCGTCGAAAAGCCCCGTCTTTACGTCGCTGCCGTTGATAAGCGCGCGCGCTTCGACCGTCTCTTCGTAGGTGAGCACATGGTCGTATTTGCCGCGCAGATCTATCACTCCGCGCAATAGCGGCTGCTTGCCGCGCGCGTATGCCAAAATGCTTGCGTCTGCGCTGAGTACGGTCGCGTCGGCGATCCGCTGCTTTTTGACTGCGGATATCACGCCGTCGACCGCCGCTTTGGTTTCGCAGCCGAAAACGGGGATCACCGTATTACCTATTGTGTCGAACACTTCGGGAAGCGCGCATACCTTGCTTCCGTCGGCGGCGAAAACGTCGGTCCCGTCGGTCTTAAGTATAACGCAGTGCGCGTCGCCCAGCACCGAAACAGAAGCGGCGTCCCTGAGTTCCGCCACATTCGCAAGTGCGTTCGTGATATTGTCGACCTGCGCCGACGGGCGGATCAGCGTTTCCGGGACTTCTATTTCCGGCACGGAAAGCTGGAGCGCGACTCTTATGTAATCAACGTGCATAACGGAATAGTTGGAAATAAGCCCTATGCAGCCGGTCTTGTATTCCTTTTGCATATCGTTGTAAATAATGCGGTTGCCGTCTATGGAATGGATTATGACGTCCCCTTTTGCCTGGACGTTGTATTCGTAGTATTTTTCGCCGGTCTGGTTCACCTTGTGCGTTCCGCTGTCCTGAACGTCCCAGGCGTTCTTGGGCGTGCGCAGCGCGAATTCAACGCCGCTGCCCTTGCCGCAGGTCTTGCGCACGCACATATGGTAAAACGGATACGACGTTCCGTTTGCGCGGTAGCAGATCGAATTCCAGCGCGTGTCGTTGAGCTCGTCCGTCATCCTGACTTTGGCGGTGATGGAATAATCGCCGAAATCGCCCAGCCATTCGGGCAGAGTGACGCGCACCATATCGTAACCGGTGGCGTCGATCAGAAGTTCGGCGTTTTCCACTTTTATACGGTTTGGCGCCGATCTGTCTTTTGTAAGGCCTTTCAAGTCGTCTTCGGTGTCGAAACCGTTATAATAAATAACGTATTCTTTGTCTTTGGGCTTCTTCGCCACCACGTAGACAGTCTTTTCTGCTTCTCCGCATTTTGCGGTGAGCGTATATACGCCTGCATTTTCCGGAGTAAAAGACGTTATCTCTTTGCCTTCGTATTCCCACGCGGTCACCTCGGCGGCTTCCGCCCCGGGTTCAAGCTCAACCGAATAGACGGTAAGATCTATTGATTTTCCTTCTTCCGCGGGTATGGCAGGGGAAGCAAAACCTATCGCCGTTTTATCGGCGGCGCCGGGCGCCACGGCAAAGGAAGGTATTGCCAGCAATACCGCAAGTAATATCGCCAAAATACGTTTTTTCATGATTTTCCTCCAAAATTAGGGATTCACTTTTCTTTTTTCAGTTCTCTTATCGCGTCAGCTATAACGTTCCCGCTGCTTCTCAGCGCAGCGAGCGCGGTCTCGCGGTCGGCTCCGGTCTCTCCGCGGATCATCCGCACCGCGCGTTCCAGCAGCTTGTCGTTGGAAGGCACCATATAAGCCATAAGATTGCCCAACGTTCTGCCGCATTTGACCATGGCGCCGGTCGAAAGCATGTTCAGTATCATTTTTTGCGAAGTCCCCGCTTTCATACGCGTGGATCCGCTTATGACCTCCGGTCCTACAACGGCTATTATGGGGATATCCGCCAGCGGTATGAGCGGCGAATCGGCGTTGTTGCTGATGGCTACCGTGGCCGCGCCCGACGAACGCGCAAATCTCAGCGCGCCCTGAACGCACCTGGCACTTCCGCTCGCCGATATACCTACGCACGCGTCGCCTGCGCCGAAACCGGCTTCCCTGAGCTGCCTGACTATGGAAAGCTCGTCGTCTTCCGCGTCTTCTATCGATTCGAAAGCGGCGGCTCTTCCGCCGGCGAGCACGCCCTGAACGGTCTGCGGCGAAACGCCGAAAGTCGGCGGGCATTCCGAAGCGTCCAGCACTCCCAACCGGCCGCTGGTGCCGGCTCCGCAGTAGAATATGCGCCCTCCGCCCGAAAGCACGCCCGCAAGCGCGTCTATCCCGCGGGCGATATCCGGCAGGGCTTTTTCCACGGCGTACGCAACGGTCTTATCCTGCGCGTTTATCAGCTGCGCTATTTCGTAAGAGGACATTTTATCTATTTCTTTGCTTTCGGCAAGCACCTTTTCGGTGCCGAATCCGCCGTAATCGATCACGGGCATCCCCGCCTTTCTTTTTGTATATATTTTACCACCGGGCGGCTGTTTTGTCAATAAAATTTGTCGCTCTGCTTGACACGACGGCACGATTGTGATAAAATCAAAAAAAATGACAGGAGCATTATTATGGCAGAAACCAAAAAGCTCATATCCGCGATCGTGCCGTGTTATAACGAAGAAGAGGCGATCCCGTTCTTTTACGACGAGGTGACCCGTGTTGCGGCGCAGATGACGGAAGTCGATTTTGAATTCATTTTCATAGACGACGGCAGCTCGGACGGAACGCTCGCCGTGCTGCGCGGTTACGCGCAAAAGGACAAACGCGTTCGCTACGTTTCGTTTTCACGCAATTTCGGCAAGGAATCCGCCATGTACGCGGGGCTGGAGGCCGCCAAAGGAGATTACGTCGCCATTATGGACGCCGACCTTCAGGATCCTCCTTCGCTTTTGCCGGAAATGCTCGGGTATCTTGAAAACGACGGTTACGATTCAGTATCTACCCGCCGCCGCACCCGCAAAGGCGAACCGCCCATCCGTTCGCTGTTCGCTCACATTTTCTACGGCATAATCAACAAGATCTCCAAAGTCAAAATGACTCCCGGCGCACGCGATTTTTCGCTTATGAAACGCAAGGTGGTCGACGCAATACTCAGCATGCCCGAATACAACCGGTTCACCAAGGGCATATTCAACTGGGTCGGTTTTAAGGTCAAATGGCTTTCTTACGATAATATACAGCGCGTCGCCGGCAAGACAAAATGGTCGTTCTGGAAACTGTTCAAGTATTCCATAGAATGTATCGTGGCGTTTTCCACGGCACCGCTGGCGCTCGCGTCGTTTTTCGGATTTTTGTTCTGTTTTGCGGCGCTGGTGGGGATAATCGTCATCGTCGTCCGTCACTTTGTCGGGGCTGCCGCCGCGTTCGGCTGGGCTTCGACGCTGTGTATAGTGCTGTTCGTGGGCGGCGTGCAGCTTTTCTGCACGGGCATACTCGGCACATATCTTTCCAAAACCTATTTAGAAACAAAATCCCGTCCGCTCTATATAGCGGCGGAGACCGAAAAAGATCTTGAAGAAAAGGAGCAAGCAAAATGAAACTCGGCATCATCGCACCCTCGCACGACAGGAAAGGGCTTGAATATGCAAAAGAGCTGGGGCTTTCCTATGCGGAATTCGATATAAACGGCGACGACGTGACTTACGTCACCGAAAACGCGGAAAAACTCAAAAAAGATATGGACGAGCTCGGAGTTTCCGTCTGCGCAGTCGGCAGATGGGGCAGACCGCGTATCAAAACCGATATGACTTTCGATCAGAAAGAGCTTGCCGATGAAAAGGCGCTGATCGATTTCTGCGCGCAGGTCGGCTGCCCGGTGTATATATGCGGAGTCAACTACGTGGAAGGGCAATCGTATTTTTCCAACGTCACGGCTGCCGTAAACTATATCAAAACTCTCATGGACTACGCCGCCGGCAGGGTGAAGATCTGCACCTATAATTGCAACTGGAACAATTATATAGACAAGCCGCACGAATGGGATATCGTTCACGAGCATCTCAAAGGGCTCGGCATAAAATACGATCCTTCCCACGCCATCAACGGCGGGCGCGATTATATGCGCGAAATAGTGAAATACGGCGATAAGGTGTATCATATACATCTCAAAGGCACCATCAATGTGGACGGCGTCCACGTGGACGATCCCCCCGCGGGGCTCGACACGGTCAACTGGGGCGCGTTCGTTTCGGTGTTCCGCAAATTCGGCTATGACGGCGTGCTTTCAATAGAACCGCATTCCGCCACCTGGCAGGGCGAGCTCGGCGAAAAGGGCGTCCGCTATACGGTGGAATATTTCAAGCGTATGCTTTTCCTTGCGTGATGTGGCCGTTCAGGAAAAAAGACAAGCCGCCTAAGGATACCGATTCTGTCGAATTCAAGCGCTATATGGCGCGCAAGCTCGACGGCAGAGCGGTGCGGTATGTTTTGGAAAAGGGCGATACCAACGATAAGATCATAGGCAAAGACGGTTTCATTTCGCTATACGGCGAAGATCTTTCGGTCATTTGCGGCGAAAAAACCCTTTTTCGCTGCAAGGTCGACGAGCTTTCGGCGTGTTGGGAATTCATGAGTCTGGAAGGCGTTTATCTCACCGGGTTCGATATCACCGAAGGCCGCGAGCGCACCGTAATGGCGTATTATAAATATTATCGCGATTGACGGGCATAATATCGTCGGTGATGCTTTATCGTAAAAAAACGCAAGCTCCCGCTCGGCAAGGTGAGTGACGTGGCTTCTGCCACGGAATGCACCGGGCTCGCGCAGTTTTCGTCAGGGTGCGAAGCAGAGGAAGAATCCCTGCGCACCATTTACGACGTACCGCACGGGCATCGTGACGGGGAAAACGAAGACCGGCGCTGAATGCGCCGGCTACATATGGTGAAAGATATGGCAAATAAAGGCAAAAGACGTGCGTGGAAAGCTGTCCTGATCTGTGTCCTTACTGCTTTGGGCGTGCTCGCTCTCACCGTGGCGTCGTACGTTTCGTACGTGTTCCTGGCGTATCATCGGCTGGAAGACAATATCGAGCTCGATATCAAAGGGTCCGGCTTCGGCGAGATCAGTACGGGCGTCGAATACAAACTGCTCAGCTTCAATATCGGTTTCGGCGCGTACGAGCCGGACTACGGGTTCTTTATGGACGGCGGCAAAGAATCGCGCGCGTGGTCGTATGACCGCCTGACGGCGAATATAAAAAAGATCGGCGAATACGTCCAATCCTTGCAGGCGGATTTCATTTGTATGCAGGAAGTCGATACAAACGGCACGCGGACATACCACTATAACGAGCGCGATGCGCTCTCCCGCATGTTCCCGGATTATTCTTCGGTTTTCGCTCAAAACTATGATTCGCCTTACCTGTTCTATCCGTTCTTAAAGCCGATCGGCGCCAACCGTTCCGGGCTGCTTTCGCTTTCGCGCTATGCGCCGCAATCGGCGGTAAGGTACAGTCTTCCCATAGAATCCGGCGTTCGCAAGCTGCTCGATCTTGACAGATGTTACAGTGTCAGCCGCTACGCTTTGCAAAACGGCAGGGAATTCGTGCTGGTGAATCTGCACCTTTCTGCTTACACCGCCGACGGAACCATATCCGACGAGCAGGTCGAAATGATCGCCGACGCGATGAAAGCAGAATACGAAAAAGGCAATTACGTGGTGTGCGCCGGGGATTTCAACAAGAATCTGCTTTCGGCAGAAGAGGATCCTTTTAATGCTACGTCGAGCGGGCTTTCCTGGGCAAAGTATTTTCCCGTGGAAAAGCTGAACGGAACGGGGATATCGCTCGTCGCTCCGCTCGATCCCGAACATCCCGTGCCGTCGTGCCGCAACGCCGACGGACCTTATACGCCCGAGCAGTTCGTCATCACCATCGACGGGTTCCTGGTGTCCGGTAATGTAACGAT
>CACYCI010000065.1 GCA_902772845.1 uncultured Ruminococcus sp.
GCGGGTTCTGCGGGCACGGGTTCCGGCTCATTCGCCGCGTCGGGACCGACGTTTTCATTTTCCGCCTCTTTATCAACTACGGCGGCGGAGGGCTCGTCTTCGTTTTTATTGCCACCGACTGCGTAAACGACGACGCCGACGGCTATCGCGGCGATAAGGAGCAACGTGATCGTAATTAAAATTGATTTTTTCATAATTACCATCCTAAGGTTTTACTATAGAAAAACTATAGTAAGATGTGGTATTGTATGAACTTGTGTTTAAATCTGAAATTTTAACTATATAAACCGTGTCCCCTGTCAAATTGTAAGTGAAAGAGGATACCTCCCCTATTTTCATATATAGGTTAACATATTGCCGCCGCTTTGTCAACACTCGCAGGCTTTTTCTGCGTTTTGCACAGATTCTGCGCGCGAAACGCGCCAATATGCACAACGTTTTCGGTAAAACGGTGCAAAAATGTGCAATTAAAGCATTGACAAGCGCAAAAAAAGAGGATAAAATCATAAAAGAGAAAAGTTTGTCTTTGGAGGTGTGCTTTATGGAAAAGCTTACCGAATATTTCGGCTGCATGGTCTACGGCGACAAAGCCATGCGTCAGACGCTCGCGCCCGAAATCTACGCGGCGTTCCGCCGCACGGTCGACGAAGGGCTGCCGCTCGACCCGGCCGCCGCCGAATCCATTGCCGAAGCGATGAAAGAATGGGCGGTCAGCAAGGGCGCCACCCACTACACGCACTGGTTCCAGCCCATGACCGGAGTCACCGCCGAAAAGCACGATTCGTTCCTCACGCCCGTGGGGGACGGGGAAGTGATAATGAAATTTTCGGGCAAGGAGCTGATAAGCGGCGAATCCGACGCGTCCTCGCTGCCTTCCGGCGGCCTGCGCGCCACGTTCGAAGCGCGCGGCTACACCGCGTGGGATCCCACCTCCAACGCTTTTATAAAAGATAACGTGCTCTGCATACCCACCGCGTTCTGTTCGTACGGCGGGCTCGCACTCGATAAAAAGACCCCGCTTTTGCGTTCGATGGAAGCGCTCGACCGTCAGGCGGTGCGCACGCTCCGTCTGCTCGGCGATACCGACGTCAAGTCGGTCATCCCCAACGTGGGCGCCGAACAGGAATATTTTCTGGTGGATAAGGAGCTATACGATAAACGCCCGGATCTCGTTTTTACGGGGCGCACGCTTTTCGGCACGATGCCTCCCAAGGGGCAGGAGCTCGACGACCACTATTACGGCGCGATAAAGCAGCGCGTTTCGGAATATTTCCGCGAGCTCGATACCGAGCTGTGGAAGCTGGGGATCCCCGTCCGCACCGAGCATAACGAAGTGGCGCCCTCGCAGCACGAGCTTGCGCCGTACTACTGCAAATGCAGCGTGGCGGCGGATCAGAACCAGCTTATAATGGAAATAATGCAGAACGTCGCCAAGCGAAACGGGCTGGTATGCCTGCTGCACGAAAAGCCGTTCCGCGGCGTCAACGGCTCCGGCAAGCATAACAACTGGTCGCTTTCCACCGATACCGGCGTCAACCTGCTTTCGCCCGGCGACACGCCGCATAAGAACGCGCGTTTTCTGCTGTTTTTGTGCGCGGTCATAAAGGCGGTCGACGAATATTCCGATCTGCTCCGCCTTTCGGTGGCTTCCGCCGGCAACGATATGCGTCTTGGCGCTAACGAGGCGCCGCCCGCCGTGGTGTCCATGTTCCTGGGCGACGAGCTCACCGCCGTGCTCGATTCCATAGAAAACGAAACTCCATACGCCGGCGGCGGCAAAAAGCAGCTCAAGCTGGGCGCCGATATCCTGCCGCGCATCCCGCAGGATTCCACCGACCGCAACCGCACGTCGCCGTTCGCTTTCACCGGCAACAAGTTCGAATTCCGTATGCTCGGCTCCGCCGATTCCATCGCCTGCGCAAATATCATGATCAACACCGCCGTGGCGGATTCGCTCATGTCGTTCAACGCCGAACTCGAAAAAGCTTCGGATCTCAACGCCGCGCTGCAAACGCTGATCCGCCGCACCTACAGCGAGCACAAGCGCATAATTTTCAACGGCAACGGCTACGGCGAAACCTGGCTCAACGAAGCCGTAAAGGAACGCGGCCTGTTCGATCTGCGCACCACCCCCGACTGCATGCCGCGGTATCTTGACCAAAAGAACATAGATCTTTTCGCTCGGCACAAGGTTTTCACAAGCGCCGAGGTGGCTTCGCGCTGCGAGATAATACTTGAAAACTACTGCAAGCATATCAATATAGAGGCGCGCACAGCCATAAGCATGGTCATGCGCGATTTCCTGCCCGCAATAAGCGGCGCAGCCGCGTCGCTGGGCAACGCAATAAATATCCGCCGCGCCGCGGATCCCACGCTTGCCAACGGCTACGAGGACGCCGTTTACCGCCGCCTTAACGAGCTGTGCACCGATATTTACGCGCACAACGAGGCGCTCCGCACCGCC
>CACYCI010000066.1 GCA_902772845.1 uncultured Ruminococcus sp.
AGGCGTTACGGTATGGGAACAAGACACGAGCAACGATATGGCAAGTAAAACGGCTGTGAGCGCATTTGCTTTTCTCATAGGATCTGCCTTTTTTGATATTTCTTTTTACAGTATGCGCAAATTATATCACAGTATGCCGAAAAAAGCAAGTTTTTGGCAAAAAACGCTTTTTTGTCGTGCCGTCAGAGAATTTCGCCTTGTAAAACCGTCCGCGGCATGCTATAATACAGATATTACGAATGCACTATGCGAGGATTGAAATGAAACAAAAAAGGTCTCTTGCACTATTGTTTTTCACCATGCTCAAGATCGGGCTGTTCACGTTCGGCGGCGGCTACGCCATGCTTGCGCTTTTGGAAAACGAATTTGTCGAAAAGAAGAACTGGCTGACAAAAGAAGAATTCCTGGACATGACCGCGCTGGCGGAATCCACGCCCGGACCGATAGCCATAAACAGCGCAACTTATATCGGTTTCAAAAAAGGCGGGGCGCTCGGTTCCGCGCTGGCGACGCTCGCCGTATGCATACCGTCGTTCGTGGTCATTTTCGCGATCTCGCTCTTCTTCGACCGGTTCCTGCAGCTGGAGCTCGTCGCCCGCGCTTTCCGCGGCATACAGGCGTGCGTGGTCTACCTTATCGCCGCCGCCGGGATAAAGCTTTTGAAAAGCTCGGTAAAAGACGTTTTTTCCGTTGTGATATTCGCTGTAACGTTTGCGGTGAGCGTATGCTTTTCGCTGTTCGCGGTGAGCTTTTCTTCGGTCTTCTTCATTCTCATAAGCGGAGCGGTCGGCTATGCCGCGTGGCTTATACGCCGCCGCGCTTCCGCTGAAAAGGAGGCGAAGAAATGATCTGCTGGGAACTTTTTCTGGTCTTTCTGGAGCTGGGCGCCGTTTCTTTCGGCGGCGGATATGGGATGATATCGCTTCTGCGCGAGCAGGTCGTTTCACACGGGTGGATGACCGAAGAAAACTTTGTGAATATGCTCGCCGTTTCCGAATCCACGCCCGGGCCCATAGCTGTGAACATGGCGACGTTCGTCGGTTCTTCGCAGGGCGGCGTATTCGGTGCGCTGTGCGCTACGGTAGGCGTGGTGCTGCCGGCGTTCATAACAATGCTCGTAATCGTATCTCTCATACGCAATTTCATTTCCCTGCCTTCGGTACAGGCGGCGTTGGGCGGAATCCGCCCGTGCGTTGTGGCGCTGATATGTTCCACTGCCGCGACGCTCGGCATAGGCGCTGTACTCGGAGTAAGATCGGGCAGCTTTTCAGTTTCATTCGACTGGCGCGCGCTCGCCATAATCGTATTCATAACCGCTTTTGCATACGCTTTCAAGCGCTTTTTAAAGAAAAAGCCCTCGCCGATAATCCTTATAGTCATATCGGCGGGGCTGGGTATACTATTGTATTAAAGCGTTTTAACCGAACAATACTTTTTTTATAAGGTCGGGGATCAGGTAAAGATCGCTGACCTTATTGTCTCTGAGCCAGCTAGCGGCGTAGCGTTCGCTCCAGTCGAGGAACGCTTCTTCGCTGACGTCGGTCGCTGCTCCGAGCATACGGGCAAACCCCATGCTCAGGTAATAATCGGCTTCCGCGGCAAGCGACAGATCGGCGTAGATCTCGCCGGTGCCGAGCGCGGCGAATTCGTTTGCGATGCCCAGGCATACGTTTGCATTTTCAATAAATTTTGCGGCGTCTTTTTCGCCGAGCTCAAGTGCTTTTCCGTAATAGCTGTGAACGCCGTAGTGCCACTGGGTGAAAATGCCCCAGTTCATGACGCTTTCGGTGTCGCCCAGGCGTTCGATCAGCTCTACTGTCCTGCCGGTCGCGTCGCCGTAGACCAGCGCGCTGATCGCTTTGTTGTAGTCTTTGCCGAAAACGTCGGTGCCGCAGCTCCACCCCTTGACCGCGCCGAGCACGAGCCCGTAAAGCGAGCAGTTGAAGGAACAGACGTGACCGTAATCGCCCCAGGACGTATTCAATATCCCGAGTGCGCCGTTCTTCATGCCGCCGTCCGCCATGGCGACGATGTTCTTGCGTGCGTAGCCCATGGCTTCGGAAAAGTGGTTCCACGAAGAACAGCCCGGGCATACCATCTGGCGCACGCCGGACGCGGCGAATTTATCTATTGCACCCACGTTTGGAACGTCGCGGTAGTCCCAGCACAGCATGATCATATCTTTGGGGAACGAAGGTATGATCTCGGGATGATTCAGAACGATATCTCCCCACATCATGGCAGTTTTACCGCGCGAAGACACGTGGCTGATGAGCTTGGTCGTGAATTCGAGATACAGCTTCGCCTTGTCCTTGCCGGCGTTGCGCCCGCGGCAGAGGTCGAACGTTTCGTCGCAACAGATATTGAAATAATTGCTTCTGAACAGCGGGATGAACTGGTCTATCAGCGATTTTATGAGTTCAAAGCTTTCGGGATTCGAAGCGTCTATGGTATGATGCAGCATGCGGTTGACCCACGGATTGGGGTCGGGCTTATATTCGACGAGTTCGCACAGATGCGAATAACGCCTGGAAGAAAGCAGGCGGTAAAGATGGCCGAAAGTAGAAAGCGAAGGCACGAAATCTATAAAATTATCGTAACAGTAATCGTCAAGCTCCATGATCTCTTCGGCGGTCATATATCCGTTGGGATCGAGGAAGCAGCGGTATTCCCTGAAATCGAACGCATGCTCTATGTAGACCTGCAGCATGTTCACTTTATAGAACGCAAGCATGTCTATTATTTTTTTCACGCCTTCTACGGTCGGGACTCTGCCGCGAGAAACGTCAAGATAATACCCGCGCATTTTCATATCGGGTTCGTCTTTTATTTCACAAAACGGGATCTTTCCGCCGCCGTTTTTTGCAAGCTGGCGGAGCGTCTGTATTCCGTAAAACGCGCCGGCGAGCGACTGCGATCTGATGAGCGCCCCGTTTTCGTCGACCGTGAGCGTATACGTTTCCGTGTTCTTTTTACTTCCGGCGCATACAGCTATGCGGTGTTCGCACTCCGCGGGATCGAACGCCTTGTTTATCTTCGAAACTCCTCCGGTCAGCGATCCGATCTCATCTGCGAGCACCTTGCACGCCTTGAATATCCTCGAGTCGCAGGCGGTATCCATGATAACGGGCATACCGCGCAGGTCGAGTTCTCCGCGATGTACGCGCATTCTTTTGGGTTGCGGGATCAGTGTCATATAGATCAGTTCCTCTTTTCATTTTGATTTGCCTACATTATAGCGTGTGCGTCGGCAAAAGTCAATGACGCGCGCAGATTCGGCGGAAATAATATTGACTTGAAGACGCGGCGATGCTATAATACGTTTGCAAATAATACAAGGAGGCAAACCGCATGGAACTGTACTGTAAAGACTGCAAATTCGTCTACGAAGCTCCGCGCTGCCCGTCCTGCGGATCGAAGCACGGCACGCCCGCACGCGGCGGCGATCTGTGCTTTCTGACCGAAAAAGAGCAGATCTGGAGCGGGATGCTCAGCGATGTCCTGGAACAGAACGGCATAGCGCATATCCGCAAAAACCTTTTGGGCGCGGGTCTGACCGTGAGCATCGGCCTGGGGTTCGAGCGCGTTTCATTTTTTGTGGAATACAAAGACCTCGCCCGCGCGCGCGAGATAGTCGAAGAACTCTTCCCTGACGGCGACGCCGACGGTCAGTAACGACCGCATACCGTAAAAGAAAAGGAGAAAAGCATGAAAGATTTCAAATTCGAAACGCTCGAATACGTCCGTCCCGACCTTTCCGCAGCGGCCGAAAGACTGGACGGCATGACAGAGCGCGTCAAAGCCGCAAAGAATTACGCTGAGCTGAAGAGCATACTCTTGGAAGCCGACCGCGATTCCGCGCGCCTGAGCACTCTGTTCAATATCGCGTACATACGCAACACGCTGGATACCACCGATGAATTCTACGAAAAAGAGATAGAATTCCTCAACGACAGTCTGCCCGAACTCACCCCGCATTCGCTCGCGTTCAACCAGGCGGTGGCGGATTCGCCGTTGAGAGCGGAAGTCGAAAAAGAATACGGCAAGCAGTATTTCGTTCAGTTCGAGCTTCAGAAAAGATCGTTCTGCGAGCAAAACATACCGCTGATGCAGGAAGAAGCGCGGCTTACCACCGAATATCAGAAGATAATGGCGACCGCCGCCATTGAATTCGACGGAAAGACGCTCAACCTGTACGGGATACAGAAATACTTTGAAAACAAAGATCGCGAAGTGCGTAAAGCCGCGTTCGCGGCGTATTCCGCTTTTTACGCTTCGAACGAGCAACGGCTCGAAGAGATATGGGACCGTCTGATCGCGATCCGCAACGAAATGGGCCGCAATCTCGGTTACGCAGACTTCACTCCGCTGGGCTACCTGCAGCAAGGCAGGACCGATTACGGTCCCGCCGACGTGGCGTCTTTCCGCGAGCAGGTGCGTGAAGTCATTGTGCCCATATGCGAAAAGCTGTATAAAGCGCAGGCAAAACGCCTGGGCATAGAAACAGTCATGGCGTATGACGAAAAGATGGTTTTCCCTGACGGGAACGCGGAGCCGGCGGGCGACGACGAGTTCATGGTGCGCACCGCACGCGATATGTACCGTGATCTTAGCCCCGAGACCGGTGAATTCATAGATTTCATGATCGAACACGGGCTTATGGATCTTAAAAACAAGCCGGGCAAAGCGTCCACCGGTTACATGACCTCGCTCGACGAATACAAGGCGCCGTTCGTATTTTCGTGCTTCAACCACACCATTTTCGATATGCAGGTCCTCACTCATGAACTGGGGCACGCTTTTGCCGGGTATATGGCGATGCGCAGCCAGCCAATAACGAGTTATTATTCGGAATCCACCGATATCGCCGAGATACATTCCATGTCCATGGAACAGTTCGCGTACCCTTACGCCGAAAAATTTTTCGGTGCCGACGCCGACAAATACCGCTTTGCGCATCTGCAGGAAGCGATCACTTTCGTGCCGTTCGGCGTGGCGGTTGACGAATTCCAGCATATCTGCTACGCGAACCCCGGGCTCACGCCCAAAGAGCGCACCTACGAATGGCATAAGCTGGAAGAAAAATATATGCCGTGGCGCAGATACGAAAACGACGAATTCATGGAACGCGGCGGGTACTGGTATCACAAGCTGCACATATTCCTCTATCCGTTCTATTACATAAACTATACGCTGACCACCATGGGCGCGATGGAATTCAAGAAAAAATACGCCGAAAGCAGAGAAAAAGCGTGGAAAGAATATCTCGATCTGTGCAAGGTCGGCGGCAGCAGAAGCTACAAAGAGACTCTGCAGCTCGCCAACCTCACCCTTCCGTTCACCGAAGGGATGGTCGAAAACGTCATTTCCTACGCAAGGGATATCCTGTACAAGAGCATAGAAGAATAGCGTACGCAAACGCAAAACGTCCCCCGGACCGCGGGGGACGTTTTATTATACTTTTTTATAATTTTTTAATTCAAACGGGCTTTCAGGCGCGAGGCCGATCTGCTGGCAGCGCTGCGCATCTGCTCCAACTGAGCGAACACGTCGCCGCGGCACGCGGCGATCTCGCGCACGTCTGAAAATTCCCCGAACCGGGCGCAAAGTTCGGTCAGCGCGGCGGAAAGTTCTGTTTCCAAAGAGTATTCTTCCGCAAAGCTCCCGCCTATGAACGCGGAACATTTTTCGCGCAGGGCCAGAAGCGCGCCGTCGAGCAAGCCGCCGTAAACGTACGCCTCGCCGTACACGTCGTCGCGCTTGCGGAAAAGCTCGTCTATCTGTGCGATAAGCGTTTTTCCGGCAAGGTATGTCTGCACCGACGGGCGCGAATACGCGCCCAGCCGTACGGGACGCGTGTAGCTTTCGGAATTTCTAAGCCACAGTTCGCTGTTTTTTCCGGTGACGGCGAAAAGTGATTCCCCGTCTGCGCCCGCTTCGCGCGCGGCGGAAAACTGATAAGCGAAAATTTCAGGTCTTGTACCGCTGTAACCGTCGAGCCCCGTTGAGTAGAAGCATTTATCCGCCGTGAGTGCGGCAAAGTGAGCGGCGTTTGAAAGCACGTAAGCGTTGTCGGCGCTGTACGTCATGGAAAAGACCTCGTCGATCCAGCCGTTGTTCACCCAGGTCTCAACGTCCTGGAATATTGTGTTTTTGGCGTTTTCGGTATTCGGATAAGCCGCCACGCTGATCCACGCATCCGGCTTGACGCGCATTACAAGTTCGTATACTTCGCCGACGAACGAAGTGATGATCTCCCTTCTGAAGGCGGAAAAATCGCGGTAGACGCCGCTTTCCTTAGATACGCGTTTCAGATCGCCTTTGTAGCCGCTGCGATCCTTGAAAGCGTTCACGATGTCGTCGTTATAGCCGTAATCGTTTTCGCCGTTGAGTTCGGGAAAACGTATATAGTCAAGGTGTATACCGTCGATGTCGTAGTTTGCGAGCAGTTCTTCGTAAACAGCGAGCACCAGCGCGCGGTTTTCGGGATCGTACGGATCCAGGAACACGAATCCGCCGGTGGCGAGCGGATAACAATCGTTGCCGGCGCGGTCGATCAGCCGTTTGGATACGGGCAGCGTGTTTATAAGGCATTCCGGCTCGCTTGCCGCCTGCTGCGTCAGCCCGGCGCAGAAATTCTGCACCCAGGCGTGGATCTCTATTCCGTATTCTTTCGCTATACGGCAAAATCCTTCGAGCGCGTCGTAATCGCCGTTCGCGGGATTATGGAGCACGCCCGGCACCGACGAATAGCCGATCGTATAGCCGTAATACCACGTCTCTATATAAAGCGTGTTGATATTCATTGAACGCGCCTTTTCGAGCAGTGCGCGCACTTCGCCGTCGCTCTTTTCGGTGGGGCGATACCACGCGGCGCGGTTTTCAACCGCTTTGGAAGGTATGAGCCGGTAAAACAGCTCGGCGAGCGCTTCTTTTGCCTTTGCCGCGGTCTTCAGACACGCGCCGTATTCTTCGGCTTCCGCGCGGGTTGCGGCTTCGGCCATAAGAGAACGGGCGCTTTCCAAAATTCCGCCGCAGGCGGCGCGGTCTATATCCAGAAAGTTTTCTTCGGCCAATGAAAACGCGGATCCCGCCTGAGCGAGCAAGGCGCGCGCGCTTTCATATTCCATAAGCGGCGTTTGAATTATCGTAACAGTGTTGTTTTTGCGGTCTAACACCGCCTTTGCGCCGTAGCAGTACGCCGCTTTGAGCGCAGTCTCGTTCCGGCCGTGGCCGGAAATGACGTACCCTCCCTTTGGGATCGCGGCGTCGCCCCCGTAGACCTCGCCCACGCAGACGCCTTCACTGTCGACCTGGACCTCGTACCCGTACGGGTTCGTGCCGGAAGAACTTTTGCCGCTGTATATCACCAGAAAATCCTGCCAACGCACGTCGTTGTATCTGTCTACATTGAGCACGGCCGTTTCGTATTTTCCGTTTTGAACGATCACTTCAATTTCCGCCGACGTTTCGCCGCCCGACGGCGAAGGAGCGTCTTCGCCGAACGAAAGCACGCAGCCGTTATACGGGATATCGGTATCGCCGTCTGTTCCCGCGGAAACTACAAAGCCGTCAGCCACGGCGAACTCCAAACCGCCGGGAGCTGTGCGCGTTGACGTTCCGAACGCGGGCGTGTAAAGGACCACGCTCTTTCTGCCGCGTTCGCTGTCTATGCCCGTGATACGCCAGCTCTTGCCGCCTATGACGGCGCGGTCGCCGTAAAGCGTGTCGACTTTGCCTTCTTTTATTATCACTTTGCCGCCGGGCGAAATCCCCGCGGCGTTTTGAACGTACGAGCCGCAGAATGATATGATATACGTATCCGGCAATATAACGAGCCGTTCATTCGGCTGACCTGTATATACTACGGTGCGGTCGCGTACCGCTATCTCCGCAAAGTCACGGTCGCGGTCTCCGGGCGTGACGTCGCCCCAGGTGTGATCGTATATGCGCACGCAATCGCCGGACGGCGCGGAATTCAGTTCGGCTTCGTATTTTTTTCCGCCTGTTTCAAAGGTCACGCAAACGTATTCTTCAGATACAGATCCGTTGCTTTCGGCGCTTTCCATATCCGTCTCCTCCGTAAAGTCTATATCTTCGGTCTCCGCGCCGGAAAGTTCCGCGCGCGGTCCGGCGCAAGCCGCGGCGAACAGACATACGCATATCGCGGCGGCAAGCAGGACGGCATTGAATCTCATTTTATTCCCTCCGTTTTTACTGCTTATATAATAACAAATCCGCCGCGAACAGTCAACAGCGATTTTACGGACGACTGTATTTTTCCGCTTGACACCGCCGTGCGGATATTGTAAAATAACAGTATAAATACGCAAAAAAAAGAAGGTGGCAGCGTGCTAAAAAGATTCATCGCCTATTACAAGCCGCACCGCAGGATGTTTTATCTGGACATGGCGGCTTCCATGCTGATCTCGCTCATAGGCATGGTCTACCCCGTGGTTACCAACCGTATGCTCAAAGATCTTATACCAAACCGCAACTACCGCGCCATAATAATTGCGGGCGCGATAGTGCTTGCGCTGTATATAGCGCGCCTGCTTTTAAGATATTTCGTTCAGTATTACGGGCATATGATCGGCGTAGGGATGCAGGCGCAGATGCGCCGCGACCTTTTCGCACACCTGCAAAAGCTGCCGTTTTCGTTTTATGACGAGCACGAGACAGGCAAGATCATGACGCGAATGACGAGCGATCTGTTCGATGTGAGCGAGCTTGCGCACCACGGGCCGGAAAACCTTATTATCAGTTCGGTGATGCTGATCGGCTCGTTCATTTACCTTTGCACCATAAACGTATGGCTCACGCTCATAATCTTCTGCTGCGTGCCCATACTCGTCACCGTGGCGATATATTTCCGCAAAAAGATGCGCAGCGCGTTCACCGAACGCCGCAAAGAGACCGCCGTTATAAACGGCGCTCTGGAAAGCAGTATTTCCGGCATACGCGTTACAAAGGCGTTCACCAATTCCGAAAAAGAAAAAGAAAAGTTCGAACGCGGCAATTCGGCGTTCGTAAACGCGTGCCGCACGGCTTATAAAGCCATGGCTCAGTTCTTTTCGAGCACGTCTTTCATAACGGATATATTCAACGTGATAATACTTATCGCCGGCGGGCTGTTCCTTTACGGCGGAAAAATAGATTTCGCCGAATATTCCACGTTCATAGTTTCGGTGAACCTTTTCATCTCGCCCATAACCACGCTCATCAATTTTGTGGAATCGTATCAGAACGGCGTCACCGGGTTCAGCCGTTTTCTTGAAATAATGGACGAAGAGCCCGAAAAAGACGCTCCCGGCGCCGCTGACATAGGCAAGGTGGAAGGGCGCATAGAGCTTGAAAACGTAGAGTTTTCGTATAACCATTCCGAAGAAGTGCTCCACGGCGTGTCGCTCAACGTGGAAAAAGGCGAAACGCTCGCCCTTGTGGGCGCTTCCGGCGGCGGAAAGACGACGATATGCCACCTGATCCCGCGGTTCGCCGACGTGACCGGCGGCGCAATACGCATAGACGGCAAGGATATCCGCACGGTGACTATGGATTCGCTGCGGCGCAACATAGGCATAGTGCAGCAGGACGTGTTCCTGTTCGGCGGCAC
>CACYCI010000067.1 GCA_902772845.1 uncultured Ruminococcus sp.
AGTTTGTCATGACGGTATAAACCGTATCGTGAATCCGGCTCCTTCCCTCCAGAACGTACTGCTCAACCCGTGTTTCGCAGGCAAAGTTGTGATCCTGATCCTTTTTGTCGTTGGGATCCCCCGAAAAACGCCGCTTAAAGCCGGTCAGCAGCATGGCGGGCTTTTCTTCCAATTTGTATTGCATGTCATTTCCTCCTTCCAGAGTCACTTTGATGTTCAAGCGGGAAAACGAGCGAAGCATGGCCCCGTTGCCGCGCGCTTGCGACGGGGTGATGCCGTGAAAGGCCCGGAACGCCTTGGCGAAACTGTCGGGGCTGTCATAGCCGAATTCCAGCGCGACGTCGATCACTCTGTCGCTTCCGCTGGCGAGCCTTGATCCGGCGACGCTCAGCCGGCGGTAGCGGATGTATTCCCCCAGCGTGTAGCCGCAGAGGATGCTGAACACGCGCTGAAAATGAAAGGGCGAGGAAAACCCCTCACGCGCAATGGCGCTGTAATCCAGTTCGTCGTTCAGATGCGCCTCAATATAGTCAATCGCCCGCTGTATTCCGGCAATCCAATCCATCGTCATCCCTCCTGACAAACACAGCATAACATAATTAAAGTCCGGTTTCCCGACATTCCGTGCGATTGGAAAACGGTTGGGAACAGGGCCCTTTGTCCTGTTAGCAGGCATCTGGATCATGGCCTGCAAAAGCGAAAGGGAACAACTTCCTTACGAAGTGTCCCCTTCGGGCGGGCCTTTTTTTAATACGGCGCCTGTGCGGAAAAAGCGAATCTCTCACATTCGGCCGCCTCGCTGAATAGCGTTGAACGGGAGCTTATTTCTTTTCTTCGTTCAGTTTTTTGAGCTCTTCCATAAAGTCGCCCTGCAGATTCTTGCGGTAGTAATAGTCGGTGCCGTTGTATAATTGTACTAAACGGCGTGATTACAAAACAAAAAAGATTATCCCCACGGCCTGAGCGGCGCTGCCCAGGACCACGAAAATGTGGAAGACCGCATGGAAATAACGGATCTTTCTGCCCACGCCGTAAAGAATGGCGCCAACGGTATAAGAGATCCCGCCCGCGAGCAGCCAGACAAAGCCGCTCCACGTCATGGCGGCGATGCACGCCTTGAGCGAAAGCACTATCATCCAGCCCATGCAGAGGTAGCATATCATGGAAAACACGCGGTATTTGCGCAGATCTATGGCGTTGAGCGTTATGCCGAGCGCGGCGAGCCCCCATTCCACGCCGAAAACCGTCCACGCGAGCGCGGGGTCGTCCGGGCGGATGCCCGCAAGCAGTATGGGGGTATACGTCCCCGCTATAAGAAAAAAAATGGTGCAGTGATCTATGACCTGCATCACGCGCTTGCCGCGGTTCATGTTCAGGCCGTGATAGACGCTGGAAACGCTGTAAAGGCAGATCATGGAAAAGCCGTAGATGGCGGAAGACACCACGCCCCACACGTTGCCGTGCAGCGCGGATACCAGCACGCTGGCGACGAGTATGAGCACGCCCAATCCGCCGCCCACTATGTGGGTGACCATATTCATTATCTCTTCGCCGCGGGTATAGTACGGCATATTTCGCTTTTCGAGCGGGGTCCTTTGCACTTGACAAACACCACCTTGTGCTGTTATTATATACGCGGAGGCCGGCGTTTACAATTTACATAAGATTAAAAAATCATAAGATTTTATTAAGATTGCGCCGGGATGTTTCGCCTATGTCAGAGATAATCTATTCCGACGCCGACGTGACTGTGGTAAACAAGGGTTACGGCGAAGACAGCGAACGGCTTGCCGAATCGCTGGGGGCGTTCCCCTGCCACCGGCTGGACCGCACCACGACCGGGCTTTTGCTTTTGGCAAAGAACAGGCGCGCCGCGGCGCTGCTCTGCGCGCCCGGAAAAATAAAAAAGACCTACACCGCCCTGCTTGAAGGCGCGCTCGAAAACGATTCCGGCACGCTGGACGATCTGCTTTGGCACGACGCAAGGCGCAACAAGAGCTACGTTGTCCGCCGCGTCCGCGCCGGCGTAAAACGCGCCGTGCTGGAATACCGCGTTACCGCCCGCCTTGAAAATTGCACCGCGGCGGAAATAAAGCTGCACACCGGCCGCACGCACCAGATCCGCGTGCAGTTCGCCAACGCTGGCCACCCCGTCCGCGGCGACCGCCGGTACGGCGCAAAGACTGGCGGCGATATTGCCCTGCGCTGTTCCGGGCTGGAATTCACCCACCCGAACGGCGGCAAAGTGCGCTTTTTTATTTGAAAAGCAAAACAAAAACAAAAAACGTTCTCCCCGTGGGGAGAACGTTTTTTCTGTTGATTTTATTCCGCGGTTTTCTGCTCTGCGGATCTTTCGGCGTTGAGTTCCGCGCCGTGGCGGCATATAAAGCCGGTAAAAATGAACATAAAGCCCATTCCGAACGAGAAAGCGTCGTTCCAGTTGTTTTCGGCGACGTCGCCGAGCACGCTGCTGATCACCGCGTGGGCGATAGCGGCAACTGCGGCCGCGGCGGCGGGGATAACAAGACTGAGTATCCCCAGACGGATAAGCTCTTTGGCGCCTTCAAAGGTGAACGGCGTGCCGGCTTTAAGCTCGCGCTTGAAATAAAGCTCTGCGAACTTGCTGAGAACGGCTTCGCCCGCGCAGAACGCGATACCCATTGCGAGATACGCGTAGCAGGTGTTTACGGAAACGCCCGCCTCTTTCTTTACGAATGCGGCAAAAGTGACGTCGCCTATCTTGAAGCCTTCCGGCATGAGCGCAAGACTGACTATGCCCGCGACGCACAGCGCTGCGCCGACGATGCACAGGATAAATACGACTTTGCTTATGATCCTGCCGGCTTTATGGAAACCCTGGACCGTATTGAGCGTTTTCATTTGGATAATTCCTCCCGAAAAAATGAATTTTTGCCTTTTGGGCTGTTTGCCGGATGATTATACCGCAAAAACCGCGCCGTGTCAAGCGGTCACGCCCCGAAAAGTACGTATCTCAGCAGCGTTATGGCGTCGTTGCTGTCGACTTTGCCGTCGCCGTCGTAATCGGCGCTTTGCGTGACGTTGTATTCCGCGGGGAACAGAATATGCCTGAGCAGGCGAATGGCGTCGTTGCTGGACACCGCGCCGCTGCGGTCGTAATCGCCCCTGATCTGACTTACCGTGTCCACCGAAACGAAATGCGTCATGTCGCCGTAGGAATTGGCGAGCAGCACGTATTCCAGCCCGAAAGTCACCGTCTCGCCCGCGGGGATCTCGGCGGTATACACGGGCTTTTCGTTATCGTGGTGGAACAGCGACTTTATAAGTCCGCCGTCCGCGCCGCGCACGTTCACGGCGGAAACGCCTTTGTTCAGCATATACACGGAAACGCTGCGCAACTCGCCGCCCTCGTTCTTTACCGTAAAGCTTTCTTCGTAAACGACCATCCAGTTCCCTATATTGGCGGGCTTGGACGTGCCGTCGTTATGGTAGACGTCGATAAGCACGGATTCGCCTTCCTGCGTGACGCAGTTGAACGGCATCATATCGGTGCCGACGTATTCGTTATGGTTGGCGGAATTAAGGTGGGTGCGCCACACGTCGCTGCGGACTGTATTGACCGTTGCGCCGGTATAAGCGCCGTAGTTGCCGTATGACTGGTGGTCGCGGTAATAGGTGACGTCATATTTCACGGGGAGGCGCGACGAATCGGCGGTGGAATCGTCTATTGTCCAGGCGAACGACGCCTGCGCGCAGAGCGCGGGAGCGGAGCCCAGGTACTGTCTGCCGTACTGCGAACCGTTTTTTTCGGTGACGTAGCCCTGCTGGACGTCGCCCTTGACGTAATCGATATACCCCGGAGCGTAGCAGACATACGCCGCCGAAACGCCTTTTTCGGCGCCTTCGACGGTGAATAACACCGCCGCGTTGACGCAAACGTTATTCGCTATACGGCGGTCAGCCGTGCCGCCGACGTTCGCCTTGCCGTAAGAATCCTTAGTGGTGCCGCCTATGACGTAGATATACTTTCCGTTCGGCACGACGTAAGTCACGGGCTCGAACGCGTTCGGCTCCATCGGCGAATCGAAGCCGTAGCCCGTCGCCTTGGGAAGCTCCACTTCGAACCGCGTGCCGAAAAAGTCGGTCCATTCGCGCTGACCGTAGTAATCGCCGGTCGTCTGATATCCGACGTTATGCACCGTAACGGTGACGTCCCTGCCGGAATCGTTGCGGAGCTGCAGCCCCAGTATGATCTCTCTGCCGGTGCGGTTGAAGTTTTCGCTTGTAAAATAAACGTCGCCCGAAAGGTCGTGTTCTATCATCAGCGCCTTGCCAATATTGAAAGACGCAAGCGATTCGGGGTTGTTGTTGTAGATAAAAGTCCCGCCCGGACGCAGCGAATATTCCACGGTGCATACGTCTCCCGCTTCTCCCGGGGTCGCGGGCTCGGGAAGATCGAACGGAGAAGAATAGGCGCGCACGGCGAACGCGCAGAGCGAACACATTATCAGCGCGCAAAGCGCGGCAACGGCTCTTTTCATATAATTTTTCCTCCTGAACGTGCGGTGATCCTTTGTTTATAGCGATTATACCACCTTCTGCGCAAGAAAGCAACAACAAAAAGCAGCCGGTATCTGACCGACTGCTTTTTTTGCGCCGTTTATGCGGTTTTATTTGTTCGCAGCAGCTATAATTGCAGCGAAATCGGGCGCTTTGAGCGAAGCGCCGCCTATGAGTCCGCCGTCGACGTTGACTTTGGAAAGCAGTTCTTCGGCGTTCTTGGCGTTCATGCTGCCGCCGTACTGGATAGTGGTGGCTTCGGCGAGCTTTTTGGTATAGAGCGTGCCGAGCACTTCGCGGATGAGCCCGCAGACTTCGTCCGCCTGTTCGCTGGTGGCGGTCTTGCCGGTGCCTATCGCCCAAACGGGTTCGTAAGCAATAATGACGTTGGCCATCTGTTCCTTGGTCACGCCCAGCAGGTCGATCTTGACCTGACGGGAGACGACTTCGGCGGTGACGCCTTCTTCACGCTCGCCGAGCAGTTCGCCCACGCAGAGTATGACCTTGAGCCCGGCCGCGAGCGCGGCTTTTACGCGCGCGTTGACGGTCTGGTCGGTCTCGCCGAAATACTGGCGGCGTTCAGAATGGCCTATTATAACGTATTCCACGCCTATCTCTTTGAGCATGGCGGCGGAAATTTCGCCGGTGAACGCGCCGCTTTCAGCCCAGTGGACGTTTTCCGCGCCCACTTTGACGGGCGAGCCCTTGGCTTCTTTGATGACGGTCGCGAGGTCGACGTAAGGCACGCAGGCGACTATTTCGCACTTGGAAACATCTTTGCCTTCAAGTTCCGCCTTGATCGCTTTGATAAGCGCCTTGGCTTCCTTGGGGGTCTTGTTCATTTTCCAGTTGCCGGCTATTACGGTGGTTCTTACGGATCTTTTCATTTTATCTTCCTCCGTATTATTTGTCGTTGAGGCAGGTGATGCCGGGGAGCTGTTTGCCTTCGAGGAATTCGAGCGAAGCGCCGCCGCCGGTGGAAATGTGGGTGATCTTGGAAGCAAAGCCGAGCTGCTGGACAGCCGCAGCGGAATCGCCGCCGCCGACTATGGTGACTGCGTCGGAATCGGCAAGCGCCTGAGCCACGGCGATGGTGCCTTTTGCAAGCGTGGGATTTTCGAACACGCCCATAGGTCCGTTCCAGACAACGGTCTTTGCGCCCTTGATGGCGTTGGCGAACAGTTCGCGGGTTTTTTCGCCTATGTCAAGGCCCATTTTATCGTCGGGTATGCAGCAGCTGGGAACGGTCTCGACTTCCACTTCGCCGTCGATGGGTTCGGGGAACACGGGAGAAACGACGGTATCAACGGGCAGAAGGAGCTTAACGCCTTTTGCTTCGGCTTTCTTAAGCATTTCGGCGCAGTATTCGATCTTGCTTTCGTCGAGCAGCGAGGTGCCGGTCTTCTTGCCCTGAGCGGCGAGGAAGGTGTAAGCCATGCCGCCGCCGATGATGAGGACGTCGACTTTGTTGAGCAGGTTTTCTATAACGGAAAGCTTATCCGCGACTTTGGCACCGCCGAGGATCGCGACAAAAGGTCTGTCGGGATCGTCGAGCGCTTTGCCCATGACGTCTATTTCTTTCTGGATAAGGAAGCCGCAGACTGCGGGGAGATAATCGGCTACGCCGGCGGTGGAAGCGTGAGCTCTGTGAGCAGTGCCGAACGCGTCGTTGACGTAGATCTCGGCAAGAGAAGCGAGCGCTTTGGAAAATTCGGGATCGTTAGCTTCTTCTTCGGCGTGGAAACGCACGTTTTCAAGCAGCATTACGTCGCCGTCCCTGAGCGCGGCGGCCTTGGCTTTGGCGTCTTCGCCTATGACGTCGGACGCGAGTTCTACTTTTTTGCCGAGGTATTCGCTGAGTTTTTCAGCCACGGGAGCGAGCGTGTATTTGAGATTGAACGTCCCCTTGGGTCTGCCGAGGTGCGAGCAGAGTATAACGCGTGCGTTATGTTCCACAAGGTATTTTATCGTGGGGAGCGCACCTACGATACGGTTGTCGTCGGTGATGACGCCGTCCTTGACGGGCACATTGAAATCGCACCTTACAAGCACTTTTTTGCCGGCGACGTCGATGTCGGTAATGGATTTTTTGTTGAGCATGGTTTGTCACCTTTCTTTGGATAATATATTTTTGTGTTTGCTTTTTATCTGAAATCCAGCGCGTTAAGTTCGCGCAAGGGTATGGCGTTGGCTGCGACGAGCGATTCGAACGTCTTGCCCGATTTCACGGCTTCGAGCACGGTGCCGCGGCCCAGCCCCGAAAGACGGCTTTCGCCCTGATAATACAGCAGCGAGATATCGGTTATAGGGGATTCGAAAATGCGGCGCATCACTATGGCGCTGGCGTTATCGTGCAGAGTAAAGGTCATAAGGTTTTTGAGCAGCGCTTCTTCCGGCCCTACATACGACGACGCGAAAAGCAGCGTGAGTATCTTGCCCGTGCGCGACGGATCCTGCTGGCATTCCGGCACGGATATGCCGCACGCGGTTTCGGAAATGCAGGAATGGTACCCCTGCTGGCCTTTGAACATTTTGGGCAGCGGCGCCAGCCCCCAGTCCACGTCGCAATCTTCGAGCGTGGTGATGAACCCCAGACGGCATACGGCGAAAGCCGCGCGGCCTTCGCGGAACGCCTTGGCGGCGGCATCGGCGTCGGCGTTCATAACGCATTTGCTGCCGTAAAGCCACGAAATGTTGGCGGCTATGGCGTCAGCGGCGGCAAGGTCGCCGTTGTATTCTATCTGCTTGTGGAACGTGTCGCCGAACAGCGCGTAGCCCGAAGACACAAAGCTTTCGTGCAGGAGCTCCGAACGGTCGAGCAGCGAAACGATACCGAACGTGTCGCGCGCGTTATCGGGCGAGCGTTTGCTCATGACCTCGGGGGCGGCGGATTCGGCAAAGCCGAGCATAGTCGCGTAATCCCAGGTGCCGGCTTTGACCGGAGAATATATCACGTCGTATTCCGCGCCCACCAGCGTGCGGTTATAGACCACGCAGGTGAGATCGGTATAAAACAGTGAAGAAGGTTCGTATATGACGTAAAGTTCGTTCTTTACGGTGCTCTTGCGGACGAGCTCCGCGTCTATATAACGCATATCGGTCTGCAAATAAGGCACCGAATACAGATTCATAAGCAGGTCCCCTGCCGCCGCGGCGGAAACGTCCGTGCGGGCGAAAGAGACCGCGTCTGCAAGCTGCTTGCCCGCGCCGACCGCGACCGTGAGCTGCGAAAGGAAATCGGACTGTTTGCAGTATGATTCGGCGATCTTTACGTTATAACGCTTTTCGAGCAGCTCGTTACGGGCCTGTATGACGGGGTTCAGCATCCCCGCCGCCTCTTCCTCCGGCACAAAGCGGTCGGGCGCCGAGGTGAGCACCGTGAACGTATATCCGCCGAAATCTTCCGGCGGGAAATTGCTGATTATCTCTTCGCCCGTAAGATCGGCGAACGGGACGCGCGCCGCTTCTTCCGGCTGCTGCGCCTTGGGAAGCGTGTCGGGTTCCGCCATGACGCCGGAATATCCGCCCGAAGAGCAGGCGGAAAGCGCCATGCAGGCGGCCGCCAGGACAGCAGCGAACAGTTTGCAGTAAAATTTCATAAAAGATCTCCAGGTGCGCAGCGCTTCAGCCCAGTGTGAAGCGGCCGTGTTCGTAATCTATGCTTTTGACTTTTACCCTGATCTTGTTTACGCCCGCCTGCGGCACGGAATTATCGGAAGACGGTATAAAAGAGCAGATCCCGTTTTCCAGCAGCACGACCGTTCCGCCTACGGTGTTCTTTATGGCGGTGGCTTTCAGCTCGGCGCCGCCGCATTTTGCGGCGTAAGAGCATTCAAACAGGCCGGCGAGCCGGCGTTTGAGTGCGTAAGTGGACATTTCCGCCTGCAGCGCGGGCGCGTACCGCTTGACGTCAAAGGGCGTCTCTCGCACGAAGGCCTTTATCGCGCGCAGGTTGATAAGGTCGGAATACCGCTCGGCGGGGTCATGGAAACGCATATATTTTTCCGATCCGATAAGATAATGCGGCGCGGGGACAAACGAAAGATCGGCGTCGCCGGATTCGTCGGTGAGCCGTGCGAAAAGATAATGCTCGGCGGCTTTGCCGCGGACTTTTTCCGCTTCGAGCGCGGTGTAACCGGGGGCAAAATATTTTTCCGGTTCCAGAAAATATCTGTCGTACGGGGCCCCGGTGGCTATATTGTAATGGCGTTCGGCAAGCGAGGAATACACGCAGCCGGCGCCCGAATACCACATTTTTTCGGCGCACGCGCTGCCTACGGCGGCGAGCAGTTCCGCGGCCATAAGCGCGGAATCGCTGCGGGGCACCAGACTTACGCCGGTGACCTGCTTTTCGGGATCCACGCTGAAAACGCGGTCGCAAAGGTCAAAATCCACACCGCCGTTTGCCAGGCGCTTTGCGCGCAGCACGGCGGCAAGTTCGTAAAGCTGTTCTATGCAAGGCACCACTACCGAATATTTGCGCCTGAGCGGCAGCAGCGAAGACGAATCCGCAGCGGAAACAAGCGCGTCGACGTCGCTTGCAGACGCGGTGAGCACCGGATCTATCACAGATTCGCAAAGGTCGGTGTCGAGCACGTTGCCGTCGCGGTCGAACGTGACGAACGCCGACACGGCGAGCAGCGGACGTTCAAGCCCGAGATCGCACACCATGCGGCGGAAACCCGCGGGCAGAACAGGCGAACCGTCGCGCCCGGGGAAAAGCGCCTTGCCGCGGCGCGCCGCTTCGAGATCGAGCGGAGAGCCGGGTTCAAGACATTCGGCCACGTCTGCCACGTGGAGCCCCAGGACCCATTCGCCTTCCGAACAAGACACCGAAAAAGCAAAGCTGTTCTGTTCGGCGCCGGTGTCGGAAAAAGTAAATACCGTCTTGCCGCGCAGGTCGCGGCGTTTGTTAAGATAATTCAGCGCCTCGCACGGGCGTGCGGCGCCCGCCTGTTTTTCGGCGGCGGCGGAAAACGGAGCGTAATGCCCGGTCCCGTGCACCGCGGCGTTGAAATTGGCGCGGAAAGTATCCGCTCTGCCGAAATTGGCGATGGGGTTGGCGCGTATCGCGGAAAAAGACCTGTATTTGAGTATCCTCGCCTTGATCTTGTCCCCGTGGGAACATTTGGGCGAATCGGCGTCGCCCTTTATGCGCACGCGGTACGGGATATAGGTATCCGGCACGATGAACGGGACTTTTTCGGAAACGACGTATTCGCCGGTGACGACGTCGCAGGCGCGTTCGAGCACTTCTGTTATACGGCACTTGAGCTTATACGCCGAGCCGGGGGCAAAAATAAGCGAAAGCTCGCCCTGAGTGAATATCTCAACGCTGTCGCCTTCAAAAGCGACCGCAGCCCCCGGTGTTACGGGGATATCGTATTCCCTGCCGGATTCCGTAACGGTGACGTAGCCGTCGCCTCCGACTGCAGAGTGGAATATACCGCGGTATTTGTGCATCGTTTTCCTCCACGCGCCCGTCCGGGCGGAAAAAAGTTTACTGTTTGGTAAAAAACGGATAAAAACCAAAAAGCGGAGCAAGACCGCGCTCAAAACCGGGAACGCGGCTGCTCCGTTTTATTGCCGTGCCGGCGCAGGACCGTAGCGGTCTGCGCGGCGGCTGTGTGCTTGAGTTATAAACGCGCTCCCTTTTTTTCGGGCGGGAAAATCGACAGATCAGGCGTTTTCGGACTGCGCTTCGTCCTCTGAAACGGCGGACCCTTCCGCAGAAGCGGGTTCTTCGCTGACTTCGCCGGATTCGCTTACGGAAGAAACTTCGGAGACTTCGGCGGAAGCGGGTTCGGAAGAAGTGTTGGCGCTGTTATTTTTATTGCTGTTGGAAGGATGGAGTATATAAAGCAGGAGCACGAGCACCGCAAAAACTATTGCGAGCACGATGGTTACGGTGTTGAGCATTTTCTGCTTGGTCATACCTTTGTTTTTGCCGTAATACGATTCCGCAGAGCTGCCGGCGAGCGATGCGCTGAGCCCGCGCTGACGGCTTTTCTGCATGGTGATGCATACTATAAGCGCCACGGCTATTAAAAGAAGGATTGCGCCTACGATATATTCGATGGTAGTCATTGGATGTATCTCCTTTGGAAAATATAATGTTTTTAATGGATATCCGCCGCAGAGGCGTACAGGTTAATATACCACACGGAAACGTGATTTACAAGAGAAAAAGCAAAAAATTCATAATTTGTTTATATTTTGCCGCCGGATCCGCCGTTTTTCGGCGTCTTTTGAGCTGTGTCGGGGCTTTCGGACGGTTCTTTGCCCGTTTTTTCGCGGTCGAGCCCTTCGCGCCGCTTGTTGCGGGCGGCTTTCTGCGCCGCGCGGTTGGCTTTTACGACCACCGCGTAGATCTTGAGCGCAAGCAGCAGCACCAAATAGCAGATTATTATGATGAGCAATATCCGGATTATTGTCTTGACCGTGGAAGACGTGAGGAACGCTTTGAACTGCTGGAAGAGCGAAAGCAGCTGGCTGCGGTCCACCGCCGCCGCCGTGACCAGCGGCACCGACGCGAGCAGCTCGCCTTCGTAATACAGGTCAAGCTTGCCCACCACCTTGTCTTTTTCCACGGGGGCTTCGAGCTCGTCGAAATACAGATCCGGCTCGCGCGCGATATCTTCCGGAGTGAGCCCGGCGGGGACCAGCATGTCCACCTCGTCGAGCGCGATACAGTTGACGGAATCGGTGTTGTCGGAACCCACGGAAACCGGCAGCGTGCCTATAACTTCGCCTTTTTTGACAATGAGCAGGTAGCCGAAGCTGGTGAGCGCCCACTTGAACGTCTTATGTATATCTGCGTAAGCGTTGTTTTCGGCAAAAGTGCGCGTGCCGTCCTTGTTCCTTTTCTCTCCGGGGCCTTCCATGACCACGAAAACGTAGCCCATGCCTTCGCTTTCGCCCGCGGTGATAAGGCAGTAGCCGCCGTCGGGACGCGCCTGCCCGGCGATCATGCCCTTGACGCCAGAAAGATAATAGTCTTTTGTAAGCGTTTTGGAAAGCAGATAGTTTTTGGTCTGGAGCGTAGATTTGCCAATAACGTACGAAGGCAGCGACGATATGGAAAGCAGCGTATTGTACTTGTAGAACGCCGCCGCTATGAGCGACACGTCGCGCGCGGTAGTATACGAAACGCCGTCGTTCAGCCCGACGGGGTTGGTGAACAGCGTGTCGGCGCAGCCGATCTCTGTCGCCTTGGCGTTCATTTTTTCGACGAACGCGCTTATATCTCCGCCCGAAACGCTGTACGCGAGCGTGTAGCACGCGTCGTTGGCGGCGGATACCAGCGTGGCGCTGAAGAGCTGGCGCGGCGTGAGTCTGTCGCCGCTCTTAAGACCGAGCATGGGGCAGGAGATGTCGCCCATCTGCCCTATGTTCTTTGCAAGCAGCGCTTCGCCGGGGACGGTGTATTCAACGCCCTGTTTATCTATATTGTCTATGCTGTCGTACGCGATCATGGCGGAAACGAGCTTTGCCGCCACGGTGGGCGCGACTTTCTCGCCGGACGTGGTGTCGAGCAGGATCTGCCCGGTGTCCACGCTGCGTATGACGACCATGTTGCCGCTCGTTATCTCGGGCGCGCGGACCGTCTTCGGCTCTTCGGCAGAAGAGCTTTCTTCGGCGAAAGCCGGGAAGCAGAACGCGACGAGCGCGGCGAGCGCCGCGACGGCGGCTATAAGTTTGAAATACTTTTTCATTACGTCAATCCTCTGTAATAACGCGTGTTTTGCGCGCGGCAAAAGCTTTTGCTTCGCGTATGTCGCGGCTGACCGCGGCGGCGAGCTCGCGGTCGGAAGCGAATTTGCGTTCCGGCCTCATGAACTCCTGCGGGAAAACGCGCAGTCTGTCGCCGTAAGTGATACCGGGGTCGCCGAAAATATGCGTTTCGCACCCGGGCAAAGCGCTGTCGCTCACCGTGGGCTTAACGCCGATGTCTATAACGCAGCCGTAGAAAACGCCGCCGAGTTCGCATTTTCCGGCGTAAACGCCGTAACGCGGCACGCACATCCCTTGCGGGAACGCCTGGTTCGCGGTGGGGAACCCCAGCTTTCCGCCGAGCTGCGCTCCGCGGACGGTTTCGAAACAGAACGAATATTCCCTGCCCAGAAGCGTGTTTGCCGCGGCGATATCGCCCGCCCGCAGCTTTTCGCGCACGAGCGAAGAAGACACGGCAACGCCGTTTTTGCGGAATTCCGGCACGGTGGCTACGCGCGTGACGTACCGTGAAAGCAGCGACGGATCGCCTGCCCTTCCGCTGCCGAACCTGAAATCGGCGCCGCAGACGGCTGCGCGCGCGCCGAAAACGCCCGCGACGACCTCTTTTGCAAACGATTCCGCGCTTATATCGCGGTAATCGGCAAAATCAGCGCGGCAGACTATATCCGCGCCGCATTCGCCGAGCAGCCGGGCTTTTTCTTCCGCCGTGCATATAAAGCCGCCTTTTTGCGGCATGTTTTCAAAAGCGAACGCCGTGAGCGGCAGTCCCAGCGCCGCCGAAAGCCCTTTTGCATACGCGAGCAGCGCGCGGTGGCCGGGATGCACGCCGTCGAAAGCGCCTATCGCTAAGACGCACCCGCCTTCCGGCGGACGCGACGGCTTTGTGATGATCTTCATTTTGTGATACGGTCCCGTTATGGCGCGGCGGTACGACGAGGGTGTTCCGCCCGGGCCGCCGCAAATATATTCTTTATTTAATTATAACTAAACGCGCCGTTTTGTCAAGCACAAATCGCGCCCGCGCGGCATTATGCGCGTAATTTTACAAAATAATAACGGCGCGTACTTTTTTGCTGTGCGCCTTGCGCGAATATACGGCGCACGCACGGACAAAATAAGAAAAAAAGGAGTGTTCGTTACGCAAAACGAATTCGAATGCGTCATACTCGCGGGCGGAAAAGGCGAACGGCTGCGCCCCATAACGCAAACGCGCCCCAAGCCGCTGTGCAAAGCTGGCGGCGAAAGCTGCCTTGAACGCTGCGTAAAAGCCGCCCGCGCCGCGGGGGCGGTCAGAATAACCGTTTCCGCGTGCTATATGGCATCCGCGGTAGAAGCGGAATGCAGACGCCTGGGCGTGAGATGCGTCGCAGACGAAACTCCGCTGGGCACCGCGGGCGCCTGCCGCGAATGCGCTTCCGGGGACCGCCATACGCTGGTGCTCAGCGGCGACGGCTGGTTCGATTTTGACCTGAAAAAGGCGGCGGAACGGCATTTCGGCTGCGGCTCGGACTGCACGGTGGTGCTGACTGCGTGCCAAACGCCCACGTCTTACGGCTGTGCCGCCGTAAAGTGCGGCGTGATAACGCGTTTTCTCGAAAAGCCCTCGTGGGCGGACGTATGCGGCGACAAAGTGAATACAGGCATATACTTTCTTTCACCGCGCGCGCTGGCGCTGATTCCCGCGGGGACGCCGTACGATTTCGCGGTGGATCTGTTCCCCGCGCTGTTCGATTCGGGCATAAAAATAAACGCCTTTACGGCGGAGGGCTACTGGTGCGATATCGGCTCGCCGCAGGCGTATCTGGAATGCTGCATGCACGTTACCGGCGGAAGGAGCGACGCCGCGCCCGATCTGCGCGCCGGTGAAGGCGTCTCCGTGCGCGGCAGCGTCATAATGGAAAACGTGCGCATAGGCGCGCGGACCGTGATAGACGGCGCCGTGATCTGCGAAAACTGCGCAATAGGCGAAAACTGCCTTATTCCGCCCGGATGCGTCGTGGGCGGCGGCAGCGTCCTTGCGGACGGCACGTCGCTCGCGCACGACGTTTATCTGAGCGCCGGCACCGTAACCGAGCCGGGATCTTATATAAAAAAGGATGTGAAAAACGGCGTGGCAAAAGGAAAACTTTTCGACGTCGACGACGGGATAGGCGGCGTATACGGGACGTCGTTCACACCGTCCGTCGCGCTCGACGCGGGGGACGCGTGCGCTTCCGCCGCAAAGCGGATAGGCGTTATGTGGGCGGAAGACGGACAAAGCGGGCTTCTGGCGCAGTCGTTCGCGTGCGGCGCGCGCTACGGCGGCGCGGACGTTACGTTTCTGGGCGCGGGTTTCGAAGCCCTTGCGGCTTTCAGCGGCGGCGAGTATTCGCTGGATATGACGGCGTTTTTTGAAACTTCGGCGCAAGGAGTGCGGCTCGTGCTGCGCGGGCGCGGCGGCGCGCTCGTGACCGGAGCGACAAGGTCCAGGATAGAGCGCGCATACGCGGCTTGCCGCGGCGAAGCGCCGAAGCCGGGCAGATCCGACGCGCCGTGCGGGCATCTTTCGCCGGTCTGCCGTTTTTCAGCGGCGATATCGCACGAATGCGGGCCGCTGACGGGAGTAAACGTGAACCTGCCCTCTTACAGCGCGGCGGCCGCGCTGTTCAGGACGGCGTGCGTTTCCATGGGAGCCAAAGTGGGCCAAAGCGCGGGAGCGGCAATATCTTTCACTCCCGACGGCATTGGGATTATGTTAACCTTGCGTGACGGCGGAGTCTACGAAAGATGGCAGATATTGGCTTATATACTCGCGGCCGCAGACGAAGAGACCGTGGCGCTTCCTTCCGACGCTCCGCTCGCCGCGGAAAGGTTTATAGCCGCACGCGGAAAGCGCGTCGTACGCGGGGGAAAGAATCTGCCGCCGTGCGTGTACTGCGGCGGAATTGCAGCGGCGGCGCTGCTTAGGGGATCGGTGCGCCAAAACCGCGATCTGGCAGATATTTCAAAGGATATCCCCGTTTTCAGCGTCAAGTGCGAAACCGTTGAATTCCCTGCCGCCGAAAAAGCGGCGCGCACCGGCGAGCTCTGCCGCGAATTCGGGACCGACACTCCCCTTTTCACCGACAAGCGCGGCACCGTGCGCATGATACCCGATTCTCCGCGCGGGTTCAGGATCATAGCGGAAGCCGCGTCGAGCGAGTACGCGGCCGAACTGTGCGAGTTCGCAAAGGGCATGATCACTTCCCCTCCGAGCGCGCCAAATCCTTAATTATGTCAACCGCTGCTTCCGCCCCGCACGAAAGCCGCAGCAGCCCTTTAGTTATGCCGCACGCCTCTTTTTCTTCCGCCGTGAGAGAGGCGTGCGTCTGCGTATACGGGTGCGTTATGAGCGATGCGTTGCCACCCAGACTTTCGGCGAACTTTATCGTTTCAAGCGAGTCGATGACTGTTTCCACCCTGTTTTCGTCCACTTCGAACGATATCATACCTCCCGCGCCGCGCGCCTGCGCCGCGTTGATCGCGCTTTCGGCGTTTTCAGGGTCGCCGGCGTAATATATCCTGCGCACGTCGCGCCGCGTTTTCAGGTACTCAAATACCGCGCGCGCGTTCTCGCAGTGCCTCGCCATCCTCAGCGCCAGCGTTTCCATTCCCCTTTTTATCAAAAAGCTTTCAAATGGCGAAAGCGCGTTTCCTTTCGTATTTCTTATATATTGCAGCTTTTCCGCAAGGTCTCTGCTGTTCGTTGCCACCGCGCCCGCAATTGAATCGTGATGCCCGCCCAGGTACTTTGTAGCCGAATGCACGCATACGTCTGCCCCGTGCAGGATCGGGTTTTGCAGTGCCGGCGAAAGGAACGTGTTGTCTATCGCCAGCACCGCGTGGTGCGTGTGCGCCGTTTCTGCGGTCTTTCTTATATCCGTAATGCGCATTAACGGATTTGCAGGCGTTTCCGCGAAAACAAGCGCGCCGTAAGTGCCGCGAAGCGCCGAATCCAGCTCCTCATGGTCAGAGGTATCCACGAACTCCGCGTTATAGAGCCCCGTTTTCAGAAGGCGTTTCGTCCCGCCGTACGTGTCTTTGGCGCATATTATCTTGTCAAAGCACGAAAACAGCGCGTCTTCCGCCGCAAGCCCGGAAGCGAACGCCAGCGCAAAGCGGCAGCGTTCCGCCGCAGCGATCACGCGCTCGAGCGCCGTGCGGGTTGGGTTCGACGTGCGCGTGTACGAATATCCGTTCTCCTCAGCGTCCGCAAATGTCGAAGTAGCGAATATAGGCGTTCCCACCGCGCCCAGCGCGTTAGAGCCGCCCGAATGTATCAGTAAAGTGTCTAGTTCCATATATCTTGCCTCCGTCTTTTCAGTATATGTCGCGACTCGCGCCGCGGAATGTTCCACGTGGAACAAAACGCGTGTCGATTTCCGCGCGACTGCGGGAAACCGTGTCACAGAGGGCGTTTTTTGCGAATAACTTGTCGAACGCTGTATTACGATTTTCCGTTTTTTGGTAAAATTGTATTGCTTTTTGTTGTTTGGCGTGTTAGAATTTCGGCACAGAAGAAAAAACGGCAAGGAGAAAGGACATGGAAAACACATCGTCAAAAGCAAAAGTCATAATAGTAGATTCGTCGTCGGACTTCCGCACCACCTGCGGCGCACAGCTCCGCAAGCATGGGATCGAAGTAATAGCGGAAGCGTCCGCATCCACGGAAGCGTTCAATAAAATAGTGAGATTCAAGCCGCAGGTCGTCATCTGCGAACTGTTTATAGGCAAAACCGACGCGGTGCAGCTTATCCGCACCTGCAAAAAGGCCATGCCGGAAAACTTTCCGTCTTTTATAATGGTGTCGCAATTCAACAATCAGAACCTCTTTGAAGAATGCTGCGACGCCGGAGCAGGGTATTGTATGATAAAACCGCTGGATTACACGTTCCTTTCGGAGCGCGTGATACGGCTCGCCGTCCGGGGAAGACTTCACGGCATGGCGAATCTGCCCGGCGAATACGATCTCGAGACCCAGGTGACCAAGATAATCCACCAGGTGGGCGTTCCGGCGCACATAAAAGGGTATCAGTACCTTCGCACGGCTATAATGATGTCCGTCAGCGATCCTTCCGCAATGGAATCGGTGACAAAGGTGCTGTATCCGACCATAGCAAAGCAGTACCAGACTACGACTTCGCGCGTGGAACGGGCGATACGCCACGCCATAGAAGTCGCGTGGGACCGCGGCGACCTGGACGTGCTGAACGCTTTCTTCGGCTACACGGTGCAGAATTCAAGAGGGAAGCCGACCAATTCCGAATTCATCGCCATGATCGCCGATAACCTTCGTTTGAAAAACCGCCCCGTGGGAGTGTAAGCGCTTTTGCCTTGCGCCGCAAAGCTTGCGGGACGCATCGCTTTGTTTAATTATCAAAACATATAACGCCGCAGACCGTTGTGCTCGCGGCGTTTTTCTGCGCCTTGGAATCCGTTTGCGCGCGCACGGCGGCGCGCCGTTCCACGTGGAACGTAAGTCTTGACAAAAAGCCGCCGCGATGCTATAATTTAGAAGAAAAATTACTCACGGAGGTAATATATGAATATCTACGAAGAATTACAGGCGCGCGGGCTGATCGCGCAGGTCACCGACGAAGCCGAGATAAAAGAGCTTATCAACAACGGCGGCGCGCGCTTCTATATAGGGTTTGATCCCACGGCGGATTCGCTCCACGTCGGGCATTTTATGGCGCTTTGCCTTATGAAACGCCTTCAGATGGCGGGGAACAGACCCGTCGTCCTACTCGGCGGCGGCACCGGATTCATAGGCGACCCTTCGGGCCGCACCGATATGCGCGCCATGATGGACGCCGATACCATCAGGCACAACTGTGATTGTTTTCTCAAACAGATAGGCAGGTTCATAGAATTCGGCGAAGACAAGGCCATAGTCGTCAATAACGCCGACTGGCTGCTGGATCTGAAATACATAGACCTGCTCAGGGAAGTGGGCGCATGCTTTTCGGTCAATAATATGCTCCGCGCCGAATGCTACAAGCAGCGCATGGAACGCGGGCTGAGCTTCTTTGAATTTAATTACATGATAATGCAATCGTACGATTTCTGGTATCTCAACGAGCATTACGGCTGCAATATGCAGTTCGGCGGCGACGACCAGTGGTCGAATATGCTTGCCGGCACCGAGCTCATACGCAAAAAATCAGGCAAGGACGCCTACGCCATGACGATAACGCTGCTTTTGAACAGCGAAGGCAAAAAAATGGGCAAGACCGCAAAAGGCGCGGTGTGGCTCGATCCGCAGAAGACCTCTCCTTTCGATTTCTACCAGTACTGGCGCAACGTAGACGACGCCGACGTGATGAAATGCATAAAAATGCTCACGTTCATCCCGCTCGACGAGATCGCCGACATGGAAACGTGGCCCGATTCCCGCATAAACGAAAAGAAAGAGCTCCTCGCCTACTCGCTGACCACCCTCGTCCACGGCGAAGAAGAAGCAAAAAAGGCGCAGACCACGTCCAAAGCGCTGTTTTCGGGCGGCGAAGACGATTCGCTCATGCCCACCACAGAAGTCCCGGCCGAAACGCTCATAGACGGCGAGACCGGCGTTATAGACCTGCTGGTGCTTTCGGGCATAGCCAAATCGCGCGGGGAAGCGCGCCGTCTTATAGAGCAGGGCGGCATAACGCTCGACGGCGAAACCGTGACCGATTTCGGCAAAAAAGTCACCGCCGAGCAGCTCAAAAACGGCGTAAAGATCAGAAAAGGGAAGAAAACTCACAGAAAATTCATACTTGCGTAACGGTTTGTTAAATGCTTTGGGGGCAGGACATGAAAAAGACCGCACTGCTTGTCGCTTCTTTGATACTCATCCCCGCGCTCGCGTTCGGTTCGGTGCTTTTCATTTTGCACCGCGCGGATACGCCGGATGACGAAAGCGCCGTGGTGACCGTTTCGACGGAAGAAAGCTCAAAAACGCTTTCCGAAACGGAAGAGATGCCGTCAAAGCCCGAGCCCGACGCGACGCCCGACAGATATTATATATACACGCTTCTTGAAGACGGGACTTATGAAATAGCCGCCAACGTCAACGTAACGCTGCCCGAACGGCTCGTACTGCCGGCGGAGCACAAAGGAAAGCCGGTAACGCGAGTGGCGGAAAACGCGTTCAGGGGGAACACCGATATCGTGTCCGTGGTCATCCCCGATTCCGTCATAAGCATAGGGAGTTTTGCTTTTTCGCACTGCGCGGCAAACCCGCCGGACCTTTACCCGGAGCTTTACGAAGGCTCTTCGGACCCCGAAGAGTTCAAAGAAAAAGGGCTTGTTTCGGTGACCATGACCGATTCGGTCACCGAAATAGGCGAGGGCGCTTTTTCCGAAAACTTTTTTCTGAAAGAGGTCCGTCTTTCAAACGGTCTTACGGAAATCGCCAAATACACGTTTCGTTACTGCCGCGAGCTCGAATCGGTGATCATACCCGAAGGCGTCACGCAAATAGACGCCGAAGCGTTCGATAATTGCAGCGGTCTTACCGGGATCGTCATTCCCGAAACCGTCACGAGCATCGGCCCGACCGCGTTCGCCGATTGCAGCGGTCTTACCGAAATAGTTATCCCGGAAAGCGTAGTGAGTATCGGACAGTATGCGTTCAGAGGCTGCAGCGGGATCACGCAGATCGACATTCCCAAGCACGTCGAAAGCATCGAAGAAGGCACTTTCCTTTTTTGCGACGGTCTTACCGGGATAGTCGTTCCCGAAAACGTCGTGAGAGTCGGCTATTTGGCTTTCAGCCACTGCAGGTCGCTTACGAGCATACGCGTTATGAACGAACGGATAGATTTTGAGTCAAACGCGACGGCCGGCTGCGATTCACTTATATACAGCGAATACGCCGGCGGTCTGTATCTTGGCGACGGAACGAACGAATACCTTTTGTTCGTCCGTCCGGCAGACGCGAAGACCGCCTCGATCGACATCGCCCCCGCGACTAAATGCATTGCCGCCAACGCATTTTTATACAACATGAACCTTGTCAGCGTCAGGCTGCACGAAGGGCTGGTACGAATAGGATCGTCCGCGTTCCGTATGTGTGCGAAACTCGCTGATATCATTATACCGCAAAGCGTTGCCGAGATCGGCGAATCCGCGTTCTTGTCAGCCGCCTCGTTCACGCAGGTGACGGTGCCGCACGGAGTTTCCGTAATAGAATACCGGGCTTTTTACGGCTGCGTCAGAGCCGGCACCGTTTCGGTCACTGAAGGCGTTACGCATATAAGCGAAGAAGCGTTTTTCCGCTGTGATTCGCTCAAGACGGTATATCTCCCTAAAAGCCTGGAATATATAGGCGCCAAAGCTTTTGCCCAAAGCAACAATATTGCCGAATTATACTATCCCGGCACCGCGGAGCAGTGGAACGCCGTCAAAAAAGAAGCCGACTGGGCTGAAAACTCCGGCAGATTTACCGTCCGCTGCTCGGACGGCGATATAGAGATCAGTCAATGATCCCGCGCGCGGGATAACTTGTCAA
>CACYCI010000068.1 GCA_902772845.1 uncultured Ruminococcus sp.
ACCTGCGGCAGCGTGAAGGAACCGCTTGACGCCGCTTACATCAATGAACTGGAAAACAGGGATCATCTTTCCCCTGATGATATGATCGACGCATCGACCTGCGCGATGCCGGAGAACACGTGGTTTGTCCGGGATTGGCTCCACTGCAACGGCAACGCGGGCATTGACGAGCTGTTCCGGCTTGTGATGACAAGCGACGAAGTCAGCGTTGCGTCGTATGAGAAATATCCGCAGTTTCTGGAAGCGGACGACGACGCCGATACGGTCCGGCCCGTGACCGGCGCGCCGGATGCGTTGGAACGGCTGAAACTCAGACCGTCTTATCTGAATTTTATCCGGTTCCTGTTTTCAATCATAAAGAAGCTGTTTGCGGCAGTATAGAATCAGCTATGTTGAAGAATTTACTTGAGAAAAAAGAAAAGAAGGTCGAGTATATCGAACTGATATACGACCTGATCTTTGTGTATGTCGTCGGACGTAACAATCTGCTGCTGCACGATTTCGCGGACGGCTTTGTTGCGCTGCCCGCCTTTTTCGCCTACGTGATGACGACGCTCGCCGTGATACAGATCTGGAACTACACCACGTATTATATCAACATTTACGGCAGGCACAGCCTGAGGGAACACGTATTCCTGTTTATCAATATGTTCCTGCTGTATTTTATCGGTGAAAGCACGCGGAGCGACTGGCAGCGGTTCCACACCCAGTACCATGTCGCGTGGGCATTGATTCTTGTCAACATCGGGCTGCAATACCTCATCGAGCTTCACAGTCATAAGGCGGAAGGTCAGGGCGGAAAACATATGATCCGGATGGCGGCGATCCTGCTGACCGAGGCGGCGATTGTTGCGCTGGATATCCCGGTTTATCAGAAGACGGGAACCGTATGGCTTTCTCTTGCTGCGATCCTGTTCGGTATGGCCGCTATGCTTTTTCTGGGAAGGCGAAGCAACACAGGCGCGGTGGATTTCCCGCATCTGTCGGAACGCGCCATGCTGTATATCGTGTTTACCTTCGGAGAAATGATCATAGGGATCGCTTCCTATTTTGAGGGTGCTTTTTCGTGGCGGAACACCTATTTTGCGCTGATGGCGTTCCTGATCGTGGTAGGGCTGTTCCTCAGTTACGGCGTGTTCTACGATCATATCGTCGACAGGGAGAAGGAAACAAACGGGCTGGGATATATGCTGCTGCATATCTTCATCATTTTTTCCATGAATAACATCACCAACGGACTGGAATTCATGCGGGAAGAGGAAATCAGGGTCTTGCCGAAGGTACTGTTCCTGATCGGATCGTTCATTTTGTTTTTTGCGTTTCTTTTTGTGCTGGGCGGTCGGTACGCAAAGACGAGATGCGAAAGGTACAAACGCCTTTGCTTGTGGGCCGCTCTGCCCTGCGCCGTTTATGCGGCGCTGATGATGCTGCTGCGAAATAACATGCTCATCAACATTGCCCTGACGGTCGTGTTCGTGTTTACGGTATTCAAAGTGCTCTACCGGTACGGCAGGAAGCTGGAAACGTCGATTCAATAAGAAAAGCATATTTTCTTTTTGGCGAGAGGAGGACAATGAAAATGTGGTTCTGGTTCGCGTTGGGATCGGCGGTATTCGCCGCGCTGACGTCTATTCTGGCAAAGATCGGGATCGAAGGTGTTGATTCCAACCTTGCGACGGCGATCCGGACGGTGGTCGTGGTGGCGATGGCGTGGGGCATGGTTTTCCTGACCAACGCGCAGTCCGGGTTCGGCGGGATCAGCCGGAAAAGCTGGATCTTCCTGATCCTTTCCGGGCTGGCGACCGGCGCGTCATGGCTGTGCTATTACAAGGCGCTGCAGATAGGCGACGCGGCCAAGGTCGTTCCGATCGACAAGCTGTCGGTGGTAATCACGCTGATCCTGGCGTTTGTGTTCCTGCACGAGGAATTCACGGTCAAATCCGCCGTCGGGTGCGTCCTGATCGCGGCGGGCACCCTGCTGATGGCGCTGTGATATTCCCCGAATGACGATATGCGTTCAAAAAAAGGATGGAAAGGAGAAACGGCAATGAAAAAGATCCATACGGAAAAAGCGCCGGCGGCGGTCGGCCCGTACTCACAGGCAGTCGTCGTCAACGGGTTGGTGTACACCTCCGGGCAAATCGCCCTTGATCCCGCCACCGGAGAACTGGTGGGCAAAACCATTGAAGAGCAGGCGGAGCAGGTCATGAAAAATCTGACGGCCATTCTTGCCGCCGCCGG
>CACYCI010000069.1 GCA_902772845.1 uncultured Ruminococcus sp.
TATCTCTAAAACTTCCTTGCCGCCGTAAGCGCCGCATTTGCTGCAAACTCTGTGAGAAAGATTGTATTCGCCGCATTTGGGGCACTTAACCATGCTGGGCTGGTCAAGCTTCCATGTGCTGGAACGTCTTTTGTCCCTTCTTGCTTTCGAAACTTTACTCTTGGGTACTGCCATTATTGGCACCTCCTTGCTATATCACTTTATTTATTATTAAAATATTCCTTAAGCTTTTCCAGGCGCGGGTCGATCCGCTTTCCGCCGCAGGAGCATGCGCCGGAGTTGAGGTCTGCACCGCACACGGGGCAAAGCCCTTTACAGCCCGTGCGGCACAAAAACCGCAAAGGCAGATTGAGGATGAGCTGTTCGCTGCATATCTGCTCTATATCCAGCGCGTTGTCCTGCATAAGTACAAAACGGTCTTCGTCTTCGTCGGATTCGAGCTTTTCGGCAACGGGGAATTCAAACGAGTGGACGAGCGACGTTTCGAACTGTTTGCAACAGCGGGCGCACACTGCGGTGAGCTCGCATTTCAAGTCGGCTGAAAGAACGATATGATCGGGCGTGCCGCGGCAGACGCCGCTTACGGCACAGGTACCGGAAACTATGTCAGAAGACATGCCGGCCATATCGAGCGACGCGGTAAAAGGAATGCTTTCCGTTTCTCCCGAAAGCAGGCGCTTCAATTCGAGCATAGTTCACCCTCCGATAAATCAGCACCTTGCATTATAACTGCAAACGTCCGCCGTGTCAAGAGCAATTTTCATTAAAAGACGGCTTTTTGCAAATTATTTTTGCTAAAAACCTTGCCGTTAAGCGTATATCGCGAATACCGGCGCCGTTTAAAGGGAAAAATAAAGACAAACACGAACGGGAGGAACGTAATAATGATGTCAGGACTGAAATCCAGGATCATATGGATATCGGCGCTAACGGCGTTGATCGCCGGTACCGCGTCGGGGATCGCGGTAGTTTGCGCCAAAAGCTGCATGGAAAGCAAAAAATGCAAAAAGGCGTTCAAACAGATAGAAAACAAGCTTATGTAGTCACAGCCGTCTCAAACGTAAACAACGCTCTGCGGGTACCGTCCCGCGGAGCGTTGATGCGTATTACGGGATCATTTGCCGTTGGAGCCGGACTTTTTGTTCTTGTAAAACAGGAACGCGAACACCGCGCCTGCGGCCAACGCCAGCGCAAGAAGCACGGAAACTATGATCAGCGCGGTATTTGAACCGCCGGATCCTTCGCTGCTGACCGGCGTTCCGTCTCCGCTTTCTTCACCTTCGCAAAAAGGATCTTCGGACTCGGCGGAGACTTCGGATTCCGAAACGCTGCTGACTGGCGGTTCGTCTTCGGATTCTTCCGCAGACACCTGTTCGGATTCTTCCGCGGGCAGCGGTTCGAATACAGCCGCCAGCTTTACGTTGTAGCCGGATATCGTGAACGAAGTCGTTGCGGAATCCGCGTTCGGGACGTCAAGCCCGCCGGAAAGCATTCCTTCCCAACGGACCCATTCCTTGAACCTGTGACCTTCGTCGGGAGTTGCCGTGAGCGTGACGACTGTCCCGTCGGGGCCGTATCTGGTGGAAGCGGTTGCGGTGCCGGACCCTTCTGTGACAATTGTGACGGTATAGAGCGGAACATCGGATTTTACGTACTCGAAAGTGCCGGTGTAATGCTTGGAAATATTGGTCCAGTCGTCGAGACACGCAACAAGATCTATACTGTAAACGCCGCTTCCGTAGTCGCCGGAAATCAACAGGAAATTCAGATCTGCCGACGTCCCCTCGGGTTCCCACGCGCCGCCCATTATCAGCCAGTAGCGGTCTGCACCTTCATAAGGATCCCAAGAAAGGATGCCGTTTTCTAATTTTACGTTTTGGATATCTTTTCGTTCGAACCAGCCGGGTATGGTATCGCTGAATTCCGACATCGGTCCGTTGGCATTATCGCCTTCTGCCACTGCCATTACCGAAAAGCAGTAGTCATTGCCGGCCTCCAGCCATACGCTTTTTGAATAATCAAGCGACGTTTCTTCGCAATAATCGTTCAAGATCATATTGCCGCCGCCGTAAATGTACACGTTGTAGCCGACCGCGCCTTCAACGGCGTCCCATTTGGCGGTCCTGCCTTCCCAACGCAGACCTTTGACTTCGTCAAGCCCTACAGGGGGGTTGAATATATACGTGCCGTAATAAGTGAGCGAAAGATTGTTCCAGTTGTCGTCACACGCGACTAAGGAAAAGGAATAAGTCCCGCTGGGCAGATTCGCTTTCATCGCTTCTTTATAAAGATCGGACGAAGTGCCTTCCGGTTGAAACGCCACAGCGGAAGAGCCGAGTGTTATCCAATACCTTGTCGCGCCTTCGTACGGGTCCCAGGTCAGCACGCCGCTGTCGGAAATCGTGACGTTCCGGATCTCTTGCTGTTCGGCAAATGCCGTTACCGGTACGCCGGCGCAGAAGAGCACGATGCAGAGAAGTACAGAAATGATACGGCAGATGTTTGTTTTCATATTTACACCTCTCTTTTATATGTTATCTGACTATTATGTTATTCAGATGCCGTTGCCGGTTTATAAGATTATCACGCCCGCGTCTTTTGCCGCGTCGAGCGTCGCCTTGTCCCAGACGGAGCTTTGCACTTCGCCAATGTGCGCCTTGCCCAAAAGCAGCATTGAAAGCCGCGATTGACCTATGCCGCCGCCCATCGTGAGCGGGAGCGTGCCGTCAAGCACCATGCGGTGGAACATAAGCCCGGCGCGTTCCGCGCAGCCGGATTCTTCGAGCTGGCTTTTCATGGAAGCGGCGTCCACGCGTATGCCCATAGACGATATTTCAAGCGCTTTGCCCAGCACCTCGTCCCAGAACAGTATGTCGCCGTTGAGCGACCAGTCGTCATAGTCGGGCGCTCTGCCGCCGTGCGGCTTGCCGCTTTTCAGCTTGCTGCCTATGCGCATAACGAACACCGTGCGGCGAATTTTTGTAAATTCGTATTCGCGTTCCTCGGGCGTCAGCTCGGGGTAAAGTTCTTCCAGCTCCTCGGCGGTCACAAATGTGACGTCCCTCACGAGCGATACGGAAATATCGGGGTATTCTTTTTTCAGCTCATCCAACGTGTCGCATACGGCGCAGACGATGGATCTCACCGCCGATTTGAGATAGCCGGTGTTGCGGTCGGCGCGCGTTATCACTTTTTCCCAGTCCCACTGGTCCACATAGACCGAATGGGTGTTGTCCAGCTCTTCGTCGCGCCTTATGGCGTTCATGTCGGTGTAGATGCCTTCGCCGGGGCCGAAACCGTAACGGTAAAGCGCAAGGCGTTTCCATTTTGCAAGCGACTGCACCACCGCCGCGTCTTCGCCGGCGTCGGGGATATCAAAGGTGACGGGGCGTTCGTAGCCGTTCAGATCGTCGTTGAGACCGGTCGCGGGCAGCACGAAAAGCGGCGCGGAAACGCGCTTTAAGTTAAGATTTTTGCAAAGATGCTTTTCAAACGTCTTTTTCAGCGTGCCTATCGCGGATTGCGTGCGGTAAAGGTCTAACGCCGAAACGTACCCTTTGGGAAAAAAGACCCGGCTCATAATGTCATCACCTTTTTCAGTTGTTGGGGTCGAACGAATAGTTGGGAGCTTCTTTAGTTATGAAAACGTCGTGCGGGTGCGATTCTTTGAGCCCCGCGCCGGTTATGCGCACAAAGCGCGAATTGCGTTTGAGGTCGACCAGAGTGTGAGCTCCGCAGTAGCCCATGCCGCTCCGCAGACCGCCCATGAGCTGATAGACCGTTTCGGAAAGCGCGCCCTTGAACGGAACGCGGCCTTCAACGCCTTCCGGCACCAGCTTTTTGGAACCGGTCTGGAAATATCTGTCCTTGGAGCCCTTCTGCATGGCGGCTATGGAGCCCATTCCGCGGTAGGACTTGAACTGTCTGCCCTGGAATATCTCTAACTCGCCCGGCGCTTCGGCGCACCCGGCGACCAGCGAGCCGACCATGACCACGTCGCCGCCGGCGGCGAGCGCTTTTACCAGGTCGCCCGAATATTTGATACCGCCGTCTGCAATAACGGGTATGCCGTGTTTGTCGCATTCACAGGCGGCGTCGTAGATCGCGGTTATCTGCGGTACGCCTATACCGGCGACCACGCGCGTGGTGCAGATAGAACCGGGGCCTATGCCTACTTTTACGCAGTCTGCGCCCGCGCCTATAAGGGCGGCGGCGCCCGCGGCGGTGGCTATGTTGCCGGCTATGAGCTGGCAGGAAGGATACGCGGCTTTGACTTTGCTGCACGCTTCGAGTATCCCTTTTGAATGGCCGTGCGCGGAATCGAGCACCAGCGCATCGGCACCGGCTTCGAGCAGCGCGGCTGCGCGGTCGAGTATGTCGGCGGTGACGCCTATCGCGGCGGCGCAGAGCAGACGCCCTTCGGCGTCCTTGGCGGCGTTGGGGTATTTTACCGCTTTTTCAATGTCTTTTATGGTTATAAGTCCGCCCAGGCGGCCTTTATTATCTATAAGCGGAAGCTTTTCTATCTTGCGTCTGCGCAGGATCTCCTTGGCTTCTTCCAGCGTGGTGCCGACCGGCGCGGTGACAAGGTTTTCCTTTGTCATGACCTCTTTTATCTTTATGTTGTAATCCGAAAGGAAACGGAGGTCGCGGTTGGTGAGTATCCCGACAAGACGCTTGTTTTCGTCACATATCGGCATTCCGGAAATGCGGTACTTCGCCATAAGCGAATCGGCTTCGTAAACGTAGTTTTCGGGCATAAGGTAGAACGGATCGTTTATGACTCCGCTTTCGCTTCTCTTTACCAAAAGCACGTTTTCGCTCTGATCTTCGATCGTCATATTCTTATGGATAACGCCTATGCCGCCTTCGCGCGCAATGGCTATTGCCATACGGCTTTCGGTAACGGTGTCCATAGCAGCGGTCATAAGCGGTATGTTCAAGCTTATGGTTTTTGTCAGCTTCGTGCGCAGATCGACCTTGTCCGGCGTGATATCGCTTTCAGCCGGCTGCAGCAATACGTCGTCGAACGTGATTGCCTGTTTTCCGAATTTTTCTTCGTAATCGAGCATGTTCCGCCTCCGTAAAAAACAATATAAATTATAGTGATTATAAACCAAAACGCCTTTTTTGTCAACCTTTTCGGGCGATATCTTTCAGAAATTCGGCGTATTTTTTCCGCGCTCCGCGTTTGGGTAATAGATATACCGCCAGCACGGCGGCGCATATCAGCATGCCCGTATACAGACCGACTACGCCAAGGCCTCTGTCGTACATTGCTTTGAGCATTACCGCCATTATTACCGCGAGCACGCACGCCAACGCGTAATCCGCGCCGCTCTTTGTGCAGGAGCCGGTAATTGCGGACCCGCTTTCGCCGCCGGTGATCCTGCCGCGGAACACGGTGCTGAACAGATCGGGGCCGGAGCGCGGCTTGAACGCGAGCTTTACTTTGTCGCCGCTGCGCCTCGCTATGTATATGTTATCGAACAGATCGTCTCCCCCCGCGAAGCGCTGCGGGGAAGTGCGCTCGTCCCAGCGCGCGGTCAGCTCGTTTTTGGAAAGCACGCTATTGAATCTCATTACCGTCACCTCTGAAAAAAGTATAACATACGCGTTTCCGAAAGTCAATAATTTGTATTATGGGTTGAAAAGCGCGAAAAACTGTGATATATTATATTTGATTATTTTTGTAAAACTAATGTGAAAAACGTCGTCTTCTCAGAAACGGGGGCTCTCAGTGTCTAAAAACAAACAGAAAACATTAGATTTTTCCGCCGCGGTGCGTTACGATCCGTCGCCCGAAACCGGGCTCAGCACCGCGCAGGTGAATGAACGGCTGGAACACGGATACGTCAATTTTGACGCCACAGTCAAAACGAAAAGCGTTCCGCGCATAATCGCCGAGCATCTTATGACCGTCTTCAATCTGGTCAACGCGCTCATAGCTGCCGCGCTGATCTTTGTGAACTCATATAAAAACATTGCGTTCCTTTTGGTCATAATCGCCAACGTGCTTATCGGAGCGGTGCAGGAGATCCGCGCCAAACGCGCCACGGACGCCCTTTCGTTCGTTTCCAAGACCGCCGTGCGCGCGGTGCGCGGCGGTGAAACTGTCTCTGTCGCGCCGGATAAGATATTGCTCGACGACGTGCTCCTGTTCAAGAGCGGCGACCAGATCTGCGCCGACTGCGTGGTGCTTTCCGGCGAATGTGAATCCAACGAATCGTTCGTCACGGGCGAAAGCGACGCGGTGTACAAAAAGCCGGGCGATATACTGCTTGCGGGGTCGTTCGTCACCAGCGGCGAATGCCGCGCCCGCGCAGATAAGATCGCAGACCAAAGCTACATATCTTCCATTTCTCGCTCCGCAAAAAAACTCAAACAAAGCAAAAGCGTGCTCATGATGTCGATCAAGCGGCTGATCACCGTGATATCCGCGGTCATTTTCCCGCTCGGCGCGCTGCTGTTTATGGATCAGTACCGCATAACGGATTCGTTCCGCGACGCGGTCGTCGCCACTTCCGCTTCGCTTTTGGCAATGATACCGCAGGGGCTGGTGCTGCTCACTTCTTCGGCGCTGGCGCTTTCGGTAATAAAACTTTCGCGCCGAAAAGTGCTGGTAAAAGACCTTTACAGCGTGGAAATGCTGGCGCGCGTGGATATTGTCTGCCTGGATAAGACCGGCACGCTGACCGAAGGCCGCCTCAACGTCCACGACACCGTCCGGCTCGACCCCAAAGCCGATACCGAGCGTCTGCTCGCCTCGCTTTCGCATGCGCTCGGGCCCGAAAACGCTACGATGGAAGCTATAACCCGCGCGTTCCCTCAGGTGTACGGCGACGTGGCGTACGTAAAAGCGCCGTTTTCTTCCAAGACCAAATGGTCCGGCTGCGTTTTCCCCGAACTCGGCAGCGTCGTGCTGGGCGCGGCAGAGTATATCATGCCGCAAAACGCCGCGGTAATGGAAAAAGTGCGCGAATATTCGCAGGATAACCGCGTGCTCCTGCTCTGCACCACGCCCGATCCGTCGCTTGCGCCCGGAACGCTGCCTCAGGGGCTGAAGCCCGCCGCGCTTGTGCTCCTGCGCGACAGGATCCGCAGCGAAGCTCCCGGACTTATAAATTATCTCGTGTCGCAGGACGTGGGCGTGCGCATCATTTCCGGCGATAACCCCATAACCGTTTCCGCCATCGCGCGGACGTGCGGCGTCCCCGAAGCCGACAGATACGTGGATTGCTCTACGCTGAAGACCGACGCGGAAGTGATGGAAGCCGCTAACGAATACGTTGTGTTCGGCAGAGTCACGCCGTTCCAGAAAAAGCTGCTGGTAAAAGCGCTCAAAAGCAAAAATCACACGGTCGCCATGACCGGCGACGGAGTCAACGACGTGCTGGCCATGAAAGAATCCGATTGCTCGGTGGCAATGGGCAGCGGCACGGACGCTGCGTGCAACGTCGCCACGCTGGTGCTCTTGCGTTCGGATTTCGATTCGCTCCCGCACGTCATAAACGAAGGCAGACGTTCGGTGAACAACATACAGCGTTCGGCCTCGTTCTTCCTTACAAAGACCATTTATGCGTCGCTTATGGCGTTCCTGCTTTTGCTCATACATAAAAGGTTCCCGCTGCAGCCGATACAGATGTCGCTCATTTCGTTCGCCTGCATAGGGTTCCCGTCGGTGGTGCTGGCTTTCGAGCCCAACCACGAACGTATAAAAGGCAGTTTCCTTAAAAACGTGCTTATAAAGGCGTTCCCGGGCGGTATAACGGTCGCGGTCGCGGTGATCGCCTGCATCTGCCTAAACGGCATCGCTTCCGTGCTGGAAAAGACGGCCGCATTCAGTTGGGCGGCGGTCCGCGCAAAGCCGAACGAGCTTGCCACGATGACGCTTTTCGTAATGGGCTTCGTTTCGTACATGGTGCTCGTTTCGGTCGTACGTCACCCCACAAAGGTCGACAGAGCGCTGCTTATCGCCGTGGCGGCGATCTTTACCGGCAGCGTGCTTCTGTTCGGCGGTATCCTGGAGATCGCTCCGCTTTCGCTCGGACAGTTCGCAGCCGTGGCGGCAATATGCGCGCTTTCCGCGCCGCTTATGATATTGCTCACCTTCGTTTCGCGCAAGCTCGCGCACGAAAGCGCCTCGTCAAAGCAAAGAGATCGGTCGGCAGATTAACGTACGCCGTCGAATAAAGATCCCCGAAAAGCCGAACCGCTTTTCGGGGATCTGTTTTTAACGTTTTATTTCTTTCCCGGGGCTATGGTGACCGATTCGCCGCCCGACGCGCGCTGTTCTTCGGTGGCGGTGACCGTGAAAGCGGAACCGTACGGCGCGCAGACTCCGCCGCTGCGCCGCTCCGTCATGGGGACGCGGTAGGTGATACCGTCTATGACGCGGTAAAGATATACCGAGCTCCACACCGCGCCGTTGACTTCGGTGTCGGTGGCTATGGCGGTCTTGCCTTCGTTGCCGCTTTGGTCTATGGCGACCACGCGCTTGAATTCGGCCGCCGTCCCTTTTGTACCGTGACCCGCCGAAGTGAATACGGGGCTTATGAAATCCGCGGGCTCTTTCCAGCGGTATTTACTGCGCGTTTCAACGGAAGAGGGAAGCGTGGAAACTTCAAGCACCTCTATGTGCATCTGCAGCTTTCCGGGAGCCGGCGAAAACACCGATATCCTCAGCGTGTCGCCGGGCAGATAGTAGTATTCGGTGTATTTCCAGTGGTAGTTTGCAAAGCAGTTGTTCCCGTTCGCGCTCACGGCATATTCGCCGCCGTGCGCGTCATATCCGCCCAGATCCTGGTCTGTCTTGGTTATATAGCGCCAGAACGGTCTGAAAGCGAACGAACTCTTTGTGAGCTGACTTCCGCCCGCACGGTACAGCGTGCGCGAAAAGCTCAGACCCACGTCGGATTCGCTGCCCGCGTTGCCGCCCAGATATACCGAAGGGTTATCGAGATTCTTCACCTCGGGGTCGTACGGAAGCGAGGTGTCGTATTCGCCGTCGTAACGGCGGATCTGCACTTCAGGCAAGGTGACGACCGCCTCTATTCCGGTCCACGCGTCTTTGGAAGACACGACTTTTCTGTACCAGGCGCCGCCGAACACAGCGGGGTCTGCCGGCTTTGCTTTTTCGCCGGGGATCTCTCCCTGCCACACGGGGAATTCGTCTATAGTGGCGCTTTCTTTTACTTTTACGGTCCTTTTCACTTCATCCGCCTCGTTTCCGGCGCTGTCTTTAAGCGTGTATATCAGCGTGTATTCGCCCGGGATCGATTTGTCGAATCCGTTTGTCTTTACTGTTATGTCTTTCGCGGTTATACCGCTTTCGGTCGGGTCATATCCGTCCACGCCCCACATCATATCCCAGTCGGAACCTTTGCCTATGGCGATAGTCTCGGTGAACGGCGCCAGCGTTATGACCGGCTTGTCGGTGTCCCCGGGTCCTTCGGACTGCTCTTCTAAGCTTTCTTCGCTCGGTTCTTCGGAGCTTTCTTCACTCGGCGCTTCTGAGCTTTCTTCGCTCGGTTCCTCGGAACTCTCTTCGCTTGACTCTTCGGAACTTTCTTCACTTGGATCCTCGGAGCTTTCTTCACTTGGATCCTCGGAGCTTTCTTCGCTCGGCTCCTCTGAACTTTCTTCGGACGTCTCCTCTGAACTTTCTTCGCTCGGCTCAGCCGGGCTTTCTTCCGATATTTCAACGGACTGCTCTTCCGAAATCTCGGAAATATCTTCCGCGGAAGAGCTTTCTTCGGGCGATACGGTTTCAGGGGAGGAAACGTCGGGCCCGGCGGAGCTTTCGGATGGCCCTTTTCCGCCGCAGGCGAACGAAGCCGCCGCCACGGCGAGCGCCATTATTATGATGACCAGCTTTTTCATACGGTCTTCTCCTTTAATGGAACGCGCCGCCTATATTGCGTTCCGTAAGTATGTATATCACATAATCCACGCCCAGACTGTTCACTTCCTGCGCGTTGAACGAATACGACCACATCCCTTTATAGACGGTCTTGTTGAAACGTTCTGCGAGTATGTCGTATATCTGCGTCGAATACGAATCGCGCATGACAAGTGCGCTCGGCAGCTCGTTCCTGCCGGTGCTGATCGTACGCGCCGCGGGCATGACGTCCGGGTCATAGGTGAGTTTATTCTCGCTGACGTAACGGCGCACCTGGGAAATGGTTTTGGGCATTTCGAACTTGGGAACACGCGCAACTCCGTATTCGCACATCACGTCGTCGGCGTATTCAAGGTAATACGCCATGTCGCCGCCGCGGTATGTGCCTTCTTTCCATTCGAACTCGTCAAATGCGCGCGGCGCGCACTCCGGATCTTTCTGCGCGATATGCTCGAAAAGCGCTTTGTAAACAAGATATGCACCGTATTCAGACCAGTGCGAATCGGTCTTCCAATAGAGCTTGTACGCGTCGTTTTTGTGCGCCGCGAACAGTTCTTTTACGTTTATGTACGAAACTCCGGCGTCTTCAAATACCTGCATGAGCTGATCGTATTTCGAAATGTCTCCGTTCTGCTTTTCGGTGTATTCCGCCGGCATCCATTCCGGGTATACCGAAGCTGGCGAAGGCACTACCACGTATATGATCTCGGCTCCCGTCTTTTCCGTGCGGCCTTTCAGCGAAGCGGTGAGCGAGTTCAGCTGCGCCTGAGTGTAAAGGTTGGTGTGCAGATAATCCTGCAAAGTGTAGTCAAGATGGAACTGGTAATTTTTCCCCGCGATAATGTCCCATTTGTCGGATCCTACGCGCTTCGGCTGCGCTTTATAGTCGAGCACCTCCGAAACAACGCCGTCAAGCTCCGCCCATATACGCACTTTTTCCGAAGGCGTGCGGTACGCTATCCGTGCGGAAAACCAGCCGTGGTCCGAAAGAGTAGTGTCTTCAACGCCGCCGGCTTCATAATGGATCGCGGCGCCTTCGGGACAATGGCCGAGTATGACGTAGGAATTATCGTAAAGCCGCGTGCAGCCGAAAACAGTGGGCGTTTCAAGCGTCGCCGCACTCGTTTCTTCACTCGGCTCTTCCGATATCTCTTCGGACACTTCTTCGGATATTTCTTCCGAGGATTCTTCTTTGGATTCTTCTTTGCTCGGTTCTTGGCTTATTTCTTCGGATACTTCTTCGGATATCTCTTCTGAACTCTCTTCGGGTATTTCTTCGGAAGATTCTTCCACGCTCGGTTCCTCGCTCGGCTGTTCCGCAGAGCTTTCTTCCGGCAAGCTTTCTTCTTCCGAGCTTTCTTCGGGTAAGCTTTCTTCCTCCGGCGCGGAACTCTCTTCCGGCATAACGTCGGAGCTTTCCTGATCTTCGCTCGGCATTTCAGGGCTTTCTTCGTGCGAAATATCTTCGGGGTACGAGCTTTCTTCCGTAACGGGATCCGATATTTCAGCTTGGCTTTCTTCGGATATCGCTTCGGAGCTTTCGTCCGGCTCCGCCGAAACCGGCAGACTTTCTTCGCTTTGCGCGGAATTTTCGGTCTGAGCCTTTCCGCAGGCGGCGAAAGTCAGCACCAGAGCCAAGCATATAAGGACGGA
>CACYCI010000070.1 GCA_902772845.1 uncultured Ruminococcus sp.
CGATTCGGATGGGACTCGAACCCACGACCTCCGCCGTGACAGGGCGGCGTTCTAACCAACTGAACTACCGAACCGGATCGTTGGCTCCCTCACGGAGCTTTGATATAATACCATACTTTTTCCGATTTTGCAATAGTTTTTTGAAAAAAAATAAAAATATTTTTTTGATCGCCGAAACCCCGCGAAATACAAGGGATCCCGGCAATTTTTATAAAGCAAAGTCAGTATGGCGTAACTGTTTGATCTGATTTTTTCAGTTTTTTTGATCCGTTCTCTGCCCCGTACAGCGCAAACGCTTCCGCAAGCACGGGCAGCCGAGTGAGATTAAGTTTGAAGTTAGTGCCGTCCTGAGGAAGATCCTTTTGAAGCAGCATACGGAGCAATATAGCCGCATAATAACCCAGCAGACTTCCGTAAGAATAAAGCGGTCCCACAGAAAAGCGCAGTATTATCATAAGCAGTGTGGAAAGGAAATACAGCTGCAAAAGCAGATTATCGGCAAGGCGGAGCAATTTCCCTACCGGCTTCTGCTTTATGACGCGGTCGAAATAGATGAATTCAATTATAACCAACGGAATACCAACAATGAAGTTAGTATAGCACGTCACAGCCGCAAGCGAAACGATCAGCAGCACGGAATTTATGTATTCAAGCTTTATATCGAGTATATCGCCGAATGCGTTTTTAGAAGCGGAAGCGCGTTCGACAACAGGATCATCGCCGGGCATGGCGTCAAAACGCATTTGCATATACGAAAGCGACTCCGAAAGCTGTTTTATGCGCACCTTTTTGTAAACCGTCTTTAAGATACGCTCAACGATAACAAGCAGAACGAAAGTTACTATATATATAACAGGGTCATGAGGTTCGTAAAGAGTGTCGAAGATCCTTGCGCCAAGCTCATTGAGCATACGTATGCCCGCCGCAAATTCAAAGGGCGCGATAACCGCAAGCGCCAGCGCGAGCAACACGTGAGAAGCGTACAAGACCTTTTTGGAGGCGTAGTATTGCCGATAAACGTTTTTAAGCGGGGCCGGGATTTTTTTCGACATATGCTGCTGGTTTCCTTTCGTGATCATCTATACTAATTATATAGCAGGCCGCACCTGTTGTCAACACGCAATTAATACGGATATTCAGACAAAAAGGAAGACCGCCTTTGCTTTTTGCAAAAGCGGTCGTTCGAATAAAACGGTATTATTTGCCGTGAGCGAGTTTGGCGATCTCTGCAGCGTAGTCTTCTTCGACCTTTTCGATACCTTCGCCGCGTTCGTATTTGACGAACGAAACGATCTTGATCTCGCCGCCGAGTTCTTTGGCGGTCGCCTGAGTGTATGCCTTGACTTTGAGCGCTTCGTCGCGAACGTACTGCTGTTCGTCGAGGCAGTTGGTGTCGTAATACTTGCTGACTCTGCCGGTGACCATCTTTTCGACGACAGCGGCGGGTTTATTGGCAAATTTTTCGTCGTTCTTGATCTGGGTGAGGATTATTTCTTTTTCACTTTCGATCACGGATTCGGGAACGTCTGCGGGGCTGACGTACAGAGGGGACATAGCGGCGATCTGCATGCAGATATTCTTTGCGTATTCTTTGAAACCTTCGGTATTTTCGATACCGTTGGTTGTTTCGAATTTAGCAACAACGCCGGCTGCTCCGCCGCCGTGGATATAGGTACCGGTAACGCCGGAGATAAGTTCGAAACGGCGGATAGTAAGGTTTTCGCCTATGGTGAATATCTTATCCTTGAGTTCGGCTTCAACGGTATTTTCGGTGCCTTCGAGCGTGCAAGCCATAAGAGCCGCAACGTCTGCAGGTTTGTTCTTGAGTATGGTAGCAAGGATGGATTTAACAAAAGATTTGAAAAGATCGTTCTTTGCAACGAAATCGCTTTCGCTGTTGACTTCGACCATTGCGGTGTAGCCGCATTTTTCGCATTTTTCGATATCAACGAGTCCTTCGGCAGCGACTCTGCTCGCCTTTTTAGCAGCGACGGCAAGGCCCTTTTCGCGAAGCAGTTTAGTAGCTTCTTCGAAATCGCCGTTGGCTTCGACCAGTGCTTTTTTGCATTCCATCATGCCGCAGCCGGTCTTTTTGCGGAGTTCCATTACCTGTTTTGCGGAAATTTCTGCCATTGTATTATTCCTCCTCGTTTGCTTTTTCTTCTTCTGCGGAAGAATCGGTGAACTGTTCGCCCTGTTTACCTTCGAGAACGGCGTCCGCCATAACGGAAGCGATGAGCTTTATGGCGCGGATAGCGTCGTCGTTGCCGGGGATGACGTAATCGACTTCGTCAGGGTCGCAGTTGGTATCTACGATAGCGACAACAGGGATACCCAGTTTGCGCGCTTCGTTGACAGCGTTGGCTTCTTTCTTGGGGTCGACAACGAACATGGCGGAGGGGAGAGTTTTCATTTCTTTGATGCCGCCGAGGTTCTTTTCGAGATCACCCATTTCTTTCATTCTGGCAGCGACTTCTTTTTTGGTCAGCATATCGAACGTGCCGTCTTCGGTCATTCTGTTGAGCTGATGAAGTTTATTGACAGAACGCTTGATGGTTTTGAAGTTGGTGAGCATACCGCCGAG
>CACYCI010000071.1 GCA_902772845.1 uncultured Ruminococcus sp.
GCTCTGATTCGAGCGCGTATGACCGGCGATTTACGCACCGGACTGAAACATTAAACAAACACCCGGAAGTGATAACGCTTCCGGGTTTGTTTTTAGCCCGTATTGATTTTTTTGCGTTTGGTGATATAATATTTTTATAAAAGTGAAACCATTTTTATATTTTTGCGTCTTATTAGGTGAAAACGGTCTAAGAAAGGAACGTTTCGATGAGCTTTCCGGACATGCTTAACGACAACCAAATCATTCAGCTGTTCTGCGCGCGCGACGAGCGCGCCGTTGCGGAAACAAAGCGCAAATACGGCGCTCTTTACAGGTCGGTCGCGCATAATCTGCTGCAGGACCGCGAAGACGCCGAGGAATGCGAAAACGACGTATATCTGCGCCTGTGGAACGCGATACCGCCCGCTTCGCCAAAAGATCTGGGCGCGTACGGTGCAAAAGCGGCGCGCAACCTGGCGCTGGACGTTATAAAAAAGCGTTCGGCTCAAAAGCGCGGTGCGGAAATCATAGAAGAACTATGCGCAGATTTCGACGCTGTGCCGGATGAGGCGCCGGACACGCCGGAGCTGGGGCGGCTGCTGGATGAATTCCTGCGCGGTCAGAACAAAACCGACCGCGTGATGTTCGTGCTTCGCTATTTTTACGGAGAACCTATAGCGAAGATAGCGGAAAAATGCGGCTACGGAGACGGCAAAGTGAAAACGCGCCTGTTCCGCACACGCAAGGCGCTGAAGGCCTTTTTACATAAGGAAGGAGTAAACGTATGAAAAACGAAAAATTATTCCGCTCGGTCGGCGAAATAGGCGAAGACCTTATAACAGAAGCCGCCGAGTACGGTACCGATAAGGCGGGAAAGCATAAGCAGACGGCTCCGCGCGGAAATTTGTTCCGCCGCGCGGGGCTCGTCGCCGCCGTGATGGCCGTGGTGATCGCCGCGGTGTTCGTGATACCCGCGTTGTTCGGCAGAAACCGAAATCCGGCGCACAATATCAAGACGGAGCTGCCCGTTAACAGCGGCATCGTTCTGAACGGCGGAGCGTACGACATCGGCGCGGTCGCCGAGCTGCCCGAATCGCTGCGGAGCGTGGAAGTTTCGGCCAACGGCTCCGGCGAAAAGCTCATACCCACAAATTCCACGCTGGTCATAAAGACCGCCGCGGAATGCGACACCGAAACGCTTGTGAAATACGTGTCGGTCACGCCCGAAATGCCTATGGCGGTGACCAAAGTCAGCGCGACCGAATTCCACATAAAGCCCGCGCAGACTTCGTTTGCGCCCAACACGGTTTACCGCGTTACGGTAGGCGACCCCGCAAATCCTTACGCGAGCTTTGCGTTCCAGACCGTGAACGGGCTCGCGGTAAAGAATATACTCCCCGCGAACGAAAGCGTAGGAGTCCCGCTTGATACCGGCATAGAGATCACTTTCACCGACGCGCTGGAAAACGCGGATTTTGCGAAATATATAACGCTTTCGCCGGAAGTTGACGGCAGATTCGTGCTTTACCCCAACGGCAGGACCGTGGCGTTCGTCCCCGAAAACGGTCTCGAACCCGAATCCGTCTATACCGTAACGGTCAGTGAAGGACTCAAATCGATCTCGGGCAAAACGCTGGAAAAGGGCGAAACCGCGGTATTCCGCACTGCCTCTAAAACCGAAGGCCTCGCTCAGCTGCATGCGTCGCTCAACTGCTTTGTGGACGGGCAATACAAAAGCAGCGGCGATCCCGTATCGCCCGGCGCAGTCCTGACGTATAACATCAACGCCGAATCGAAGGTCGGCAGCACTTTTACTGCGACCCCCAAAGTCAAAGCCGAGCTTTACCGCGCAAAGTCGTGGAAGCACGCGGAAAGCGCCGCGATACGGTTTTACACCGGCTATTTCACCAAAGGTTTCGATATAAGCTCCGTCCTGGACGAATACTTTGAAAAGATATCCGAGCCGGACGTTATCTACAACGGCCCGGAAAAATACCTGCTTTCGTACACCGCCGAAGAAGAGGGCTTCTATTATATAGTTTTCACGGTAGAAATCGGCAACCTCACCCGCGTGCTGAGCGACGTTTTCCAGGTCTCCGCCCTGCGCCTGGGCGGCATTTCAAAAGACGGCAAAGCGGTCACGGTCGTTTCGGACGATACGGGTAAAAGGATCCCCGGCGCCGCTATACACGGCGTATGCATAAACACCGACAATGCAAACGGAGCGGATCCCGAAACGTCCGTGCTCGACGCGGTTTGCGTGTCCGACGGGACGGCTGTGCTGAAATATGTCGGCGATATTCTTGTTTTGACTTACACCGACGGTGTTCGCACCGCGATGGCGTTCAAAGCAGTTGATACGAGCGAATACCGCGACCGTTATATATACGCGCTTTATACGGACCGCAGCGTGTATTTTGCCAACGACACCGTAAATATCTGGGGCAACGTGCGCGGACTTTACGGCGCCGGGATCCCCCGAGAGCTTTACGTTTTCACCGGCTTTTGCGCGGTAGGGACGCCTGTCGCCGTGGATGCAGACGGCACGTTCAGAACGAGCGCGAAAATAGAAAATGCAATGCGCACCCAGACCTTTGTGCGGGTTGAAGACGCCGAGGGCAACGTGCTGGCTTATACCTATATTACCGTGACCGAAGAAGAAAAGCCCGTGCTGAAAGCGAACATGAGTTTAGATAAGACCCACTGCTTCTACGGCGAAACAGTTACCGCCACGGTCAAAGTGACTTTCTTTGACGGCACCCCCGCCGAAGGCTACGAGGTGGGCGTGCTCTGTTCGAAATTTCCTGTATACAAGACCGTGACCACCGACGCAAACGGCTGCGCCGAATTCAATATCAATACCGGCTATATAAAAGCGTACGGTACTCAGCCGATCTGTATATCCGCCAACGCGTACGTAAGCGGCGAAGGTACGGACAGGATCGAATGTGCGGGAAGTTTCATGTATTTCCATTCCGATCTCGTCCTGAAAGCCTCCGGCAGGACTCTGACGCTCAACGAACTCGACCGTTCCAAATGCCCGGAATATGCGGCAGGCGCTCCCGCCGAAGGCAAGGTCAAATACCGCCTTATAAAGGTAACATACGAAAAGCACACCTATAAAGAATACGATAACTACCTCAAACGCATGATGGAACGCACGCGATACGACCGGATAGAATCCTGCGAAAGCATAGGCGCCCTGCAATTTGAAAACGGCAGGATAGAGTTGCCGGAAGTCAAAGCAAAAGACGAAAACGAATACTACTATTACAAAATAACTTTTACAGACGTTCATAACACATACGAAATGTCGCTCCCGGCGTCTGGCAGTAGTTACGGCGCGTACTATTACGAACCGAACGCGGCGTACGTGACCCTGGATAAAGAGTCTTATCTTGAAGGCGACAAGGTGAAAGCGCGTTTTGTCCCCGGCATAAACACAAACGCCGACGCCGTAACCGTGTTCACCGGAAGAAGCTATATAAGCCACGCTTCCGGCACGGAAGCCGAGTTCGTATTTACCGAAGAACTGCTGCCCGAGGTCCTGGTCAGCGTGCTGTATTTCGATCTGGGAAAACACGTCTGGCGCACGGAAAGAACGTCCGCAAAATTCGACTACGCGAGCGCTTTGGACGGCAATATTTCTGTGACTGCGGACAGGTCGGAATACAGACCAGGCGACACCGCCGTCATAACCGTAACTTCCCCCGCCCTGGCGGGAGGCAAAGCGATAGTGAGCATAGTCGACGAGGCATGCTTTGCGCTCGGCGAAAACGATTTTAACGTTCTCGATTATCTGAAATCGTGCGGATATATACAAAAATACGTTTACGGCAGCGCATACCGGAATATGTATTTTTATAACGTCAATGGATTGAATACCGTTTTTGACAACGTTGCGCTCATGTGGCAATTCAACGATCGCGGTTATTCGGCCCTTAATTCAGGCGGAATGAAGTTCTCTTTGTTCGAAGGAATATATTATGACAGCAACTATTTATCGAACGGAGTCGAGGGGGAGGCGAGACAGGAGGCAGAGCCCGGCACAAATGACGCCGAAAGCAGTAACAAATCATATTACGTGCGCGAAAGCTTTGCCGACAACCCCGTTTTTGCCGAGCTCGATTTCGACAACGACGGGGTTGCGACGCTGACTTTCCAAGTTCCGGATAACCTCACTTCCTGGAGAGTTACGGTGCTTGGCGTGAAAAACGCCGAAAAGTTCAGCGCCATAAAGCTGGCGCAGAGCGTCAGCGATACCGTATGCACTCTTCCCTTCTTCGTGAAAGCGGATATCTGCTCGACATACGTCAAAGGCGACGACATAGCCCTTTCGGCGCATTCCTTCGGCGCAAAGGCGCAGGGCAAAGTCAATTACACGGCGGTGCTTGCAAATTCCTACGGCGACGAGCTGGCGCGCAATTCGGTTTCCGGAGAAGCAAAGGCGTTCACCGGGATCAATTTCGGCAAGCTTGACGAAGGCGTTTACAGCGTGACGGTCTACGCCGATAACGGCGAAGATACCGACGCCGTGAAGAGCGTTTTCAGCGTGGTGAGCTCTTCGCTGATCGCAGACGTCGTGAAGACCGTGGATCTTAAAGACCTGAAAACTCTGGAACCCGCGGCATACCCCGTGGATCTGGTCATAAGCGGCGACGAAAGCGACGGCGAATACACTTCCGCTCTGCACCGCCTGTATAACCTTTACGCTGTGCGCGCGGACGCGGCGGCGGCAAAATACGCCGCAACGGTGATAATGCAGATGATCTACGGCGGAGATATCGACCCCGCAGGCGCAATGCGGGCATTTGCCTCATACGTCGACTATTCCGGAGCGAAGCTGTTCCCATACGGCGAAAGCGACACGGAACTGACTGCGCTGATCGCGGGTATCGCGCCGGAGCTTCTGGCAGGCCGTACGAACGTTTACCGAATATTCGAATCCATGCTGGAAAAGGGCGAATTCAAAACCGAGACCGAGCTTTGCGCCGTGCTGTACGGCCTTGCGTCTTACGGCGCGCCCGTGCTCGACGTCCTGTATTCGGTGACTTCGCGCGCGGCTGATTTCCCGGACGAAGCCAAGCTCTACCTGGCGTGCGCTTTCGCCGCGGCGGGCGATTATTCCGCAGCGCTGAGCATTTATTCGGACGTGGCGGAAAAATACGCGACCGACGTGGAAAACGCCATGTATTTCAAAGCGGACGACGAAGAGACCACTGTCAAGCTCACGTCGCTGGCGCTGACGGCGGCGTCACGGATCAAGCGCACGGACGCGCTGAAGCTCGCCAGATACGCGCTGAATATCCCCAACACGCACGGCGAATCGTCCGACCTGGCGCTGGCGGCGTTCATAAAGTATTACCTGCCAGTTTCCGAACAGGCGCTCAGCAAGATATGCTACACGCTCGCCGACGGCGTGAAACACGAAGCCGAGATCGGTTTCGGCAGGCAGCTGCGCCTTACGCTTTACAAAGCGGATCTTGAATCGCTCGTGCTCGAAAACTGCGAAAAAGCGCATATCAGCGTGCGCAGCGCGGAAAGAGTCCAAGCCGGAAACAGCGGAAGCGGCAAGGTAAAAATAGAAAAGACCGTAAACGGCGACGTCGTCACGATCACCGTGAGCGGGACCGCCGACAGGTATTGGGAATCATTTACCTTAAGCGACGTCATCCCCTCCGGCGCGCGCTACCTTTACACTATGAATTACAGCGACGCATCGCGAGGCGCTAACTCATTCATAACCATATATAACCGCGCCGGCCAGCGGATGGAAGGCCATGTGAGCGTACGTGCTCCGGAAAGCTACTGGAGACAGCGTAAAGACAATGCGGAATTCTGCGCCGAATACTCGTTCAGCGTAACGGTCAGCTACCGCATACGCAAGGCGGTCAGCGGAGAATTCACCGTGGAGCCCGCCGCGCTGATCTCCAACAGAAGCGGAGAGACGGTGTATTCGCAAAGCGGCGGAGTTCTGGTGTACAACTGATATCATACGAACCAAAAGACGCTTCGCGCCGGTACGGCGCGAAGCGTCTGCTTTTTTAAGGGATATCAGATTATGGGGCCTAACGACTGCATATCGCTTACCGCCTTTATCTTGTTCATAACGGCGGTGACGATCTTTTCGAGCTCGCCGCCGGCTGAAAAATCGGCGGGGACGCAATAGTTGACGCGGCCGGAAGAAAGCAGATACTTTGCGGTATCGCTGCTTTTTTCTTTATTATACACCGCTATGGATTGCCCGCCGTACGCCTTGACCAGGCGCATACACGGGACGTCGGTTATCCCGTCGCCTATGTAGATCATGTTCTCGAACGGGATACGGCGGTCGTTTTCCGGGGTGTATTTGTTGAGCAGTCCCGCGCTTTGGCTGTCTATGTCGAGCACGCCCTTGTTTATGCGGAACAAAAACTGCGTTTTTGCGGTGTAGTTGACCGCCACTTTGGGCCAGCGGATCACGCCGTTGCCGTCATACATGAATTCGCAGGCGTAGATCCGCTTGAAACAGCCGGATCTTGCTATGGAGGTCCCTTCGATTATCTCTTTTATCCCCGACGAAACTATATAATGCTCCACACATACGCCCAGCGCGCGTGCTGCGGCGTCTATTCTGCCGAACCAGGATTCCACACCGACGAAATATTCGATACCGCGGCCGAGCTCAAAGAATTTTTCGCGCGTGATGCGCACGTTCTTTTCGCCGCATTTTTGTACCATAAGATACATATACGCCAGAATGCTGTCCATATGCTGTGAGTCTGTAAGACGGTCGACCTCGCCCCAGAATTCGGCGGGCGAAAGCCCTAGCTCGGGTATAAAGCCGTAGTCTTGCATATCACGCGTGGAAAGCGTTTTGTCGAAATCGTACATCAAAGCTATGACAGGAACGCTCATTGCATTTTTTCGCCTTTTTCAGCTTCTTGTTTTATAATTTCGGCTTCTCTGCCCAAACGCCCGACGTTGCGGAATTCGAACAAAGAGCCGTTATATCTGAACGATATGAGCCCGCCGGTAAAAAGCAGTTTGGGGAACCGGGTCGCGACTTTCAGATCCGTTACCTTGCTCAGTTCGACCGAATAGAGCAGGGCTTTCGGTTCGTTTTTTGAAACGTCGTATATATTCAGCGTGCCTCCGTTTACCGCAAGCACGACCAGACCGTTTTCACCGCCGGGAAGCACGTACGCGCTCGCCCCGAAAGCCGCGCGGCGTTCGTCACACGCGCCCAGCGCGAAAAGCTTTTCCTGAAAGTCCGTTGCCATAAAGATATCCCCTTTTTTCTTATAAAATGACCGGATTTTACCGCGCGTCATTCGCCGCGGCGTTCATCGGCCGACGTATCCTGCGCCGGCTGATCGCCGAGCTCTTTTTTGAGCCGCTCGATCTCGCGGCTCAGTTCAAGCTGTTTTGCTTCTTCTTCGCTTTCTTCGGCTTTACTGCGCACCGAAACGAAAAGCAGCGTAAAAAGCACGAGCAGGATCATGACGAGCCCGGGAACGGTGCGTATAAAGCGCGGCACCGCGCCTATGAACGGCACGGAAAACGCTACCTTGCCCTTTACCCGTGCAAGCGGAACAGGGTCGTCTTCCACGTTATTTGCATCGCCGCGCGTGACGAGCGTGCCGCTTTGCGCGTCGATACTGACGATGCGGTGCACCACGGGAGTTCCGCCGGTGGAATAGACGACGATATCGCCGGTCGCGTATTCGCCTGATCTTATTATAAAAATGAGATCGTTTACAGAAAGCGTGGGCTCCATGCTGCCCGAAAGTACGACTGCGCTGCCAAAGCCGAGCGGCATGGGGAGCGGGTCGCCGGTGGCGAACGTCAGCACGAGGTATACCGCGCAGTAAAGCGCCAACAGCACCGCCAGAACTATGCAGACCGCCTTGAACGGCTTTGTCTTTTTTGCGGTTTTATTTTCGTTCCGTGTCAATATTCTTCCTCTTTTTTACGGCGTCTGCCCAAAAGGATAAAGATAAGGATCAGCCCGGTAACGGCCAGCGCTATTATCTGCAGCAGCATACCGCTGTCGCCGGTATGCGGAGGAATGATATGATCTTCGCCTTCTACGACGATATATAGACCGAGCAGGATATCGTCGGCTTTGCCGTCGGCGGCTTTGTCGCCGAGTTCCGTATCGGCGCGGTCTTGTTCGTCGCTTTCGTGAAAGATCCATTTCCATTCGGTCTTGAAATCCACTATCTCTTCGCCGTTTATAACGCCGGTATAAGAAGCGATGACCTTTGCGTCGGCCGCGTTTTCAGGCAGGACGTGGCGGTCGGTGAGCTCGCCGTCGCGGCAGACGAGTTCAGCGGTGACAGGAAGCTCGCTCGACTGTATGACGTAGAGAGTGGCGATATACGTCGCGCTCTCCGCGTTCGCATTCCTCAGCCGCACGATGCTGTCGTTTTCGGTGCCGGGAGCTATGACTTTTTCGCCGTTATCGCTCTTGACGTTCTGATATTCGTCGGAAAACAAGCGGAATTCCGCGCTGCCGTCCGGCAGGATATTTTCCGAAGAAGACCATGTGAGATCAGTCCCCTCGAGCGTGAGTATATGGTCGGGGGATTCGTTTCTGTTTGCATAAGTAAAATAATATGTGAACGGCAGTGTTATGGCCTGACAAATGAAAAGAATGATCACTGCAGGAAGGATCCAGCCCGTTCTGCTTTTGTTCTTTTGCATAAGATGTGCTCCTTTCGCAATATCTGCTAATACGTTATAAGTGTCGAAAAATCAGTCGCCCGCTGTTTCCCCGGAGCCGTCGCCCTCGGGGGCGGAAGGCGCGGGTCCCTCGTTTTCTGCCTGTGCCACGCGTTCGCGCAGACGGGCAAGCTCGGCTTCGAGTTCGTCTATTCTGCCGCCCTTTTTAGAATTTTTGCGCCTGTGCAGGATATCGTAGACCATGAATGCAAGCACGGGGACGCCTATGAATATGATCATCCCCCACGGCTGCTGCAAAAACATTATGAGCGCGCCGAGCTTTGCCACCCTGCCTTTGTAAACGCCTATTATGAGTTCAGGCGCGACGGCGTCTCTATCCGCCGTGGTGTTTGCGTCGCCTTTGGTGCGGTACGCTATTTGGCCGTTGTTTTCCACTACCTCTATTATTCTGTGAGTAACGACGGTGCGGCGACCGTTTTCATCAAGTTCAAAATACGTTATGACCTGACCCGCTTTCAGCTCGCCGGCGTTTGCTTTGCCCACGAAAATAAGGTCGTCCGTCTCTATATGATCGGCAACGGGGCGCATGGTGTAAAAGGAGACTCCGGATCCGGATGTGATAACGGTCTCCACCACGTTGGTGACGACGTAGTCGCCTTCCGCGGTCTTGAACGTATCGCCCGCTTTTAGCGCAAGTATCTGCTCTTCCGTCAGATCCAATATCTCGTCGGCTGCAACTTCGTGCGGAAAGTCGCTGCTCATGGATCCGGATTTCACCACCATCGGCGTGACGCCGAACACAGAGGGCGGCCAATCCGGGTTTACAAGCCCTTTTACGATTATGACCATATTGAACAGAAGCATGGCGCCGAAAACGACGCACAGAACGACGCCTATGACATTGACGGCCCTGCTAAGAGCTTTGACGTTTCCTTTCATAGAATGCGCGATAATTCCTTTCAGTATACTGCGGCGAGCCGAAACCGTTTACCATATATTCAATATGATTATTATACTATATTCATATCGTTTTGTCAACCTTGAGCGCGGGCTTTTTTCACAGCCGCCGCATTACCGAAAGCCGCATAACAAAGCAAAGCATAAATTGAAAAAGTCCCCGTCTTTCGACGAGGGCTTTTTCTGGTGGACCTGGTGGGATTCGAACCCATGACCTGTGCGTTGCGAACGCACCGCTCATCCCAGCTGAGCTACAGGCCCTTGTCAATTGTATGAA
>CACYCI010000072.1 GCA_902772845.1 uncultured Ruminococcus sp.
AACCTTTATTGAATCCTTGCAAGAATAAGTTTTATATTCTTCGCCGCAAGCGCATCTGATAACTGTTTCTTTGAATTCGGGATGGATTCCTGATTTCATTGCTTTGGCCCTCGCTTTCGTAGTATCAATTTCACGCAACGTGTAGTATAGCACAACAAATATAAAAATGCAAGTGTTTTTTATTATTTTTTTAAAGTTTTTTAAAGCCGCCCGTATCAAATATATTTTCAGCCGTTTTCGCCGCCGGATGCCAGCTTCGCGGCACGGTCAGCCGTGATGAGCGCGTCGATCATTTCGTCGAGCTTTCCGTTGACGAACGATTCCAGCGAATATAGCGTCAGTCCGATACGGTGATCGGTCACTCTCCCCTGAGGATAGTTGTAGGTGCGTATACGTTCGCTGCGGTCGCCGGTACCGACCTGGCTGCGGCGCTCGCTTGCTATGGCGCTTTCGCGCTTTTCGCGTTCCAGTGCCGCAAGCCGTGATTTCATTACTTTCAGCGCTTTCTCCTTGTTCTTGCCTTGACTGCGCTCGTCCTGGCAATCTACCACAGTCCCCGTAGGTATATGCACTATGCGAATGGCGGATTCGGTCTTGTTTATATGCTGCCCGCCGGCGCCCGAAGAACGGTGAGTGGTGATCTCAAGTTCATCCATATTGAGTTCAAAATCGAAATCTTCGACTTCGGGCAACACCGCGACCGTTGCGGTCGACGTCTGTATGCGCCCCTGCGATTCGGTCTCAGGGACCCGTTGGACGCGGTGCACACCGGATTCGAATTTAAAACGCGAATAAGCGCCTTCGCCCGAAACGGTGAAGGATATTTCTTTTATACCGCCGAGCTCGGTCTCGTTGGCGTAGATGAGTTCGCACTTGAAGCCCCGCTGTTCGGCATACATATTATACATGCGGTACAGAACGCCGGCAAACAGGCACGCCTCGTCGCCTCCGGCGCCCGCGCGGATTTCTATGATAACGTCCTTGTCGTCGTTGGGATCCTTCGGAAGCAGCATTATCTTTAACTCTTCACGGCACTTTTCGCACCTTGATTCCGCCGCGGCGTATTCTGCGCGAGCTTCTTCACGCAGTTCGGGTTCGTCGGCGGAATCCGCAAGAAGCGCGTAATCGTCTTTGTCGGCGAGCGCCTTCTTGTATTCGCGGTACTTTTCCGCAACGGGAAGCAGCTGCTTGTATTCTTTCATAAGCGCGGTATACGCCTGCATATCCGAAGCCACGTCCGGGGCCGAAAGTCTGAGTTCGGTTTCTGCAAGCTTTTTTTCTATTCTTTCAAGCTTTTCAAACATACGCGCGTGGGTCCTTTCGTATATTTTAGTGTTGAGACGTTGACTCAAACGCAAAATGACTATGGGGTGTTCAAAATGAAAAACAATCTGTATCCGCCCGAGGGATATCTGACCCGGCTCGGGCATATGCGCGAATACGCATTCGGTCCCAAAGAAATTGAACGCGCTTTTCAAAACGGCGCCATACTCGAAGGCAAAGCATTCCGCTGCACGGAAGACCACGATCTTATGGTGCGGCTTCCCGGTGGAGGTACCGGAGTGATCCCGTACGAAGAATGTGTGAACGGGTCGGTACGCGAATCAGCGCGCGAGATCGCCGTGATAAGCCGCGTGGGAAAGCACGTTTGCTTCAAAGTCGCGGATATTTCTGGCGCGGTGCCTTTGCTTTCACGCAAGGCGGCGCAGGACGAAGCGCAGGAAAACTGCGTAAACAAGCTTGAGCCCGGCGACATTATAGACGCGGTGGTGACGCACCTGGAACCCTTCGGAGCGTTCTGCGATATCGGCTGCGGTATAATATCGCTTTTGCCTATAGACGCCATGTCGGTATCGCGCATCACTCACCCGCGCGACAGATTCTACACAGGTCAGCGAATAAAAGCGGTCATCCGCACGTCATGCGACGCAGACGGGCGCGTTTCGCTCACTCACAAGGAGTTATTGGGGACGTGGGAAGAAAACGCCTCCCTTTTCGCCCCCGGGCAGGCGGTCACCGGGATAGTGCGTTCGGTAGAAAAATACGGTGTTTTTGTTGAACTCACGCCCAACCTTGCAGGTCTTGCCGAATACACGGAAGACGTTGAAGCAGGCGACACCGTATCCGTTTACATAAAGAGCGTGATACCGCAGAAGATGAAAGTCAAACTGGTGATTTTAGACAAAGCGGAACGTGAAGCGCCGGAACGCGAGTACGAATACCGCTTTGACGGCGACAGCATGCAGAGCTGGAAATATTCGCCCGACGAATGCCCGCGATGCGTTGAAACGGTGTTTCAATATACAAAATCGAACTGGATGCCGTAAATGTCAACGGTATCGCATTCCTGTATGCCTTTTTTCTCCAGAGCGTCAATAACGCCGTATTCGCGAAGCATACGCTGGAAATACGCCAGCGATTCGCGGTCGTCGAAATTGACGTTTTCGCAAAGGCGGCGAAGCTTTTCGCCGGTCACGACGTAAACGCCGTTGACGTTTTTGACCGTGATCTCTTCCGCTTTGGGATCCGGCGCGATATATTCGGCTGCGAATATCTCGGGCGCCGGAAGCAGCGCGACCTGCCGGGCCACTTCTTCCATAAGAGGGGCAAGCCCTTCGTCGAGATCGGCGGATATCAGAAACAGCGGCTGTTTCTTGCGCGAAGCATACGCTTTTATCTTTTTGAGCGTTTCTTTATCGTAACCCTGATCGATCTTATTGCCGACGAGTATCTGCGGGCGGGCGGCGAGTTCGGCGGCGTAAGATTTCAGTTCTTTGTTGATCTGCTTGATATCCTCGAGCGGGTCGGGACGTTCAGACGCCGAAATATCGAAAACGTGCACAAGCAGGCGGCAGCGTTCTATATGCCGCAGGAATTCGTGCCCCAGCCCGCGCCCTTCGGCGGCGCCGTCGACAAGGCCGGGTATATCCGCCATGACGAACGACCTGCCGTACGCGGAAATGACGCCGAGGTTGGGCGAAAGAGTCGTGAACTGATAGCTGGCTATGCGCGGATGCGCAGACGATACCATTGAAAGCAGAGTCGACTTGCCCACGTTGGGGTAGCCGATAATGCCGACGTCGGCGAGCATTTTGAGTTCGAGCGTGAGAAAACGCTCGTCGCCTTGCATCCCGGCGCGCGCGAAATGCGGCGCCTGTCGGGTGGACGTGGCAAAATGCACGTTGCCCCAACCGCCCCTTCCGCCGCGGGCGACGACGAATTCCTCGCCGTCGGACATATCATGGATGACCTTGCCCGTGTCGCGGTCGCGCACCACCGTGCCGAGCGGGACGCGCATCACAACGTCTTCTCCGTTGCCCCCGTGGAATTTTTTATTACTGCCGTTTTCACCGTCGCCGGCAATGAATTTACGGTTGTATTTATAAGCGAGCAGAGTGCTTTCGCCAGCGTCCGGAACGAGTATCACGCTGCCTCCGTTCCCACCGTCGCCTCCGTCGGGTCCGCCGTGAGAAACGTATTTTTCGCGGCGGAAAGAAACGGAACCGTTGCCGCCTTTCCCCGCTTTTACGTGGACGTCTACTTTATCTACGAGCATTTCTGCGCCTCCTTTTATAAAATAGCAGAAAAAAAGAGTATACTGCACCCGCAGCACACTCTTTTTTGAAAAAAACTATTTTGCGTAAACGCTTACTTTTCTTCTGCCGTTAGCGATGGGTTCGTATTTTACGACGCCGTCGGTAAGAGCATAAAGAGTATCGTCGGAGCCGATGCCGACGTTTTCGCCGGGATGGAAATGGGTCCCTCTCTGACGGTAGATTATGTTGCCGGCTTTAACTTCCTGGCCGTCGCCTTTTTTGGCGCCAAGACGCTGTGCGCGGGAATCTCTGCCGTTCTTGGTGGAACCGACGCCTTTTTTATGGGCGAAGAACTGTATGGATATTCTGAGCATTGTTGTTTCTCCTTTACAGAATTTACTGCTTGATTACTTTAACATACCCCTTGTATTCCGCGGCGAGCTCGCGCAGCTCGCAGTAAAGGCCGCCGAGTATATGCTGCGCGGAAGGGGTGACGGTATCGAGATCTAAAACGGTCTGCGGGATGGCCGGATCGGCGGAAAAGCGGTAATGCTCTTTGCCTGTTTCCAAAAGGCGCACCGTAAGGTTGACCATAGAAGACACAGCGGCGCAAACGATGTCGCTGCCCTGCCCGGCATAGCCGGAATGACCTTTTACGGTGAAACCGCAAAACTGACCGTCAGTTGTCCTGAATGACGCCGTTACCATGGCCTTATCAGATAATGGAGACTATCTGAAGCTTGGTGTAGGGCTGTCTGTGACCGATCTTCTTCTTTTCGTTTTTCTTGGATTTGTAGCGGATGATGTGAAGTTTCTTGCCCTTGCCGTTCTTAACGACATTGGCTTCGCATTTGTGCGCGGTGTAAGGATCGCCGATCTCAAGAGCGCTACCGTTGGAATAAGCAACGACTTTCTCTATAACGACCTTTTCGCCTTCTTCGGCGTTCAGCTTTTCTACAAAGATGATATCGCCTTCGCTGACTTTGTACTGTTTTCCGCCCGTTTCGATTATAGCGTACACGAAATGGACCTCTCTTTCATATAAGACTCGCTGTATGGGGCACGCTTGCACGTTTAAAAAACCCCGAACACGCGGCAAATTGCATTGTAACACAAGATACGGCTTTTGTCAACACTTTTTTTGAACGTTTTTGGCTTAATCGCGCCCTTTTTCAAGCGATTTGATCAGCGCCGCCGCGATAGGCGGGTTGAGAACGACCGATGTGGCAAATTCAAAGACGAAATTCAGCCCGGCCAAAGCTATAAAGAGCACGTAAACGGCGCTTGCACCCATGTCTGTCATGATCGTATGCATATGTCCGTTGAAGAACACCGCGTAAGCGAGCAGGAAGAAGCCCGTATTCAGCACCGGCGCCACTACAGAAGGCACGAGCGCGCGCAGATAGTTGTTTTTGATAGCCGAGCACCATCTCCACACAAGGGCGGGAACGAGCCCGATAAGCAGACCGCGGATGACGCAGAGTATGAAGCAATAGAACCAGTTTATACCCAAAAGCACCGCACCGAACGCCTGAGTACCGGTGAGGCATTGTATGAACACGGTGATACCGAAAGCCAGCCCGGCGACAGATCCGACGAACGGTCCGTAAATGATACCGGCAATTACTATGGGGATGAGAACAAAATTGAGATTTATCGTCCCTACCGTAATCAGTCCCAAAGTGCACTGCAGGACGACTACTATAGCCGCAAACACACCCGCAGCGGTAAGAGTATAGATCTTATTGCCGCCGAAATAGCGCACGGCGGCGTTGGACCTTTTGCTGTCGTTTTTGACAGTTGACGTTTTTTCCGAAGACATTTATATCACTCCTCTATATTTGCAATTATAACAAATCGTTCAAAAAAAAGTCAACAGTAAAACCGACAAATATTATTGTTTTGGCATAACGTTATTGTGATAAGTGACCATCTGCTTATCTAACTTTTGCCTGAATTCCGACGTTATCGGATGTACTATGTCGCGCTGAACGCCGTCGGGCGTTTTGCGGTTGGGCATTATAACGAGCAGATTATCGCCCTTGCGCACGACTTTCACGTCGTGAACGACGAGCTCGTTATCGAACGTTACGGAATAGATCGCTTCGAGCGGGATCCCGTAGAAAGCTTTTCTGAGTTTGATTTCGGTAATTTCCATTGTTATTCCTCTCATTAACGTGTGCCGACTTTTATTATTGAAAAAGCTCGCGGCGTCTATGCAAATAGGCGTTGCATTTTTCATAAAAAGTGGTATAATGTATAGGAACGAGTTGATCATGATTCAAAGGAGTCGCTAATGGAAGAATTTTTGTTGCAGGGCTACAAAAAAGTTTATTTTGCCGGCATAGGCGGCGTAAGCATGTCCGCGTTGGCGCTTATACTCCGTGCCAAAGGCATAGAGGTACTCGGATATGACAGGTCGCATTCGCACGAGACCGATATCCTGGAAAGCCACGGAGTGGACGTTGACTATTCCGAAGATTCGCCCAAGTTAGAAGGCGTCGACCTGCTTGTATATACCGCGGCGCTGAACACCTCGCACCCTGTCGTCGCAAAAGCGGCGGAGCTGGGGATACGCTGCATTACGCGCGCGGTGCTTTTGGGGGCTATTATAAAAGAATACGGAGTTTCGATCGGCGTTGCCGGCACTCACGGAAAATCCACCACAAGCGGCATGATATCGCGCATATTCGACGTCACTCCCGGCCGCGACCCTTCGTTTGCGGTAGGAGCGCTGCTTCCGTTCGTGAACGCTTATTACAAAGTGGGGACAGACGGCACGTTCATTTTCGAGGCCGACGAATACAAAGATTCGTTCCTGCACTTTATGCCGACGACGGCGGTGGTGCTCAACGTATACCACGATCACCCGGATTATTTCAAAGATCTGGACCAGGTGGTAAGATCTTTTTCAGAATACATATCTCATTCCGCCAACGCGGTGCTCAACGCAGACAGCGAAGGCGCCGTGCGCTGCGCCGAAAACTACCGCGGCAATGCCGTGTGGTATTCGGTAAAGCAAAAGGCGGACTATTACGCTGCCGACGTGACTACAAACAAGGGCTACGCTTCGTACACGCTGCACTACCCCCAAGGCGAAATACGCGTTTCGCTTTCGGTGCCCGGTATGCACAACGTGTCTAATTCGCTCGCCGCGTTTGCCGCGTGCCATATAAACGGGTTGACGCCCGAAGAGATCGTCAGCGGTATAGCCGCATTCACCGGCGTTTCCAGACGGTTCGAGCGGATAGGCGAACTGAACGGAGCCGAAGCGGTAAGCGATTACGCCCATCATCCGGACGAGATCGCCGCCTGCCTTTCCACCGCCCGTCAAATGACAGACGGACGTCTGATCACCGTATTTCAGCCGCACACGTATTCACGTCTGAAAGAACTTTTCCCCGGGTTCGTGAGATCGCTTTCACTTGCGGATATCGTTGCGGTGACCGACGTGTTTTCCGCGCGTGAGGCGGACACGTTGGGAGTCAGCGGCGAGCTGCTCGCGCAAGCGTGCGGAGGCATCTACACGGGTTCTTTCGAGTCCGCAGCGTGTTTTTTGCGTGAAACGGCGCGTCCCGGAGACCTTTTGATAATCATGGGAGCGGGAGATATTTATAAAGTTTGGGACGAATTGAAAAAAAGTTCTTGACAAAACGCGATTTGTAGTATATACTTAAGTGCTTGAAAAATTGCTCATTAAGAAATCGGAGGTGTAAATATGGCTAAATGTATGATCTGCGGCAAAGGCGTTACCTTCGGAAACAATGTTTCCCATTCCAAAAGAAGAACGTCCAGAACCTGGAAAGCCAACATAAGAAGGATCCACGCTAACGTTGACGGCACCAACAAGACA
>CACYCI010000073.1 GCA_902772845.1 uncultured Ruminococcus sp.
ATAATGCCCAATCTCGAAGTCAAGGCCGTCCGTCGCGGCGGTGCGAACTACCAGGTTCCTATGGAAGTCCGCTCCGAAAGAAGACAAACTCTGGGGCTTCGCTGGCTCGTCAACTATGCAAGGACGAGAAGCGACAAGACCATGAGCGACCGTCTCGCTGCCGAGATCATGGACGCCGTCAACAACCTGGGCGGTGCTGTCAAGAAAAAAGAAGACACACACAAAATGGCGGAAGCGAACAAGGCGTTCGCTCATTACCGCTGGTAATCTGCATAAGGCAGTATTTTACCGCATAATCACAAGGAGAAACTATGCCAGACATTTATCCGCTTGAAAAGATGCGCAATATCGGTATAATGGCGCATATCGACGCAGGCAAGACTACAACGACAGAAAGAATATTGTTCTATACGGGCAAGACCCACAAGATCGGCGAGGTGCACGAAGGCGCAGCCACAATGGACTGGATGGAACAGGAGCAGAAGCGCGGTATAACCATAACTTCCGCCGCCACCACCTGCCATTGGAACGGCTACCGCATCAATATCATCGACACCCCGGGGCATGTGGACTTTACCGTTGAAGTCGAACGTTCGCTCAGAGTGCTCGACGGCGCCGTTACGGTCTTTTGCGCAAAAGGAGGCGTCGAGCCCCAGTCCGAAACGGTCTGGCGCCAGGCGGATCAGTACCGCGTTCCGCGTATGGCATACGTCAATAAGATGGATATCACGGGTGCAAACTTTTACCGCGTCCTGGACATGATCCGCGACCGGCTCAAAGCGAACCCCGTGCCTGTCCAGCTTCCTATAGGCGCCGAAGGCGATTTCAAGGGCCTTATAGACCTTGTTGAAATGAAAGCCGTGTATTTCCTCGACGATCACGGCGAGACCGTTGACGAAGAGGATATACCCGCCGATATGGTCGCCGTTGCCGACGAATATCACACCAAGCTCATAGAAGCGTGTGCTGAATTCGACGACACGGTGGGCGAAAAATTCCTGGAAGGCGAAGAGCCCGAAATGGGCGAGCTGAAAGCGGCGATCCGCAAGGCCACCATTTGCAATGCCATAATCCCCGTGCTCTGCGGCAGTTCTTACCGCAACAAGGGCGTGCAGAAGCTGCTTGACGCTGTCGTCGATTATATGCCCGCTCCCACGGACGTGCCAGCCGTAAAAGGCAAGGACCCCGTCACCGGCGAGGATATTGAACGCGTCGCTTCCGAGGAAGAGCCGTTTTCTGCGCTTGCATTCAAAATAATGACCGACCCGTTCGTGGCGGGCAAGTTGTGCTATATCCGCGTGTATTCCGGCCGTATCAACACCGGCGATACCGTGTATAATCCCACAAAGGGCAAGCGCGAGCGCATAGGCCGTCTCGTTCTTATGCACGCTAACCACCGCGAAGTAGTCGACTCTGTCGGCGCGGGCGAGATCGCGGCTATAATCGCCGCCAAAAACGTCACTACCGGTGAAACTCTGTGCGACGAAAAGCATCCCATAGTGCTCGAATCCATGGTGTTCCCCGACCCTGTCATCCGCGTGGCGATCGAACCCAAGACCAAAGCCGGCCAAGAAAAAATGTCTTTGGCTTTGGCGGATCTTGCGGAAGAAGATCCTACATTCAAGGCGTATACCGATAACGAGACAGGGCAGACGATCATCGCCGGTATGGGCGAGCTTCATCTCGAAATAATCGTAGACCGTCTCTTGCGCGAATACCGCATAGAGGCGAACGTCGGTAAGCCGCAGGTATCCTATCGTGAAACGATCCGCAAAAAAGCGACCGCTCGCGGCAAGTTCGTCCGTCAGTCGGGCGGCAAGGGCCAGTACGGCGATTGCATAATCACTATCGAGCCCAACGAAAAGGGCGCCGGCTTCGAATTTATAGATAACGTCAAGAACGGCGATATCCCGGGCGAATATATACCCGCGGTCGAAGAAGGCGTCAAAGGCGCAATGCTTTCCGGCGTTGTGGCCGGCTATAACGTAGTGGACGTGAAAGTCACGCTTGAAGGCGGCTCGTATCACGAAGTCGACTCTTCCGAAATGGCTTTCAAGATCGCCGGCAGCATGGCTTTCAAAGAGGCGATGCAAAAGGCGGATCCGGTGTTGACCGAGCCGATAATGAAGGTCGACGTCATCACTCCGGACGAATATCTCGGCGACGTCATAGGCGATATAAATTCACGCCGCGGCAGCATAACCGGTATGGAACAGCAAAACGGTGCGCAGCAGGTGTCTGCGTTCGTTCCGCTTTCCAATATGTTCGGTTATGCCACCGATATGCGTTCAAAAACGCAGGGGCGCGGCGCTTATACAATGCAGCCCAGCCATTACGAAGTTGTGCCCAAGTCTGTTCAGGATCAGATCTGTTCTACTATCTCTTCCGATTTCTGATATATCCGGTTTTGCGTGCATTTTTAGCGCAAATTATCAGAAAACACTTGACTTGCGGGAAAATTTACGTATAATGGGAATTAAGCGCAAACAATAAAAATAAAATAAAAAACATAATCATTCAGGAGGACCAAAAATGGCAAAAGCTAAATTTGAAAGATCCAAACCGCATGTAAACATCGGTACCATCGGCCATATCGACCATGG
>CACYCI010000074.1 GCA_902772845.1 uncultured Ruminococcus sp.
ATGAACATCATTGAAAATATTATGACGTAAGTGATGATGGTAGCTGAAAGATGGCTTTGAAAAACGAGGATGCCGCAATCGAGTACTGCTATCATAAAGAACGGGAGCACGCCGTAGCGGAATTTCTTCATTTTATCGGTATTGTTCGAAACGACTTTGGCGCATATAAGGATAGTGGCAAATTTGAGCACTTCGGACGGCTGAAAACGGATCGGCCCTATATCTATCCAGCGCTGAGCTCCGTGCTTGGCGACGCCCAGCAGGATAACTGCTCCGTTGAGCAATATTGCCCCCAAAAACACAAGCCAGGCGAATTTTTTGACCCATCGGTCCGGGATATGTATGACGAGCATCATTATAGCCATACCGGCTACTATCCAGATGATCTGCTTTTTAGAAAAGAAATAGCTGTCGCCGTACCGCGTTTGCGCAAAGGAATAACTCGAGGTGAATACCATTACCGTACCGAGCGCGAGCAGAATAATGAGCAAAAAGAGGAAAGGCCTGTCGACGCCGCCTATCCAGCGGATCAGCACGCTTTCGCTTTTTTCACCCGAACCGGCGGGGAGCTGTTGGATTTCAGGAGTTTCGATTTTTTCGTTCTGCATACGGATCCCTTATATAAAAGACTTCAGACCACAAAAGGGGCAAAAACCAGGAAATATGACAATGCGCACAGAGCGGCGGTCACCGCGAGAAAAATAGCCATTATCTTGATCTCGCTGAGCCCGCACAGTTCCAAATGGTGATGTATAGGAGCCATTTTGAAAAATCTTTTTTTACCGTGAGTGATTTTGAAGACAAACACCTGGATCATGACCGACACGCCTTCGAGCACGTAAACGAGCCCGACAAGTATCATTACCAGCGGTCTGCCCAGCCGCATGGCGCAGCCGACGAGCATAGAACCGAGAAACAGCGATCCCGTGTCGCCCATGAAAACTTTTGCAGGGTAAAAGTTGAAAATGAGAAAAGCGATAAGCGCACCACCAAGCGCCGCTTCTGTCAGATACAGATCGACAAGGCGGGCGTTGATACCCACTATCACGAACAAGGCGGCTATTACGAAAGCGACGCTTCCGGCAAGACCGTCAAGCCCGTCGGTAAGGTTCGCGGTATTGATAATGTAGACTATGATAACGCCGACAAGTATATAGTAGAAAGCGCCGAGATCTACCGTATTCCCTGAAAACGGCAGCGGGATCTGAGTGGTTATGCAGCCGGTCAGTTTGAGTGCGGCAAGGTAAGCGGCTGTGGCCGCCACCTGAAGGGCGAGCTTCTGAAAAACGGTCAGCCCTTCGTTGCGCTTTTTGAAAAGCTTCACGTAGTCGTCAACGAATCCGATAGCAGCGTTTATAAGCGCAAAGCAAAGATTTATGGGGAAAAACATCCCGGTATTGTCAAAAACGCCGCTCAGATACAGACCGCCTATTGTCAGCGCCATGGCGGTTATGAAGAAGAGCCCGCCCATGGTGGGAGTCCCCTCTTTGGATTTGTGCCATTTCGGGCCGATCTCAAGTATCTTCTGCCCGAGCTTGACGCGGCGCAAGACCGGGATAAAGATAATATAAAGCAAAAGCGAAATTGCAAAAGAGATGACGCAAGTGAGGATCAAGCTGATATAATTCATAGTCCTGCTTCCTTTATTACCGTTTCAAGCCCGACTCCGCGGCTGGCCTTGAAAAGCACTGCGTCTCCGGGGATGACGTTTTCTTTAAGATATGCGGCCGCTTCGTGCTTCTGATCGATGTCGAAGCATATCACCCTTTTCCCGACGCAGGCGTCGGCGAATATACGGGCGAAATAACCGATATAGACTACAAAATCGGCAGCATCGCCAACCAGGCGCGCCACGTCTTCGTGCATACGGTCGCTGTTCTTGCCAAGCTCGAGCATATCGCCGAGCACGGCTATGCGGCGCGTGCTTGACTTCTGCTCTTTCAGCACCTGGAACGCCGCCACCATAGATTCCGGCGCAGCGTTATAACAATCCGCTATTACTTTTATGCCGTTGACGTCGTAAATACGCTGTCTGTCGCCGTACGGGCAGTATTGTCCCACCGCAGTCGCGGCAGTTTCTGGATCTATCCCGCACAGCACGCCCGCGGCGAAAGCGTACGCGGCGTCCTTTGCAGCATGGTCGCCGGGAACGTAAAGTTTTATGGCTTGCTTTTGATGCCTGTATTTTACAGTGAATTCCGTTGAAGTTTCGCGGCTGTTTTCTATATTCAGGACGAAATCGCAACGGTCGGAAAAGCCGCAGTAAACGGGTTTGTGATCTTTGATCTTGACGCGCATGGCAAAGTCGGCGTCGGAATCGCCGTCGAGTATCAGGTATCCGCCGGGCGTTTCGCCGTCGAGTATGCCGTATTTTTCTTTTCTGATATTTTCGCGCGTTAGAAAATACTCAAGATGCGAACTGCCTATGCAAGTAATCACGGAAAGCGAAGGATGGACTATTCCCGAAAGGTACGATATTTCACCGAAACGGGAGCTGCCGAGTTCGAACACGGCGTATTCGTGCGCCGGAGTGAGTTTGGCAACTGACATCGGAAGCCCGACCGTACTGTTTTTGTTGCCTTGCGGCACAAAAGTGTTGAACTCCGCGGAAAAGACCCTTCCGAGCATATCTTTGGTGGTCGTCTTCCCTACGCTGCCGGTGACGGCTATGACCTTTGTGCGCGAAACGTATTTTTCCCTCCACCATCTTGCAAGGTCGCCGAGCGCACGTTCGACGTCCGGGACGAGAATGTTTTCGCCGGTGTGATATTTTGCGTCTGCAACGACGCAGGGAAAACCCTTTTCGTTCAGTTCCGGCACGAATCTGTGCCCGTCGACGCGTTCGCCTCTAAGCGCGAAAAACAGTCCGCCTTCGAACGCCTCGCGTGAATCGGTGAACATCCCAGCTATTATGCTTTCGCCTTTGCCGTTGTATTCGCCGTTCATGGCGCAAGCGGCTTCTTTTATGTTCAGGAACATTATTGAATATCCTCTTTATAATTGAATGTTACGTTTATCACTGCGCCTACGTTGACCTGTTCGCCGACCTTAACGGACTGTGAAACGGCATAGCAGCTTGCAAATTCTCTGTTATATATGCCTTCGACGATTAGGTTAAGTTTCTGCGTCTTCGCCCATTCGAAGACCTGATCCGGGGTCATACCGGTGAGATCCTTTACACGGACTTTATCTACAGTATGTTCATTTTCCGTATAAAGTATGACAGTACCGCCTTCGGTGATGGTGGTGCCAAGCCGCGGGAGCTGATCCACGACCGTGGAGCCGGAGCCCTTGACGACGCAGTTGAGCCCCGCCGCCTTAACGGCATATTTGGCTCTTTCTATTTCCGCAGAAGTGTAATCGTCCACCTTCAACGTCTTTATGCTGTTTGCATCGCTGGGCAGTATTTCCAGATACGGCAGGACTTCCGAAAGCACAGACGATATTACAGGAGCCGCGAGCTGACTGCCGTATATCTTGCCGCTGGTCGGTTCGTCGACCACCACGAGTATCGCTATCTCAGGATCTTCGGCGGGTGCGAACGAAACGCAGCTGCCTATGTAATATTTTTGGTCCGGTTCGGCGCCGGGACGCGCCATTTTCTGCGACGTACCGGTCTTTGACGAGATATTATAACCCGAAACAGCGGCGTTTTTGGTCGAATTGACGAGCATCTTCAAAATGGTGTCGGCGGTGCTCTTGCTGATGACCGCACGTTTGGTCGTGTACTTGTCTTCGTTCACGACAGTGCCGTCGGGCATAATGTATCCCTTTATGAAATGCGGAGTCACGATATAACCGCCGTTCGCTATTGAACTGACAGCCGCGATATGCTGGAGCATGTTTATGGACATTGACTGACCGAAGCTGCAGTTGGCGAGCGTAAGCTGGTTGCTCAGATCGGAATAATAAATACTTTTGGCTTCTCCGCCGATATCGGAATTGACGGGTTCGGTATAACCGAAGGCCTTGAAATACTTAAAAAACAGATCGCCGCCTATTTTGAGCCCCATCTGAACGAACGCCGGGTTGCACGAATTGACAAGCGCTTCGGCGACAGTCTGCATGCCGTGAGCTTTTTTTGAATGGCAGTGTATGGTGTGCCCGAGCACGGTGACCTGAGTCGTGCAGTTGAATTGGCTTTCCGGCGTGAATACGCCTTCCTCGAGCCCTATGGCGGTAGTGATTATCTTAAAAGTCGAACCCGGTTCGTAAAGCTCGCTTGCCACTTTGTTTTTCCAAAGATCAAAGAGAAGCGTGCTGCGGTAAGCGTTCTTTTCTTCGTCCGTTCCTTCGAACGATTCGTATTTTTCGAGATACGCGCCGGTGAGTTCGGTATAGCTGTTAAGATCGTATTCGTCTATGCAGGCGGAAGCGAGGATCTCGCCCGTCTTGACGTTCATTATTATCCCGCGGCAACCGTAAGTCGGTTTGTGGAGCTCGTAGCACTCTTTTAAATACTTGGTAAGGATCGATTGGATAGTAAAATCGATAGTTGTGATTATATGTTCGCCGTTTTGTGCGTCTATATAGCTTTCGTACTGGAACGGCAGGTCGTTCCCCTGACCGTCTTTGCCCTGGATCGCTCTTCCGTTGACGCCGCTGAGTACGCTTTCGTAAGTCCTTTCAATGCCGTCGAGCCCTGTGTTTTCCGCTCCGACGAACCCTATAACGTGCGATGCGAGCGTTCCGTACGGATACACGCGCTTCGTTCCCTCTTCCAGGCACACCTGAAGCGTAAGTTTGTGTTCGGCGATGAACTCGCGCACCTGAAGTTCGACGTCTTCTTCGAGGTTCTTTTTGATGATCTGGTATTTGGAATACTTGCGCTCGGTCTTTTCCAGTATTTCAGCTTCGTCTACACCGAGTATGCGTGAAAGTCCTTCTGCAATAAGTTTCGCCTGATCGTCGTCAACTATATCCTTTGGCGATATGAAAACGGTCTGGACAGTTGTGCTCGTGGCGAGAAGCTTGTTGTTTCGGTCGTATATGTTGCCGCGTTTGGCTGGTATGGTGATCTCGGTCGTGTACTGGTCTGTCGCGGCATTCTTGTTTTTTTCGCCGTCGACTATCTGCAGCACCGCAAGGCGATATATCAGATAACAAAGACATAGCAAGAGGAACGCCGCCATGAAGCGTCCTCTTGCCAATATGACTTTGCTTGTTTTGTTTTCGTTTTCTCGGTTCATATTTTTCTCCCGACAAGCGCCCGGCTCGTTTTTACATAATAAAAATATGGACGGGCAAGCTGAATTATGATGTCAGTCGAAGAAATCTCTGAACACCTCGCCGAAGCCGGCCAGCAAAACGCCTATGCCGTTTTCGTCGCCGTCGTCGTATTTATATGTTTCGCCGCCGTTTTCGGGGAGCGCGGTGATATTTATACGCGTAAGTCCGCTAGGCTTGACCATGCCAAGCTGTTCGGTCGCATATTCTTCTATTTCGACCAGGTCGTTTTTCTTTTCCAAACGGACTTTCAGCTTGGCGGCGGTCTTCTGCAGCTCGGTGATCTCGTCGCGCATTTCGGCGATCTGCGAATTGTAGTTATCCATTTCCGCATAGTTCATCACCAAAAAGACGAACAGGACCGTTACGGCGATGATAGTGAATATGACGCCGATAGGAAGCGGAGTCTTGCTCTTTCTGCGGTGCTCTATAACGGTAACTTTCGCATTATTTTCGCTTTTAACGACAGCAGAAGAGTCGGAGCGTGCGAGTACGATTTTATTCGACTTTTTAATTATAGCATCGCGATTCGTCTTTTTGTTTTCCATTTCGGTACCTCTGTGTAAATAATTAGTAAATATTCAGAGCTTTTCGGCTATTCTCAGCTTTGCCGAATGAGAACGGCTGTTTTCTTCGCTTTCCCTGAGCGAGCAAACGACCGGTTTTTTCGTGATGATCTTCGCCACCGGCTTTTTACCGCAGACGCACACCGGAAGATCTGGCGGGCAGGTGCAGGGGTTGGCAAAACGTGAAAACGTGTTTTTGACTATACGGTCTTCGAGCGAATGGAAGGTTATCACCGCAAGCCGGCCGCCGGATACAAGGAGTTCCATAGCATCTTCGAGCGCCTTGTCAAGCCCGTCAAGTTCTCCGTTGACAGCTATGCGCAGCGCCTGAAAGCATCGCTTTGCGGGATTGCCGTTTTTCAGTTCCTTTGCCGGGTAGGCCGAAGCTATGAGCGAGGCGAGCCCGCCTGTGGTCTCGATAGGAGAATCCGCGCGCCGTTCGATGATTTTCTGAGCTATCCTGCGCGAATACCGTTCCTCGCCGTATTCAAAGAATATCTTTGCCAATTCTTCCGCGGAAAGCCTGTTGACGAGTTCCGCAGCGGTGACTCCGCCGGTATTATCCATACGCATATCGAGCGGTGCGTCGTGCATATACGAAAACCCGCGTTCTGCGGTATCGATCTGATACGAGGAAACGCCCAGGTCGAACAGCGCTCCGTTGAGTTTTGCTATGCCGTTTTCTTTTGCGGCGGTCAATATGTCTTTGTAATTGCCGTGCCAGGTTATAAGGCGCTTATCGTTGACTGTAAGAGCGGCGTTTTCGAGCGCGGCGGGGTCAAGATCTATTCCGAGCACCCTACCCTGTTCGCCAAGCAGAGAAAGGATCTTTTTGGTATGTCCGCAGCCGCCCAGCGTGCAATCGGCATAAATGCCGTCCGGTACGACTGCAAGCCCTTCCACCGCTTCGGTCAGCATGACCGGGTAATGTTCAAACTTCATATCAGAAACCGTATTCCGAAAGCTCTTCGGTGATGCCTTCGGACGACATGAATTTCTGCTCGTCAGCCCAAGCGGATGCGCTCCAGATCTCAAGATGATTTTCGTTGCCGATGATGACGACGTCTTTTTCGAGGCCGGCGAACTGCCGCAGCGACTGAGTGACAGCCACTCTTCCCTGACCGTCAAGCACGCCTTCTATAGTGCCGGAGAAGAAATATCTTCTTGCGTGGCGCTGACTGGCTTCCGGAAGCGCTTTGAGTTTTTGAGCGAAGGCGTCCCATTCGGCGGCGGGGTAAATATTCAGACATTTGTCGAAGCCCTTGCAGATCTTGAATTCGGTCCCGAGCTCTTCGCGGTATTTTGCGGGAACGGAAACTCTGCCTTTTTGGTCCATGCTGAACCAATACTCGCCGGTGAACATTCGCCTTGCTCCTTTCTTGACACCATTTTGTAGATTCGTGGGAAATTTTGGATAAATTTACCACTTTTCCCCACCTGAGATTATTATAATATAAGAGTCCGTAAAAATCAAGTGTTTTTTTACTTTTTTTTTTATTTTTTTTGAATTACGTAAACCGAGTACGGATCGCCGGAAATCCAGCTTTATCAAGCTCTTTCAGCACGTTTCGCCAAGCTGCTGTTCGGGTTTATGTAAACGAACATATGTTCGTAAAAGCGGCAAAACAAAAGCGCCGGGCAAGGGGGTTCCCTGCCCGGCACTGAGTATTTACCGTTTATCCGCGGTGAGGATATGAATCGTAATCGATGATATAAGGTTCAGGATCTATAGAGTAATATTTGCCGTTTTCATCCGGCACGCGCACCTCGAAATGGACGTGCGGCCCGGTGCTTCTGCCCGAAGTACCGATATAACCGATTACGTCGCCCTGCATTACAGAGTCGCCGACTTTACAAGCGACGTTCTTCTGATGGGCGTAATATGTGCGCATACCGTTATCGTGTTCGAGTATGACCAGGTAACCGAAGCCGTCCATCCAGCCGGCATGGATGACCGTGCCGTCGCCGGCGGCGTGGATCTCCGCGCCGTAGCATTCGGACGAACTCTTTACGCCGGAAATATCCACGCCCTTGTGGAACGTGTTGCCCATAAGATAGCGTGTGCCGTATTCAGAAGTGATGGCGCCGTCGTAAGGCGCTATGAACACGGGCGTGATATCCGCAGCGGTCTTTTTGGCTTTGACGCCGCGCTCTATGACTTCGGCGACCGGTTCGGCGATTATGTTTTCAGCTACCGCCGAACGCGAGACCTCTACTCCGTTTCGCAGTACGATACGGTATGTTGTTTCGGTATAGCCGTCTTTGCCTTCGCTTATAAGTTTTTCTTTCCCGGGGTTAAGGTCGGCGTTGTCGCGATATTGCACGGTATGCTCGACTGTATTGCCGACAGTCTCGTAACAGGTGAGCTCCACGTCCAGCTGCGGGAACGGAAGCCCGGAAGCGGCTTCTATATAAGAGACGGGGAAGCGTTCGCTTTTGAACGTGAATGAATTGCCGAATGCAGCGCTTACGTAAGCGACGCCGCTGTTTTCGAGTACGGACTGTTTTTGGCGTTCGAGTTCGGCCTTTGCCGCGGCGACGTCTGAGTAATAGCCGGCGAGTTTACCGTCTATGTACAAGGCGCAGGCGAAACGCGTTTCTTCCGGAACAAAATCCGGCGAGCGTTCCGACTCGGCGGCGTATGAATTCTCCGGTATTTCGGTGACCGCGGTGCTTTCGCCGTGCAGCATGGGGAGCGCGGCAAGCGCAAAAGAAATGATCAACACAGCGAAGCATACGAGCGACGCTGTTTTGAATCTGAGCTTGTTTTTCATATACTGGCGATAATTCTCCATCATTGATGTTTGTGTAAATTATAACATATTTTTTTGTCGTTTTCAACCCTTTTTTGTGATTTTTACAAATGTATTATTTTTCCGTTCAAATTCCGCCTTAAAGGTTGAATTTTGCAATCAAAAGGTATATAATCTACATATAAGAACACTTGCAGTGCAATATTATTCATTACCAGGAGGCAAAAAAGATATGGAGATCACAGTAAAACGCACGGATTCCCCCAAGAAAAAGCCGGATTGGAGCAAGCTCGGTTTCGGTAAAATATTCACCGACCACATGTTCGAATGTGATTACGATCCCGAACGCGGCTGGCACGACGCCCGGATAGTTCCTTTCCACAATATTTCCCTTTCGCCCGCGTGCATGGTCTTTCACTATGCGCAGGAAATGTTTGAAGGTTTGAAAGCATACCGCACCGAAAAAGGCGACATACTGTTGTTCCGCCCGGACAAAAACATAGAACGCATGAACAATACGAACGAGCGTATGTGCATACCCAAAGTAGATCCCGATTTTGCACTTGAAGCCATAAAGACTGTTGTAAAAGTCGACAGCGACTGGGTCCCTTCTCTGCCAGGCACCTCGCTCTATATCCGCCCGTTCATAATAGCCACAGACGAATTTCTGGGCGTACATCCTTCCAAAACATATAAGTTCGTGATAATTCTTTCGCCTTCCGGCTCTTATTATGCCGCCGGTATCAACCCGGTAAAGATAGCCGTGGAGGACGAATACGTTCGCGCCGTGCGCGGCGGCACCGGCTTTGCAAAGGTCGGCGGTAACTACGCCGCGTCGCTGATCGGCCAGCAGAAAGCAGAAGAGAACGGCTACGCGCAGGTGCTCTGGCTCGACGGCATTTATCACAAATACATAGACGAAGTCGGCGCGATGAACGTCTTCTTCAAAATTAACGGCGAAATCATCACGCCAAAGCTCGAAGGCAGCATTCTCCCTGGCGTGACCCGCCGTTCCGCCATAGAGCTTTTGCGCAGCGAAGGTTACACAGTGACCGAGCGCCGCATATCGATCGACGAAGTCAGCGAAGCGCATGACGCAGGCAAGCTGGAAGAGATGTTCGGCACGGGCACGGCGGCGGTCGTTTCGCCGGTCGGCGAGCTCTACTGGGGCAACAAAAAGATGACCATAAACAATTTTGAAATAGGCCAAGTATCCGCAATGCTTTACGAAAAGCTCACTTCCATACAGTGGGGCAAAGCCGAAGACAAATTCGGTTGGACAGTTAAAATATAATGACTGCGTTGCCGGAAAACAAAAAGGCCGGCGTCGCAAAGCGTCTGATCGCGTGCGCCGCACGGCACAGGACTTTCACCGCGCTTGCAATAACGAGCGCGCTGGCTGCGGCGGTATACGTCATATCGCGTTTTTCTGCCGGATTTGCCGAATTCGTCACCAGGTATCCCGGTCAGGCGGTAAGATGGCTGCTCGCAAAGCTCACTTCGCCTTTCCCATTTTCGATTGCAGAAACGCTGGTCTTGCTGATCCCCGTTCTGCTGGCGGCACTGATATATTTTTCGGTACGTCTGGCCAAGTCACGCAAAGACTGGTTCGGCAGAGTTATGCGATTTCTCGGCTGCGTGGTGCTTGTGATAGTCATTGTGTTCGGATTCGGTTTCGGTCCGGCGTATTTCCGCAATACGCTTGCGCAAAACCTGGGCCTTGCCGGATCGCCGGTTTCCGGTGAAGAACTTTACGAAACCGCCGTGTGGCTCACCGGTAATATCAACGCCCTGCTGCCTCAGATCATATTCGGCAGCGGAGGCGAATCGCACATGGCCGTATCGTTTTATGAGCTTTCGCGCAGAGTGAACGCGGCGTTCGAAAAATATGCTTCCGGCGCGGACTACATATCGCATTTCAGCGCCAACGTAAAACCCGTTTCGCTTTCGCGCTATATGACGTACACTCATATATCCGGCGTTTACGCGTTTTTCACCGGCGAAGCCAACGTCAATTTCAATTATCCCGATTTTGTAGTCCCTTACACCATAGCGCACGAGATGGCGCATCAGCGCGGTATCGCGCGCGAAGACGAGGCCAATTTTGTGGCTTTCCTGGTGTGCGTATCCTCGGACGATCCTTTTATTGAATACAGCGGTTACGTAAACGTCCTGCGCGAAGTCATGTCGGCCCTTTCAAAGGCCGACAGCGAGCTGTACGCCAAATACCGCAAGGAGCATTATCCCGCGCGGGTAGGCGCGGAAATGAGCGCTTATTCAAGATTTTTCGATCCGTACCGCGATTCCGCGGCAGCCAAAGTCGTTTCCAAGACCAACGACGCCTATCTAAAATCACAGGCGGTGAAAGCCGGCGAGCGCAGCTACGGGCTCGTAACTGATCTTGCGGTAGCGTATTACCTTACATTTATTAAAAGCGGAGAAAACCGCTGACGCAAAAAGATCCTGCAATATGCGGGATCTTTTTTTGCCGCATATAAATATTTGCTCTTTACATTTTGAAACAAAAAGAGTATAATCCATATGTATATCAAACACAAGAAAGGACAAACAAAATGGAAAAAAGGCCAAACGGCAGAGACAAACGCACATCGTCTGGCTCGGTCAACGTGCGCAAAGGCAGCAGCATAGGCGGCGGCAGCCCGTTGGGTACCGGCGGAAGGAACGGCAGCACTTCGGGCAGAGATCAAGGCGGAAGAGCTTCCGGCGGGAGCGATCTCTTGGGCGGATTGCTCGGCTCGGTACTCGGATCGTCTTCGAGCAAAGGCAAAAAGTCTTCTTTTACTACCATAATAATACTCGTACTCGTAGGGCTCGCAGTATTCTTCTTATTCAAAAAATGCGGCGGTTCCACTTCCGCACCTTCCGACGTAAACACCAACGTTTCCGGCACGGAAGCTCAGACCGACACCACAGTAGACGAAAAGGCACGGTCACGCTACACCGCGCTGAAAGGTAACGGTAAAGACACCGTCACAGTTATGGTCTATATGTGCGGGACAGACCTCGAATCCAAATACGGAATGGCGACAAGCGACCTCAACGAGATGAAAAACGCCGACATTTCCGATAAAGTCAACGTTATCGTCGAGACCGGCGGCTGCAAAGGATGGCGCACTAACGGGATCTCCAACGATCATAACCAGATATACCGCATAAAGAACCGCAAGCTCGAATGCCTTGTGGAAAACAACGACAAAAAGTCCATGACCGATTCCGACAATCTCGCGTCGTTCATACAGTACTGCACGCTCAACTTCCCCGCTGACCGCTATATTTTGGTCATGTGGGATCACGGCGGCGGATCGCTTTCGGGGTTCGGATACGATGAACGCGTTTCCTCGGGCTCAATGACGCTTGCCAACCTCAACATCGCGCTGCAGAAAGGCGGCTGCAAATTCGATATAATCGGCTTTGACGCCTGCCTTATGTCCACGCTCGAGACCGCGCTCGTATGCGACAAATACGCCGACTATCTTCTGGCTTCCGAAGAAGTTGAACCCGGCACCGGATGGTATCACACCGACTGGCTCAATCTTCTTTCCAGGAATACTTCGGTAGATTCCGTGGAACTCGCCAAAAAGATAATAGACACTTATATCGCCTCCAATTCCGGCAGATCCGTTACCCTTTCGGTGACCGACCTCGCCGCGCTGCACGGAGCAGTACCCGAAAAGTTCAACAAATTTGCCACCTCGACCGCCGCAATGGTCAAATCGGATAACTACAAGCCGGTTTCCGACGCGCGCGCCAGCGTCAGGCAGTTTTCCGCAAAAAACAAGCTCAATCAGGTAGATATCGTCGACCTTGCGCAGAAGATAAAGACCGAAGAATCGCTTGCGCTCGCCGCGGCGCTCAAGGGCTGCGTAAAATACAACGGCACTACCATGTCGAACTGCTACGGGTTGAGCGTGTACTTCCCGTACGAATCGCTCAACAACATGAACAACGCCGTTGCGGTTTATAACAATCTGGGGCTCGATTCCGACTACGTCGACTGCATCAAAAGCTTTGCCAGCGTAGAGACCGCGGGGCAGACCGCAGCTTCCACTTCTCTCTTCCCCTCGATCGGAGGCAGCGATATGCTGGGCGGGCTACTCAATATGGTCGCCGGCGGTTCCACCAGCAGCAGCAGTTCGCCGCTGACGTCGCTCCTCGGTTCGTTGATCGGCGGCTCGGGCTCTTCTGTCGGCGGGCTCGATCTTTCCACTATCACATCGCTGCTTTCCTCTTTCAGCGGACGCAGTATGCCGAGCGGGCTCGAATTCGTCGATACCGACCTTGTATCTTCCAAAGCTACGTCTATCACTTCAGATCTGCTCGATCCGTCTCATCTTGTTCCAACTGAAAAAGGCGGCAAAAAAGTGCTTCAGCTCACCGAAGACGAATGGGAACTGATCCAAAGTGCAGAACTTAGCGTTTATGTCGAAGACGGAGAAGGTTTCATAGATCTCGGGCACGACAACACGATAGAGTTCGATGATGACGGCGATATGCTGCTCGAATTCGACGGCACCTGGCTCTGCCTCAACGGCAACCCCGTGGCTTATTACATGACGTCTTCTATGTACGTTTCGGAAAACGATTACGAATATTCCGGTTACATCCCCGCTCTGCTCAACGGCGAGACGGTCGATATTGAAGTCGTATTCACTCCCGAACACAACTACGGCCTGATCACCGGCGCCCGCCCCGTATACGGGACAGAGACCGAGACCGCAGCGAAAGGCTCGATCGAGATCAGATCCGGCGACGTGATCCAGCCGCTGTGCGACTATTACGGCAAAGACGGCGAGTACATCACAAGCTATACGTTGGGCTCACAGTTCACGGTCAGCGGCGAGCTTGTGCTCGACAACAGGAACGTTGCCGAAAAGATGAGCGTCTGCTATCGTATGACAGACATTTACGGAAACGTGTATTTCACCCCTGCGTTCACCGTAGACAACAGATAAAATATAAAAAAGCAAACCGCGGGACCCGCAACCGGATCCCGCGGTTTTTTTACGTTTTTCAGCGTTTGAAAAGAACAAGTGCGAGCGCGGAAACGAGAAAAGCGGCGGCGCTCGCGATCACTCCCGTTATAAACGCCGCCTGAGGCAATACCTTAGAAAGCCCGGCAAACATCGCCATGCCGGCAAATCCGAAAGCGCCGAGCAGGCATAAGAACGTGAGATATGCGTTTGAACTTTTGGAATGCGAAGCCGCAAGTGAATTGCGCTTTTTCATTTGAGCACCCCCTTCCAGGCGAGCACGATCACAGCGAGCGCGCAGAGTTGCAGCGCCAGTGAAACATATATCACCAAACCGAAATAGCCCTTTTCGGTCTTGTGCCTGAATACGATCCGCCCCGCGAACGCACCGAGCGCACCGCCGAACGCGGCAAGAGAAAGCAAATGCTTTTCTTTAATGCGTTCGCCCTTCTTTATTGCAAGGCGCTTGTCTCTGGCATAGGCGCAGAAGGCAAAGGCGGAAACGAGTATGAGTACGCATGTGTAAAAAATGAAGATGTATTCCGTATCCGTAAAAAACGCTCCTTTCGGGAAAGCCGCACTTGAAAGACGGCGTGATATGTTGTATAATACTTAAAACAAGCTGTACGGAGGACCAAAAGGATGAAGATCAAAACAAAAACGACAGAATATTCAAAAGTGGCTTCGTTTCCGCCCATCCCTTCGTTAGAACCCAAAAAGCCGAACGCGTTTTTTCGCGCCCTTATGCGCATTGCTTCCGCGGGCGACCTTAAAAAAGTGAATTTTCGTTTGCTGCCGCCGGAACGCCCGTACAAGGACGTAAAACCGCCGTATCTGATACTTATGAACCATTCGAGCTTTACCGACCTCGAAATGGCGTCGCACATATTCAAAGACATACCTTACGGGATAGTCTGCACTTCCGACGGATTTGTCGGCAAAAAACAACTAATGCGCAATCTCGGATGCATTCCGACCGAAAAGTTTTGCAGCGATCCTTCGCTTATAGTAACGATCAAAAACATGCTTTGGAAAAACCGCTGCAGCGTCCTGATGTACCCTGAAGCAAGTTATTCTTTCGACGGCACGGCCACACCGCTCCCGCGGTATACCGGAGCGCTGCTGAAAAGACTTAAAGTGCCTGTGATAATGGTGAGGACATTCGGCGCGTTCCAGCGAGATCCGCTGTATAACTGCCTTCAAAAGCGCAAGATCGACGTTTCGGCGCGCGCAGACCTTCTGTTCACGCCGGAAGAGATAAGCGAAAGACCGGTGCGGGAGCTCGACGAAGCGCTCGACGCGGCATTCACATACGATCATTTCGCCTGGCAAAAAGAAAACGGTATAAAGATCACCGAACCGTTCCGCGCTGACGGGCTGCACCGGATCCTTTACAAATGCCCGCACTGCGGCGCGGAAGGCGAAACAGAAGGAAAAGGAGTTTCGCTTATCTGCCGCGCCTGCGGCAAAGAATGGCGCATGGACGAGTTCGGAGAGTTGCACGCTCAAAACGGCGAAACGGAGTTCGCTCATATCCCGTCATGGTACGCCTGGGAACGCAGTGAAGTAAAAAAAGAGCTTGAATCAGGAACGTATTCGCTGGATGTCGCGGTCAATATAGGCTATATGACCGATTATAAAGCGATATATATGATAGGCGGCGGGCGTTTGCGTCACGGCGCCGACGGATTTTTGCTGACAAACGACGCAGGCGACCTTGAATACCGCAGATCGCCGACAGAAAGCCACGGCCTTTATGCCGATTATTACTGGTACGAACTGGGAGACATGATATGTATAGGCGAAAAAGGGCGGCAGTTCTACTGTTTCCCGACCGACGGGCGCGTACCCGTGGCGAAAGCGCGGCTGGCCGCCGAAGAACTGTACAAACTTAAAAAATCGGCACGCGGGTGAAAGGCGGCATTACGGAACGGTCAGGAGCGCACAGTCAGCGGTCGCGGCAGGCGCGTTCAATATCCAGCAGACGCTTTTTGACGTCGACTCCCCATTCGTAACCGACGAGTTTGCCTCCGGCACCGATCACACGGTGACACGGGACGATCAGCGAAACAGGGTTGTGCGCGACAGCTCCGCCGACAGCGCGTGCGGAAACGAGCGGTCTGCCTAAAAGCACCGCAGTTTTTCGGGCGATCTCGCCGTAAGTTGCGGTTTCGCCGTACGGGATCGCAGAAACAAAGCCGAGCACGGCTTTTGCAAACGGACTGACGTCCAAGGAGACGGGCGGCGTAAAATCCGGGGCTTTACCGGAAAAAAAGATATCCAGCCACTTTTCCGTCTGCGCGAACACCGCAAGATCGGCCCGCGCAGCTTCCGGCGCGCCGCCGAAGACAAGCCCGGTCACCGCAGTACCGTCGGAATAAACGGTAATTACGCCAAGCGGCGAACGGTATTGGTACGAATACTTCATAGCGGCCCCCTTTCGTTGCGGTCTTTTCATATATATGATATCACAAACGCCGTCGCAAGTCAACCGGCAACGCGGAAAGTTACAAAACGATCAAAAACTTGCTTGCGTTGAACTTGACAAAACGCAAATAATGTTTTATAATAGATTTCAATTCTTTTGGAGATCCGTTCGTCATGTTAGAAAAATTTCTTGACAAAACAGAATACGGCAGTTACGATGAACTGAAAGCGGGTTATTCAGTCAGAGTTCCCGAAGGGTTCAATTTTGCCTATGACGTCGTAGACGCCTGGACGCGTGAGCAGCCCGGAAAAAACGCTCTGTATTACTGCGACGATGAAGGTACGCGGCGCATGTACACTTTTGAAGAAGTTTCTGCGCTTTCCAAGAAAGAGGCGTCGTGGCTGCTTTCGCTCGGCATAAAACGCGGCGACAGAGTCATGTTCATGCTCAAGCAGGTCCCGGAAGTGTGGTTCACTTTCGTTGCCTGCCACCGCATAGGCGCGGTATGCATTCCGGCCACTTTTCAGCTTACTCCAAAAGATATAGTTTACCGCTGCAACGCCGCTTCCGTCCGCCTTATTTGCGTCACGGACGACGCTGAAATGTTAGCATACGTAAAAGAAGCTCTGCCGAAATGCTCTACAGTGAATAATGTCGCCGTCTGCGGCAGGAACATCCCCGACGGCTTTTTGGATATGCGCGCCTGCATAGCAGACGCCGCGCCTTTTGAAGAGCGCGTCCGCACCGCCGTGGAAGATGAAATGCTCGTCTATTTTTCTTCCGGCACCACCGGTATGCCCAAAATGATAAAGCACGATTTTGCTTATCCGGTAGGGCATATAGTAACTGCAAAGTATTGGCAGCACGCAGAAAACGACAAACTTCACCTTACTATGTCTGACAGCGGCTGGGCGAAATTCGCCTGGGGGAAGATATACGGTCAATGGATCTGCGGCGCGACCATAGTAGCATACAATAACGAAAAATTTTCGGCTGCAAACACGCTTAAGCTTCTTGAAGAGATAAAAGTAACCACTTTCTGCGCCCCGCCGACTATATTCCGTTTTCTTATAAAAGAAGACATAGCGCATTACGATCTTTCTTCCATAAAGCATTGCTGCATGGCCGGCGAACCGCTCAATCCCGAAGTGTTTTACCGTTTCCGCGATCTTACGGGGCTTACGCTCACCGAAGGTTTCGGGCAAACCGAAACGCCGGTGCTCTGCGCCAATTTCGACGGTTTCCCTATCCGTCCCGGCTCGACCGGCAAGCCTTCGCCCGCATTCAACATAGACATAGTCGATTACGACGGCGTCCGCTGCGAAGACGGTATACCGGGCTACATAGTTGTAAAGGATCTGAGTAAGCATTACCCGCCGGGACTTTTCAAGGGCTATATCAACGATCCCGAAGCCAACGCAGAAGCGTTCCGCCACGATTGCTACTATACGGGCGATATGGCGTGGCGCGACGAAGACGGTTACTACTGGTTCGTGGGCAGGAACGACGACGTTATAAAGTGTTCCGGCTACCGCATAGGTCCGTTCGAGGTAGAATCCGCCGTCATGACTCACCCTTCGGTGCTCGAATGCGCCGTCACCGCGGTCCCGGATCCCGTGAGAGGTCAGGTCGTCAAGGCGACGATAGTTCTGGCAAAGGGCTACACCGCTTCCGAAGAGCTGAAAAAAGAGATACAAAACCACGTAAAGAAAGTCACCGCGCCTTATAAATACCCGCGCATAGTCGAATTTGTCGATTCGCTCCCCAAAACGACGAGCGGCAAGATAATGCGCAAAGCGATCCGCAAGCACGACGAGGAAAAATATGGAAAGCAAGCGTAACAAATACCGTGCCTTGCGTGCGATATACGGAGCGATATGCGGCATATTTTTCCAGTTGGCTTTTCAGTTGCCGCAGACAATGATCGGGCAGACGGTGCTTATATTCTGCGTGATGTTCGCCTACCTTGTCCCTTCAGTAATAACTGTCGAGTATATAAAGTCACATGTTATAAACGGCATCAAGCCGTTCATGTTTGACGAATCGGTGTTTTTCTGCCCTTCGGCGTTTTTGACGTGCGTAGTTGTCGAGCTTGTTTTTTCCGCTGTCCGCGCAAACGCGGAAATCGATTTTTCGGGCATGGGAACGCTTATATTCGTAGGTGCAGGCGCTTTGCTTACGGTCGCTTTCTGGCTGGTATATTTCATAATAGACAAAGCGTATAAAACCGAATAGCTGCCTTTAGCTCAGCTGGATAGAGTATCGGACTCCGATTCCGACGGTCGGGGGTTCAAATCCCCCAAGGCAGGCCAGGAACGACCCAAGCCGAACGGCTTGGGTCGTTCAATTTGATCAGTCAGTTCGCCTTTTTCTTTTATGAGTAAAAATCATCATTGATATTTTCGCGCAAAAGATATATAGTCTTTTTGGGAATAAGAAACCGACGTTTTACGACCGACTTGCGTCCGATTGAAGGCGGTACTGAAATACTGATACGGAGGAGTAAAAATGAGCAAAGTCCTTTTGATTAACGGAAGTCCGAACCTGCACGGCTGCACGGCGGCAGCGCTTGAAGAAATGATAAAGGTCTTCAACGCCGAAGACCTGGAGACCGAGTTTGTGAACATAGGCGCAAAGCCGGTACGCGGCTGCATTGCGTGCGATAAATGCGCAAGCGCGGGAAAATGCGTGTTTGATGATCTTGTCAACGAGACCGCGCCCAAATTCGGATCCGCCGACGGTCTGGTCGTGGGGAGCCCGGTTTTCTACGGTTCGCCTAACGGAAGTCTTTTATCATTCCTGGACCGTCTGTTTTACAGCACGCAATTCCCCAAGCATTTCAAGGTTGGCGCGGCGGTGGTCTCGTGCCGCAGAGGCGGAAACACCGCGAGCTTTGACGTGCTGAACAAGTATTTTACCATAAGCAGTATGCCTGTGGCTTCTTCCACTTACTGGAATCAGGTACACGGTTTCACGTCGGAAGACGTAAAGAAAGATCTTGAAGGGCTTCAGACCATGCGCAACCTTGCGCGAAACATGGCGTTTATGATAAAAGCCATTGCAGACGCAAAAGAAAAATACGGTCTGCCCCGGCTTGAGCGCGGCGCTTTTACAAGCTTTCCCGACAGAAAATGATTTTTTTGCCGTATTTATAAAAACGGATCGACCGTACACCGCAAAAATGGGCAATTTATCTATTCACACGGCGGCGCTGTTGTGATATAATCTATGTATCAACACAGACGAGGTCAATATGCCCAAGTTCGAAAAAGATCTTACCAAAGGCAGCGTAATAAAGAACCTTATCCTGTTTTCGCTGCCTTTTGTCCTTTCTAATTTTATACAGTCGCTTTACAGCGTCTGCGATATGATCATCATAGGCAATTACACAAGCGTAGATTGCCTCAACGGCGTTTCCAACGCCACGCAGCTGACGATGCTCTTTACGAACGCGGTCATCGGGCTCGCCGTTGGCGGCACGGTGCTTATCGGCCAGTACATAGGTTCCGGCAACAAGGGCGAGATCAAAAAATCGATCGCCACCCTGTTCACGCTGCTGCTGATAATAGGTGTTGCGCTTTCGGTGATATCGCCGTTTATCTGCGGGCCGGTGCTCGGGTTGATGCACGTCGACGCCAACTGCCTGGGGCACGCTACGAGCTATTTCATAACGGTAATGTCCGGCACGGTTTTTGTTTTCGCTTACAACGCTTTGGCGAGCGTAATGCGTGGAATGGGCGACAGCAAGCATCCCATGGTCTTTGTTGCGATAGCCGCCGCTGTCAACATCGGGCTCGACCTTATATTCGTTGGCTTATGCGGAATGGAAGCGTTCGGCGCCGCTCTTGCCACGATAATCTCGCAGGCGATATCGGTTATACTTTGTATCATTTATCTGCGCAGGAACGGCTTTGTTTTTGATTTCCATCCAAAATCGTTCAAAATAGACAAGAAAAAGCTCAGTGCGATAACCCGCATAGGGTTCCCCACGATGCTCAACAATATCTGCACGTCGCTTTCGTTCGTGTTCCTAATGTCCATGGCGAACATCACGAGTTCTTCGGGCGGAGGCGCAGTAGGCGTGGTGGGCAAATACAACGGCTTTGCTATATTGCCCGCAATAGGCGTTTCTTCCGCTATTTCCGCTATGGTCGCGCAGAATTTCGGCGCCGGAGATATAAAACGTACCAAACGCACCTTGTTCGACGGAATGATAATAGCCGAAGGGATAACGGTAGTCATCTTTGTGCTTACGCGTCTGTTCCCGGAACAGATACTTCGACTTTTCAATGACGACGAAGTCTTTCTGGAGCTGGGCAAGGAATACATATCGTCATTTTCGTTCGACTATATCATCGTCCCGCTTCAGTTCTGTTTCAACGGTCTGTTCATCGGCAGCGGTCACACCACGTTCGCGCTGCTTTCGGGGATGTGCTCTTCCCTGCTTTTCAGGATCCCGTTCTGCTGGCTTTTGGGCATAGCGCTCGAAGGCGGAATGCGCGGTATCGGTTTGGGCGCCCCGATAGCGTCGCTCGCGGCAACGCTTATATCGCTCGTATTCTTTATTACCGGAAAATGGAAAAAGCAAAAAATAAAACTTAACGAAGAAACCGTATAAAAAAGCGCGGAAAGATCAGCTCTTTCCGCGTTGTTTTTTTGCCTGAAACCGCCTTTTCAGTTTTTAAGCGACTGAAGCGGTGCGGGGATGCGCCCCCCGCGTGAGACGAATTTTGCCGAGCTGCGGGAATCATTCACTTTCATAATTGGCCCGCTGCCCAAAAGTCCGCCGAATTCGAGTTCTTCGCCCGCTTCACGCCCTATCGCTGGGATAATGCGTACGGCGGTGGTCTTGGCATTGACCATACCTATTGCCGCCTCGTCGGCGATTATGGCGGAAATAGTCTCTGCCGAAGTGCCGCCGGGTACAATGACCATATCGAGCCCGACTGAGCAGACGGAAGTCATGGCTTCTAATTTTTCTATCGAAAGCACGCCGTCACGCGCGGCGTCGATCATTCCGGCGTCTTCGGATACAGGGATAAAAGCGCCAGAAAGTCCGCCCACGTGTGACGAAGCCATTACGCCGCCTTTTTTTACTGCGTCGTTGAGCAGCGCAAGAGCAGCGGTCGTCCCGGGGATGCCGCAGGTCTCAAGGCCCATTTCTTCAAGGATATGCGCCACGGAATCGCCAACGGCAGGTGTAGGAGCGAGCGACAGATCGACTATTCCGAACGGAACTCCGAGACGCGACGAGGCGACCGTGCCGACCAGCTGGCCCATACGCGTTATTTTGAACGCGGTCTTTTTTATTATATCGGCGACTTCGGTCAGATTGCCGTCGGGGCATTTTGCCAATGCCGCGCGCACGACACCGGGGCCCGAGACCCCCACGTTAATAACGAGATCCGGCTCGCCCGGTCCGTGAAAAGCGCCCGCCATGAACGGATTGTCTTCGGGCGCGTTCATAAATACGACGAGCTTTGCCGCGCCAATGCAGTTGCGATCGGCTGTCAGCAACGCGCATTCGCGGACAACTCCGCCCATAAGGGCGACGGCGTCCATATTTATGCCGGCCTTGGTCGACCCTATGTTGACAGACGAGCAAACGAATTCGGTCTGCGCTAGCGCCTGCGGGATCGAAAGGATCAGTTCCCTGTCGCCGGCGGAAAAGCCCTTGTGGACCAGCGCGGAATAGCCGCCTATAAAGTTCACTCCGAGCTCGCGGGCGGCATTGTCCATTGCCCGAGCGTACACGAGCGGATCGCCCCCCGAAGCGGCAAGCAGCATAGACACCGGCGTAACGGAAATACGCTTGTTTATTATGGGTATGCCGTATGTGCGTTCGATATATTCGCCTGTCTCAACCAGCTTTTCGGCGCTACATGTAACTTTGTCGTAAACCTTCTGCGCGGAACGCGATATATCGCTGTCGGCGCAGCTCAAAAGCGATATCCCCATGGTAATGGTGCGGATATCGAGATTTTCGTTATCTATCATATCGATAGTTTCGAGAATATCTTTGGTGTTTATCATAACAGATCTGCTCCAGGAATATCAGATACGGTGCATGGAATTGAAAATATCTTCATGCATCACATGGACCTTCATGCCTATTTTTTCGCCCAGCGCTTCGAGCGAGCTGACGAGTTCGGAAAAATCGGAATTGAGCCCGTCGAGTTCGACGAGCATTATCATAGTGAACATCCCGCTCATGACAGACTGCGTAACGTCTATGATATTGGCGCCCTTGGAGGCGCATTCCGTGCTGACCTTGGCGAGTATGCCCACGGTGTCGCGACCGATGACTGTGATTACCGCTTTCATAGTTATGCTCCTTTGAGTTATTTGACTTTTTCCAATATCCACATGGCGGAAGAATACTCGTAATTCCTGTCAACGGCAACGCCATAGCCCATAAGCTGCTTTCCGGAATAGACTTTCCCTTCAAGCGTATCGCGGTAGTATGCGTTTTCGTCGAGCCCTTTGAGCACAAGATGCTCGTTGCGCGGATAAACGCGCACATGAGTGTTCACGTATACGGCTATGCAAACAGATCTGTCGGGCGAGACAGTGCACCAGGCGGCGCAATCTTCAGTATAATTGCTGCGCAGGCGGTAATGATCGCCGTTGACGAGCGTATCGCCGTATTTTTTATAGATAGCCGCGGTTTCGGTCACGAATTTCTTTTCCTCGTCCGAAAGCTTTGTGGGATCGAGTTCATAGCCGAACGAGCCAGTAAGCGCGACGTTGAAGCGCGTATTCAGCGGCGTGACATGACCAGTCTGGTGGTTGGGAGACGCCGAAACGTGACCTGTCATCGATGAAAGCGGATAAATGAGAGAAGTGCCGTACTGGATCTTAAGACGCTCGATGGCATCCGAGTTATCGCTCGTCCACGTCTGAGGCATATAATAGAGCATACCGCAATCGTACCTGCCGCCGCCGCCCGAGCAAGATTCGAACAGCACGTCCGGGAAATCGGTGACGAGACGTTCCAGCACGGAGTATAACCCCAGATAATAACGGTGAAGGACCTCGCCCTGTTTTTCCGGCGGGAGAAGCGCCGAGCCGACTTCGGCTGCGTTGCGGTTGAAATCCCATTTGATATAATCGACTGTCCCGGTGCGCAAAAGCGAAGCCAGACTTTCGTAAATATGATCGCACACGTCCTGGCGCGAAAGGTCGAGCATAAGCTGATGCCTTCCCTCCGACCGAGGTCTGCCCGCAACATGAAGGCACCAATCGGGATGCGCGCGGTAAAGGTCTGAATTCGGCGAAATCATTTCCGGCTCGAACCATATTCCAAGTCCGCAACCTTTTTCGTGAAGCATTTTATGTATGTTATCGAACCCGTTTGGAAGTTTAGCGCGGTTGATATACCAGTCGCCAAGCGAAGTCGTGTCGTTGTTGCGAACGCCGAACCATCCGTCGTCTATAACGAGCATCTCCATTCCGAGATCCGCGGCGCAAGCGCCTATTTGCATGAGCTTGGATTCGTCGAACCCGAAATAGCAGGCCTCCCAGCTGTTGAGCAGGACAGGACGGCGTCGATTGCGGTATTTGCCGCGGATAAGGCAGTCGTTTATTGCGCGATGGAAAGTGCGTGACATACCGCCCAGGCCCTGCGCAGAATATACGAGCGCCGCTTCGGGAGTGACGAACGTTTCGCCAGGGCTCAGCTGCCAGCGGAAACCGTCGGGATTGATCCCGGCGACGACGCGGCACGTGTCGTACTGGCCGCCTTCGGCCGACATACTGTGGCACCCGGAATACACCAGCGTCACGGCGTAAACTTCGCCTTTGTCCTCGTCCGCGCTGCGCGACGCCAATATGATGAACGGATTATGCACATGACCGGATGAACCGCGGCGGCTTGCGAATTCCATTTTTCCGTGTACGAGCGGCGTGCGCTCGATCATGCGCTCTTTTTCGTGCGTGCCGTAGTTTGAGATCACGTCGAAATCACATCTGTCAAGATCCACGCAAGCGGAAGCCGCGCCGATGAGAGTGAGCGCCTGAGCTCCGCAGTTGGATATTTCGGCGTGCCGGGTGACAAGATCGAGATCTTCGTAAACGCTGTAGTAGAGATCACATTCGAGCGCGCTGAAGCTGTCGCGAAGTTTTATGCAAAGCGTCTGAACTCTGTCACCTTCTTCGGCGTAAAATGCAGGGAGCCCGTTGAGAACCGGCTTGCCATTTATGATCTTACGCGAAACGTAACGCAGATCGGCTATATCCGAGCCGTCCGGATTGAGGACTTCGAGCGCCGGCGTACGGAGATCGCCTCTGCCGAAGCAGGGATATTCCAAAGGAATGTCGTCGAGTATAGGTCCGCGGCAGCCTTCCAGATGAGGCGAAAAAGATGCTCTTCCCTGCTCGCGACGCATATATGAATGATCGCCGGTATCGAGCAAGGCGCCCCAATAGACGTGTTCTAAAAAGCCCTCTTTTACGCGCATCACGTATGACGTATGCGCGGTATCGAGCTGGAACTGCATGATGTGTTCGTTGAATGTGATCATAAATAGCACCCCGAAAAAAGTGATTTACAGGTTTGGAATGACTAAAGTCGCTATACCGAAATAAACGAGCAGCGAAAGTGCGTCCACTATGGTGGTGATGAACGGCGAAGCCATGACAGCGGGTTCAAACCCCAGCTTTTTTGCGATCATGGGAAGCGTACTGCCGACGAGTTTTGAAAAGAATATGGTAACTATTATGGTAAGGCAGACCACAAGCGCCACTTCGACAGGCACTTCGTTTTTGAAGATGAGGTTATCAACGAGCATTATCTTGCCGAAATTACAGACGGAAAGCACCGTTCCGCACAGAAGTGCCACGCGCAGTTCTTTCCAGATAACGCGAAAAACGTCTTTCATCTCTATCTCGCCCAAAGCGAGGCCGCGGATTATAGTGACCGACGCCTGACTGCCTGCGTTCCCGCCGGTATCCATAAGCATGGGGATGAATGCGGTAAGCGCAACGCTGCTGGCGAGCGCGGCTTCAAACCCGGTGATGATCTGACCGGTGAACGTGGCGGACACCATGAGCAAAAGCAGCCACGGTATTCGTTTACGCCATGTTTCGAACACCCCGGTGCGAAGATACGGCTTGTCAGAAGGGACGATGGCCGCCATCTTTTCGATATCTTCGGTCGCCTCGTCGGTCAGAACGTCGACTGCGTCGTCGAGTGTGACTATACCGACAAGCCGTTTTTCTTTATCTACGACCGGCATGGCGAGAAAGTCGTATTTCGCCATTTCACGCACGACGTCTTCTTTGTCTTCGTTGGTATTAGCGTAAATGACGTGAGTATCCATTATGTCGCCGACGATCTGATCGTCGGAAGCAACGAGCAGATCCTTTACCGATACGACGCCGATAAGCACGCGCGCAGGCGACGTGACATAGCAGGTATAGACCGTCTCTTTATCTATGCCGGTGCGGCGTATACGCAGCAGCGCCTCTTCTACGGTCATGTTCTCCCGAAGAGTCACGTACTCCGTCGTCATGATACTGCCGGCGGAGTCTTCGGGATAATGGAGCAGTTCGTTTATCTGCTTACGGGTTTCGGCGTCCGAAGAACGAAGTATGCGTTTGACGACGTTGGCCGGCATCTCTTCGATAATATCGACGGTATCATCCATATACATTTCGTCGAGCAGCGATTTCAACTGCGCGTCCGAAAACGTTTTTATAAGCATTTCCTGCTCTTCGGGAGGCATTTCAACGAAGACCTCCGCAGCCGTTTCCTTGGGCAGGACGCGGAATGCCACGAGTATTTGTTCTTCTTCCAGATCCGAAAGAGCCTGCGCAATATCCTGCGGCGTTTCGGCGGAAAGGAATTCTTTGAGTTGCGTGTAATTCTTCTGTTGCAGAAGTTCTGTGATTCTTTCTTGCATTTCCATAGACAAGTACCTCCTTGACCCGATCTTAAAATGAAAACGGAAGCAATGGCAAATGCAAAGGACGCTCAGAACGCAAAGTGAGCGAAAAGCGTACTTCGCGGCTTGCCGTTACTACTGCCGGATTCCATTCTTTTCGCCCCTTTCTATGTTTTGATATACGTTTATATAGTTCTTTTATATATTATAATTATTTGACGGATTTGTCAAGCGTTATCGAAACAAAAAAATAATTACGGGAAAATTACCGTAATTTCAAAAAAAGGTTGATTTTTGACGATTTGATGCTATAATTATATGCGGAAAACAGAGGCCCAAACGGCGGAAAGGATATCAACACAATGGGAAAAGTAACTGTCTTCGACCATCCTCTTATCACACACAAGCTCACTATCATGCGCCAGAAATCCACCGGCACAAAGGATTTCAGCGACCTTCTCACCGAGATCTCAATGCTTATGACGTACGAGATCACGCGCGATCTTCCTCTTAAAGAGATCGAGATAGAGACTCCGATGTGCAAGACAAGGCAGAGAATAGTTTCGGGCAAAAAGCTCGCCATCATACCCATCCTGCGCGCAGGGCTCGGAATGGTACAGGGGTTCCTGACTATATGCCCCGTGGCAAAAGTCGGTCATCTCGGTCTTTACCGCGACCCCGTGACAAAAGAGCCGGTCAAATATTATTTCAAAGTGCCCGAAGATATAGCCAAGCGTAAGATCGTAGTGCTCGACCCCATGCTCGCCACAGGCGGTTCGTGCATAGCAGCCATAGACGAACTCAAAAAGATGGGCTGCACTGATATTTCCACAATGAACCTTGTA
>CACYCI010000075.1 GCA_902772845.1 uncultured Ruminococcus sp.
AACGCCTGCCCTGCCTTCCGCTGCTTTGAGCGGGCAGGATGAATCAAGCGCCCCGTATTCAGAGACCGCGCCGGATTCGGAAAGCTCCGACGCCGCCGAAAGCCCGGCGCAGAGCGAAGAAGCGCCGTCCGTGGATCCCGAACCGTCTTCGGCGGACCCGGGCGTGATATCTGATATCAGCGAAGAAATCGAAGAAAGCCTCGTCCCGGTCGAAGTCTCCGGAGAAATATCCGAAGAAGAGACGAGCCGCGAAACGGGCACGGACGCCTTCACCGTGCGCATAAACGAGATAATGGCTTCGTCGTCGTTGTACTTTTCGCCTTTCGGCAAGGCGAGCGACTGGGTGGAGCTCTGCAACTACGGCGACTCTCCGGTCGATATCACGGGGTTTTATCTTACCGATAACGACGGCAAGATAAAAAAGGATCCGCCACTGTGCGGCGTGATAGAGGCGCACGGCTATATGCTCATCTATGCCGGCGGCGAAGCGTTCCGCGAAGACGGTGTCAACCGCATGGGATTCACGCTTTCCAAAGGCGAGACCGTTTCGCTTTTCAGCCCGGACGGCGTTCTCGTTTCGTCTGTCCTGATCCCGGAAAAGCTCAAAAAGGATACTTCATACGCCTACGGAGGCATAGTCAGCGGCGGAAGCGCGGACGAGTTTTCCGCCGACGGGTATAATATCACCGCTTTCTGCACGCCGGGTCACGGCAACGGAGCGGAAGGGTACGAAGATTATATCAAAGAAAAGGATTCGTCGCTCGGCGCGCTCGTTATTTACGAGCTCATGACTGTGAACGGCGAATTCTACGCTCAGAACGGCGAGTATTACGACTGGGTGGAACTCAAGAACGTTTCCGGTTCCGCAATCGATCTTTCGGATTATTACCTTTCGGACGAGGCGGACGAGCCGTTTGAATGGCGCTTCCCCCAAAGGATGCTCGCGCCCGGCAAAACGGTGCTGGTCTTCTGCTCCGGGAAAAGCTCGCTCACTACGTCAAAGTTCATGCACGCGTCGTTCAAGCTCGGATCGGACGCCGAACGTCTTATAGTCACGCGGGCGGACGGGACCGTTTCCGACAGCGCTTATATTTCGGATATAACGTATAAAGGCAGCTACGGCCGCATGGACGGCGAAAGCGGCTTCTTCTATTTTGCCGTCCCCTCGCCAGAAAGATCGAACTCGGGCGGCAAACGCTTTGTTGCAAACTCTCCCGTTCCGGATACCGTTCCCGGTATATACGCCGCCGGAGAAAAGCTCACCGTTACGCTTGTGGGCGAAGGCATGATACGCTATACGCTCGACGGCAGCGAGCCGAACGAAAAGAGCGCGGTCTACACGTCTCCGTTCACTGTGGAAAGCTCCGCTGTCATACGCGCGGTCGCTTATGCCGAAAACAAACTTCCCAGCCGTATCATGACGGCGGAATATCTGTTTTGCGCAGGTCACGATCTGCCTGTCGTAAGTATCGCCGCCGACCCGGACGATCTGTTTTCCGAAGAGCGCGGGATCTGCTACGGCGAATATGGTGATAAGCTGGCTAATTTCCGCCAGAACTGGGAACGCAAGATACATTTTTCCCTTTACGATACGGACGGCGGGACCGCTTTTGCGGATTGCGGGATCAAGCTCACCGGCGAGGGCTCGCGCAAGCTGCCTAAAAAGTCTTTTCAGCTCAAATTCCGCACGCTTTACGGTATGAGCGAACTCGATTACGACATATTCGGCGACGGCTCGTACACCGAATTCAAAACGATCAAGCTGCGTGCGGGCGAAGATTACCCGCTTGCGGTGTTCCGCGACGAGCTCACTACTTCACTCGCCGCCGACGCCGGGATGCTTACGCAGAAATACCGTTTCTGTGTGCTTTATATCAACGGGGAATATTACGGTATATACTGCTTCCGCAACAAGATAGACGAGTATTTCATAGCCGATTCCGAAGACTGCGACCCCGACGACGTGATAATAGTCGACTATAACGGCAGCGCGCAGTACGGTTCAAAAAAGCCGTTCAGGAACATGTATTCTTTCGTGACGGGCAAAGACATGAGCAAGGCGGAAAATTATGCTGAAGCGTGCGAAATGATCGATACCGTCAGTCTCGCCGACTGGATAAGCGTTCAGGTATACACGGGCAACCGCGATCTAGGCAACGACCGGGCTTACCGCGCCGGAGACGGGAAATGGAAATGGCTGCTTTACGATACCGACTGGGGGTTCCACGAGCATTCCAACGCTTATTATTTGCTTAATACCTATAAAAAGAGCACAGCGAACATAGCGCTCGCGCTGCTAAAGAACAGCGATTTCCGCGATCTGTTCCTTAAACGGCTCGCAGTCATTACGGACGTGTTCTTCTCTTATGAAAGCGTTTGCGAACGGTGCGACGAGCTTTCGGCGATCATAGCGTCCGAGATCCCCGCTAATTCGGCGCGCTGGCGTATAGCCGCCAAGACCTGGAAGAAGAGCGTGGACGAATTGAAGACGTTCGCCGCCGTGCGCCGCGACGAGATAATAAAGCAGACCGCGAAGCGGTTCGGACTTTCCGAAACCGAAATAAAAAAATATTTCGGCTGATCGGCTGATTATGTAAACAAACTTTCCCCGCAGAGCTTTTCTGCGGGCTTTTTTATAAAAAACTTGTCGTTTTCCGTTGACTAAACGGCGGCTTTGTGCTATGATAAAAACGTATCAACAAGCCGTGGAAAATCTGCCGTAAAGGAACGTTCGACTATGACTTACCAACTTCAGACCGCCGGGATGTGGAAAAGGATATCTGCTCTTGTACTCGATTTTATACTGCTCAGTCTGCTTGCGGTCGGTTTCGTGACCGCAATAGGTTTTGCCGTCGGTTACGATTCGGCGAACGATCGCCTTGCCGAACGTTACGATTATTTCGAAAGCACTTACGGTATCAAGCTCGGTATCACTAACGAAGAATATCAGCATCTGCCCAAAGAACAACAGGAAAAGTACGATGAGGTCGGGCGTATCATCAGCGAAGACGCCGAGACAGCCGCCGCGTACAAACGCGTGGTCAACCTCACTTTGCTTATGACTTCTTTGGGTATTTTTCTTGCCTTTCTCGCTCTGGAATTTTTCGTTCCGCTCTGGCTCAAAAACGGTCAGACGGTGGGCAAAAAGGTGTTCAATCTGTGCGTTGTAGATCAGAACGCCGTCAAAGTGGGCAACGTGGCGCTTTTCGTTCGCGGAATGCTCGGCAAATATGCGATCGAGACAATGATCCCGGTCTTTATGTTCTTCCTCATATTCTTTAACGGTATCGGTATGCTGGGGCTCGTGCTCATCGGTCTTATCATACTGCTTCAGGCGGTGCTGCTTTCGGTCACACGCAACAGGTCTGCCATACACGATCTGCTTGCCGCGACCGTCGTGGTAGACGGCGCCACCCAGAAGATATTCGACACGCGCGAACAGATGCTCGCCGCGCTGGAAGAAGAAAAAGAGTACCGCGAATCCCGTGACAAAGATTATTAAAGTAAAAAATAACACAGTTAGGAGCTATCATGAAAGTTGTACTGCAGAACGTAACCAAAGTATTTCCCAGCAGGAACAAAAAATCCAAGGAGACTGTTTTGGCGGTCGACGATTTTACTTTCACCGTTCCCGACGGCAAGCTGGTGGGTCTGCTCGGGCCTTCCGGCTGCGGAAAAAGCACCACGCTTTATATGATAAGCGGGCTGCAAAAGGTTTCGGGCGGGAAGATCTTCTTCGACGACGACGACGTCACGGATCTCGCCGCAGAAAAACGCGGAGTCGGGCTCGTGTTCCAGAACTACGCGCTTTATCCTCACCTCACCGTAAGGCAGAACATCCTCTTCCCGCTGCAGAACCTCAAAGGTGCTGACAAGCTCACCAAGGACGAAATGCTCGACCGTGCGGTGAAAGCGGCGCGTCTTGTTCAGATCGACGAACTTATGGACCGCAAGCCCAGCGAGCTCTCAGGCGGTCAGCAGCAGCGCGTCGCCATTGCGCGCGCGCTGGTCAAGATGCCCCGCGTGCTTTTGCTCGACGAACCTCTTTCCAATCTGGACGCGCGTCTTCGTCTGCAAACGCGTGAGGAGATACGCCGTATCCAGCGCGAGACCGGCATAACGACCGTGTTCGTCACTCACGACCAGGAAGAAGCCATGAGCATTTCCGATCTTATAGTCGTTATGAAAAAAGGCGTTATCCAGCAGATCGGCAAGCCGCAGGACGTTTACGACGACCCCGTCAATTTGTTCGTCGCCAAGTTCCTCGGCACTCCTCCGATCAATGTTTTCGACGGCAAAGTCGAAAACGGCAGACTCTTTATAGGTGAAGACGCCGTGCTCGATGTCCCCGGCGTGGAAAACAGGGAAGTTTTCGTCGGCGTCCGTCCGGAAGGATTCGTTTACGATCCCGCCGGCGCGCTCAGTTGCTCGCTCACCGGTATCGAAGTCATGGGGCGCGACATAAGCATAGTTTCCGAAAAAGACGGCAAGGTAGTCCGTTCCATCGTCAATTCCGACGTAACTGTCGATCCTTCGGCAAAAGACGTCAGGTACTCTCTCAAGCCCAACAAAGTGTTCATTTTCAATAAGGCCACCGAAGAAAGAATCTGTTTTTGAGAGGTGACTGAAAATGGTAGATAACAAACAACAATGGAAAGCCTGGCTGTACCTTTCGCCGGCGATCATATTGCTTTTGGTGTTCACTGTCTGGCCCATTATCAATACGGTCCGCATGGCGTTCCTCGACGGGTACAAGGGCCTTGAGGCCGCGGGCGGCGCCACGTTCAATTTCGGCGTACAGAATTTTGTAAAAGTCGTTTCCTACAACAGGTTCCTTTCCTGCCTCGGCAACACCGCGCTGCTGTGCGTGCTCACGGTGCCCATCTCCACTCTGCTCGCGCTGCTTATTGCGGTATGCCTCAATTCCATAAAGGCGCTGCAAAAGCCCCTGCAGACCATCTTCTTCCTCCCGTACGTCACCAACACCATCGCTATCGGCATGGTGTTCGCGGCGATGTTTAACATAGTCGGCAGCTTTATAGGCACCGAAAACGAACTCATATCCAACGCGGGCATCATCAATAACATCATCACGTTTTTCGGTGGCTCCAACGTCAACTGGATCAACGCGGGTTCGTCGTATACCGCCAACATAGTCGTAATGGTCGTGTATATAGTGTGGAACGCGCTTCCGTTCAAGATACTCATCCTGCTCGGCGGTCTGCAGAGCGTGAACAAGCAGTATTACGAAGCCGCTAAGGTGGACGGGACTTCGCGTTCGCGCACGTTCTGGCGCATAACCGTTCCGCTCCTTTCTCCCATGATCGCATACGTCGTCATCACCGGCTTTATCGGCGGGTTCAAAGAGTATTCCAGCATCGTAGGTATATTCGGCAGTACAATGGGCCCTCCCAACCTCGACAGACGTCTCAATACCATGGTCGGGTTCATTTACGATTCGCTCAGCAGCAATAACCAGGGCCGCGCTTCCGCCGCCGCGCTCATACTGTTCGGAATAATACTTGTCGTCACGCTTCTTAACCTTTACGTCAGTAAAAAGAGAGTCCATTATTGAGGAGGTGCGCAGAATGTCAGAAAATATCAAAGTTATGAAACAAAAAGATATTTCCAAAGTCACGCGCCACGCAAAAGCGGGCGGCATAGCCGCAAAGGTGCTGACTTACGTATTCCTCGTGATAATGGCGCTCATAGTGCTTTTCCCGTTTTACTGGATGATCAATTCGTCGCTCAAGACGGTCGACGAGTACCGCATGAGCACGCCCACCTTCTGGCCGCAGCACGTCATGTGGTCCAACTACAGCGAAGCGTTCCGCGTGGCGAATCTCGGCAGACTGTTCCTTAATACGGTCATCGTCGGCGTCATTTCCACCGTTCTTTCGCTTGTGATCACCGTGCTTTCGGCATTCGCGTTCGCGCGGCTGCAGTTCAAGGGCAAGAACGTGCTTTTTGCCGGGCTGCTCGCTACCATGATGATACCCGGCGAGCTGTTCACGATCACAAACTACGGAACGGTCAACGACCTGGGGTGGATGAATACGTATACCGTACTTATCGTTCCGTTTTTGGTCAGCGTGTTTTATATCTATCTGCTCAGGCAGAACTTCCTTCAGATACCCAACGAGCTCTATCTCGCCGCCAAGGTCGACGGCACCAGCGATATCAAATATCTGTGGAAAGTGATGATCCCGCTTTCGCTGCCGACCATAATATCCATAACGATACTCAAGATGATGGGCGCGTGGAACTCGTATATATGGCCGCAACTTGTCGCTACCGACGATCTGCACAAGCTTATAACCAACGGCTTGCGCGGGACAGCCTTCCTCGACGAGGCCGGAGAGACCAATTACCCGGCGCAGATGGCTGCCGTCGCGCTCGTGTCGCTGCCCCTGTTTTTGGTGTTCGTCTTCCTGCGCAAATACATAATCCGCGGCGTTTCGCGCAGCGGCATAAAAGGTTGATCTTTATTAAAATATACACTTTTAACCAGAAAGGATCCCCTAACATGAAAAAGCTTCTTGTTTTTATCCTGCTTGCGGCGACTGCGCTTTCGCTGTTCGCCTGCGGTAAAGCCAAAGCGGCGCCCAACTTCACGGTCCCCGAAGGCGGTTATGACGGCAGCGAAGTCACCGTCAAATTCTACCACACCATGGGCTCCAACCTCAGCGATGTCCTCGATATCTATATCGAAGAATTCAACAAGCTTTACCCAAACATCCATATAGCGTACGAAAAGATCGGCGGCTACGACGACGTCAGGAACCAGATCAGCACCGAGCTTTCGTACAGGACCGAGCCCAACATGGCTTACTGCTATCCCGATCACGTTGCGCTTTATAACCTCACCGGCGCTGTCGCCACGCTCGACAATATCATCGACAGCACTATCGAAGTCACCCGCGCGGACGGCACAAAAGAGATACTCGGTCTTACAGAAGAACAGAAAAACGATTTCATCAAGGGCTATTACGAAGAAGGCATGCAGTTCGGCGACGGTCTTATGTATACAATGCCGTTTTCCAAATCCACTGAAGTGCTCTATTACGATAAGACTTTCTTCGAAGCCAACGGCCTTACTCCTCCCACCAGCTGGGACGAAATGGAAGCGCTCTGCGGCCGCATAAAAGAGATCGACCGTGATTCGATCCCTCTTGGCTACGACAGCGAAGCCAACTGGTTCATCACCATGTGCGAACAGTATAAATCGCCGTACACCAGCGCAACCGGCGAACATTATCTGTTCAATAACGACGTCAACAAGGCGTTCGTAAAGAGATTCCGCGAATGGTACGGCAAGGGCTGGGTCACCACTCAGAAACTTTACGGCTCTTACACTTCCGGTCTGTTCACCTCCACCAACGGGACCAGATGCTATATGTGCATCGGCTCTTCCGCCGGCGCTACGCATCAGCGCCCCGCCGCTGGCGACGACGGTTCGTATCCGTTCGAGGTCGGCATCACCTCTATCCCTCAGGTAGATCAGAGCAACAAAAAGATAATCTCCCAGGGCCCGAGCATCTGCATTTTCAAAAAAGAAAATCCTCAGGAAGTCATAGCGTCCTGGCTCTTCCTCAAATATCTCATCACCTCGGTTGAATTCCAGGCGGAATTCTCCATGGCTTCCGGCTACGTTCCCGTTATCAAATCGGTTTCCGAAAATCCCACTTACGCAGATTTCATTTCAAAAGCCGACGGCGGCAAATACATTTCCGCGCTCAGCGCAAAGGTATGCCTTGAACAGGCGGATTACTATTACACCTCGCCCGCGTTCAACGGTTCTTCCACCGCCCGCGACCAGGTCGGCGCGCTCATTTCCAAGTGCCTTGCCGAAACCGACGTCGCAGATGGTGATGCGTTCATCAACAAAGCGTTTACCGACGCTATAGATGAATGTGAATATCAAGGCGGCTGATATCGTTACAGCTATGAACAAAACTATCAAGTTACTTTCGCTGCTTCTGGCGCTCGGTCTTCTGATCGGGTGCCTGGCGGCGTGCCGCAAACAGACGGCAGATCCTTCCGCGCCCGCCGATGACGCCGGGCATACCGATTTCGCGGCGATCGCGCTTGACATGGGCTCGGAAACGCTCAAGCAAAAGGTCACGGTCAAAATGTTCATAGACGGTGACACTACGCATTTCAACGTGCCGTCTTCGGTGAGCTCCAACGGAGTCCTCAAAGCGAGATATCTCGCCGTAAACACCCCCGAATCCACCGGCAAGATCGAAGAATTCGGCAAAAAGGCATCAAATTTCACCAAAGAAAAGCTTTCCGCCGCAGCCGAGATACTCGTCGAATCCGACGACGGCAACTGGAATCTCGATTCCACCGGCGGCAGACACCTTGTCTGGATATGGTATAAGCCCGACGCACAGTCGGAATACCGCAACCTTAACATAGAGATCCTTCAGGAAGGTCTTGCCGTTGCGTCTTCTTCCGCGAACAACCGCTACGGCGATATCTGTACAAAAGCCATAGCGCAGGCCAAGCGCGAAAAGCTCAACATCTATTCCGGCCAAAAGGATCCCGATTTCCCGTACGGCGAAGCATTGCCCGTAACGCTTAAAGAGATCCGCTGCAATATAGAAGAATACAGCGGCAAAAAGGTGTCTTTCGAAGGCGTTATCACCAAGAATTACAACAACGGCGTTTATGTGGAAGACTACGACGCAGAGACCGACAGGTATTACGGCATTTACGTTTACTACGGGTTCGGACTCAACGGCGACGGGCTCGATATACTCGATCTCGGCAACCGTTCGCGTATAGTCGGTTCGGTGCAGTATTACGAAGGCGGCGGTACGTATCAGGTGTCCGGCCTCACCTACCGCGCCATGAAACCCGACGACCCCAACAATATAATGTTGATAAGCCAGGGCAACGACGCAGCTTTTTATCCGGTCACAGTGAACGAACTCGTCAGCGGTAAGACCACCGTCGATCTCGGCGGTGACCGCGGCGAAAAGGAATTCGATTCCGCTTTCCTGGCGATGGATACGTCTGTTGAACTGCGCGATCTGCGCGTTACCGACGTTTATATGACCTCCAACGAAGACAGCTCGTCTTACGGAGCGCTTTCGCTCACCGTTGAATACGGCGGCAAGACGATCACCGTACGCACCAATCCGTTCTACGGCGAAGACGGCAAACTCATCGACGGCAAAAGCTGGATCGGCAAGACCATAGACGTCAAGGGAGTCGTGGCGTATTTCAACGGGAATTACCAGGTGCGTGTGTTCTCGCTTGCGGACATCACTATTTATTAAGAAAGAGGAACGGTTTATGAAAAAATTAACTGCGCTTGTTCTCGCATTTGTGCTTTGCGCGCTCGCGCTCGCCGCTTGCGGCGGCAGCAAAGGCGACGGTAATGACGACGCTCTTACCCGCGCAAAAGATTATCTGTTTTCAAAATACAAGACCATATCGGTCACTGCTTCGGATTTCGATCTCGTTGACACAGTTACGATAGATAACGTCAAATACGACGTCGAATGGACTGCGGATGTCACCTCCGGCAGCGCAGAAGGCGTGAAGATCGTCAAAGGCGACGGCAAAGTCACGGTCGACGTCGACGAAAAAGCGCTTACCGATATTGAATACACGCTCAAAGGCACCGTAAAAGACGCGGAAGGCAAGACCTCGTCTCTTTCGCTGGCGTGCAAGGTCCCCGAATTCAAGATGCTTTCCTGGGAGGGTTATCTTGAAGCAGAAGAAAACGCTCCGGTTGCCGTAAAAGGCGTGGTCACCGGAATTATTGCCAAATCGCGCAATAATACGAGCAACTGCCTGTATATCCAGGGCGACGGATGCGGCTTTTACGTATACGGCATGGCAAGCGATCCCGCCGAAGACGACGGAGTCAAGGTCGGCATGACCGTTTCGGTTTCCGGCGTCAAGTCGCTTTACAACGGAACGCTCGAGATCACCGGCGCTTCTGTCGAAATACTCGATCCTGCTGTCAAAGAGATCGCTCCCGTGGATTATACCGAAATATACACCGCCGCGTCTGCGCTCGACGATGAAGCTCTCGCCGGTAAACAGGCGATGCTCGTCACGCTCAAAAACGTAGAGATCACCGGCGAAGAACCCGGCAGCGGTTATTACAAATTCAAGCTCGGCGATAAAGAATCCTATATCCGTATCTCTTCTTCGACCTGCCCTCTTTCCAAGGAAGATCAGGAGACTTTCAAAAAAGGTCATGCGGAGCATTTCGGCTGGATCGCCAACGCCACCGGCGTTATCTGCGTCTATAACGGCGTGTTCTATCTCACTCCCGTCAGCGTCGACGCTTTCGAATACGTAAGCGTTCCTTCCAAGAGCGACGCCGAAATGGTCGAATTCGAAGCCGCCGGCATCACGCTGAAAAACGAATATTTTGCCGCCGCCGAGCTCGAAGTTCCCGCAAACGGCAAGACATACGATCAGGTGTCAATAGAATGGGCTTCCGATAACGACGCCGTCAAGTTCGAAAACGGCAAAATGATAATTGCCGCTCCCGATACCGATACCGACGTAAAAGTCACCGCGACTCTCAAATGCGGCGAAGCCGTAAAGGAACTCAGCTTCGATATCAAACTCGTAGCACACGAACTCACCGAAGCCGAAATACTCGAAAAAGCTTTCGCGCTCGAAGCGGGCAAGTCGCTCGACGGTACCTATACACTCACCGGCGAGATCACCGCTATCCCCACCGAGTACAGCGAACAGTTCAGCAATATAACAGTCAATATAAAAGTGGCAGACAAAGAAGTCCAGTGCTTCCGCCTTAAAGGCGAAGGCGCGGATAAGCTCGCTATCGGCGACGTCATCACCGTCACGGGCGTGCTCAAGAACTATAACGGCACCATCGAATTCGACAAAGACTGCACGTTCGTGCTCGCGGGCTCCGAACCGTCCGAAGGCGGGGAAGTCAGCGGCGACGAAGCCGAAATACTCGAAAGAGCGTTCGCGCTCGCCGACGGCGAATCCCTTGGCAGCGAGGTCACGCTTACCGGTGAAGTTACCGCCATGGTCACGCCTTACAGCGAACAGTTCGATAACGTCACCGTCAACTTCAAAGTCGGCGATAAGACCGTCCAGTGCTTCCGTATCAAAGGCGAAGACGCCGCGACTGTCGGCGTCGGCGACGTGATCACCGTCACCGGCGACATAAAGAACTACAAAGGCACCGTTGAATTCGTCGAGGCCTCTACGTTCGTAACGGTTTCCAAGGGCGAAGGCGAAAAGAAGCTCGAGACCGAAGCCGAAATACTCGAAGCCGCTTTCGCACTCGAACCCGGCACCGCCATGAGCACCACTTACACGCTCACCGGTACTATAACCAGGATCGACACCGCTTACAGCGAAGAGTACGGCAATATAACCGTTACCATAAAAGTCGCGGATAAAGATATCATGTGTTACCGTCTCAAAGACGGCAGCGAGCTCGCGGTCGGCGACACCATCACCGTAACAGGAAAGATCAAGAATTTCAACGGCACAGTTGAATTCGATTCCGGCTGCACATACACAAAATAATAAAACACGCAAAAGT
>CACYCI010000076.1 GCA_902772845.1 uncultured Ruminococcus sp.
CCTCAGCCGGTTTTTTATAAACTGTCCTTTAGGACACCTCGCAAAAAACGAACTTCTTTTTTGCGTTGCAACTGATCAGACGATCTTAAGGAAATTGAGCACTGCGAGTACTATACCTACGAGAGTATAGATGCCGAGCAAGCTGCCTATGATGGCGAACAGCCAGCCGATAACGGCAAGACCGCTGAGGAAGCCGATGATAACGCCGCCGACAGCGCCGATAACGAGATAAATGATTATGCTTATGATAAGCTTTATTACGTCACCGGAAAGACCGAAAGAAAACGGAAACAGTTTTTTGAGCGTAGACATTACAATATACCCCTTTCCATTGATATTACAATGGAAATATATCACATCGGCGCCGTTATGTCAATAGATTTTCGGAAAAAAACAGTATATACTTACGACTTTTTACGCAACTTTTCAGCGTCTGCCGCCGCCCGGTCTGCCGCCGCCTCCGGGGCCGTATCCGCCGCCGGCGGAGCCGACGGAAGAAGAAGTCTGATCCCAGCTGAGAACGGAAGTATCGTCTTTTTCGAGCGTGTAATTTCCGCCGACCGTCATCTGATCGGATGCGATCCACACGGACGAATACGAAGCCGAAAGCGTGAATTCGGCTATTGAGTTACCGGAACCGTCTTTCAGCGCGTAATCCCCGGCGGAAAATGAAGTCCCCTGCGAAACGTACACGCACGCGCCCGAACCGCCGGAAGGCGTTTCGCAGATCCCGCCGAAGGCGAGTATGGTCCCACCCGTGACGGAAAGCGTGCGGTCTACGTCTACCGAGCCCGCCATGCCGCCGTTCTGCGAGCCGCCCTTGATGATCGCGACTCCGCCGGACATCGAGAAGGCGCCGTTGGAATCGACCGCGTCGGTATCGCCGGAAGGAGTCGTGACGTCGAGCGTGCCGCCCGTGATATTGACGAGCGGGGTCGTGCTTCCGGCGCAGGCGTTGATCCCGTCGTCGTTCGCGTATACCGTCACTTTGCCGCCGCCCAAATTAACGACGTTCGCCTCGAGCCCTTCGTGCGATTCGACTATATCTATAGTGCTGCCGGTGACGTTCAGTTCTCCGTCGGCGTGCATTCCGTCGTCCGCGGAAACTATCGCGATATTACCGCCGCTGATATTTATATTGCCGGAACCGACCGTGCCGTCTTCGAGCTTTTCTCCAGCGTTGGCATGCAACCCGTCGTCCATGGCCTTTACGTTCACGCTGCCCGCGGAAACGTATATTTCGTTTTCGGCTTTTATCCCTTTGGATGAATAAGTCGTTTTGGAGCTGCCGGATCCGGAGGTGAGGTTCACCCAGTCGCCGGAAAACACTTTGCCGGACGCGGATTGGACGAGATAAGCGTTCATATTGGCATTGACCGCCTCACCGGAAGCGGAAGACGCAAGCTCCGAAAGATCCGGCGAGCCGCCCGCTTCGACCGAGGTGAACATCACGGACGAATAACCTTCGGGCGCGGTGAAGCTGAGCCCGTAGTACGCGGTGCGTCCGCTGTAGACCATGCTGTCGAATCCGCATTTGACAGATTTCCCTTCCGCAACGTCGCCGTTATAAAAGACAGCGTAATAATCCATTGAAGATGAATAATCGGACCTGGAAAGTATAAGGTACATCTCGCTGCCGCCTGACTGTTCGCCCGCGTAAGAAGCGGTAAATACGTTTACCGAGCACGCCTCCTCGTCTTCGTTTATATACACGTCGCGCGCGGCGCTCATTCCGTCGCAGGCGGCGTAGATATACACGGTGCCGCCGGATATCGTGACGTTTCCGCGAGCATTGCCCTTTGAAGAGACGTCGCTGTTGGAAGTTTTCACGCCGTCGGAAGCAGTGGAAACGAGTATCAGCGAGCCGGATCTGACCGTGACTGAATCGTTGCCTTTGAGCGCGTTTCCGGGGCAAGTGACTTTGAGCGACACGTTCTTTACGGAAAGATCGTCTTTAGTCTTGACTCCGTTATCGTACGAAGACGTAACTACAAGCGTTCCCTTGCCGGTAAGTTTCAGATCGCACGCGGCATATATGACGGCGTCGTAGTTTTCTTCGCTGCTTTCGGCAGCGGAAGGATCCCCCGTGCGAAGATCGTCGACGGTGTTGTACGTCCCTTCTTCAGATTTGACCGTCACTTCGAGCGCGCTTTTGATAAGGATGGGCGCGGAATTTGAACAGCTTACCGAAACGCCGTTCAGTATAAGCTTTACTTCCGCGTCCTCGGGGGCGTCTACGACGATCTGCCCTTGGAGCGCGCCGGAAAAAGTGTATTCCCCGGCGGCGGTGACCGTATATACGCCGCCTTCGGCGGATACCGCCGCGCCTTCCCCGGAGGAGGTCACGTCAAATTCACCGACAGCTATTTTCGTGTCGTCGGTAAAATCTTCGACCGGCGCCGCAGAGATAGTCGCGCTTTCGCTGACGTCGCCGGAAGCGACCGCCGCCGTGCTGCCGGGAGTTGACGAAGACGGACCCGCCGCGTCAGGCGAACAGGCGCAAAGCAGCATCGTTATAGCTATTAATACGGATATTGCTTTATAGATGATTTTCATGGCGTGCCTCCTTTTGTGCTGTCGGGTGTTTTCCCCGCCGGCGAAACGCCGCAGGGACGGTTACTTTGTTTGTGCCTTTATTATACCCGCGAAACTTAAATAACGCTTAAACAAAAAAATAACCGGCAATCTTTTTTTGCGTTTTGGCAAAAACGGGCTTGACATTTCGCGTTTGATGTGATAGAATACCCGAGCAACGAAATATTCGGCACCATAGCCAAGCGGTAAGGCAGAGGTCTGCAAAACCTTCATTCCCCGGTCCGATTCCGGGTGGTGCCTCCATAACGCGTGTC
>CACYCI010000077.1 GCA_902772845.1 uncultured Ruminococcus sp.
GAGATCCTACCTCAGAAGCGGCGTTCCTTCGGAACTGCGTAAGAGAGAACATTACGAAAAACCCAGCGTCAAGCGCAAGAAAAAGGCAGAAGCCGCCCGCAAGAGAAAATTCAAATAACAGGTTCTTAAAAAGTGAGCTTACGCCCACTTTTTTTGACTTGTAGAGTAAGGAGCGAACTATATGCGCAAATATTCGGCGGAATATATCCTTTCGCATTGCGATCACACCAACTTAAAACAGACTGCCGTGTGGGAAGACATACGCGCCCTTTGCGACGAAGGAATAAAATACCGTACCGCTTCGGTGTGTATTCCCGCGTGCTTTGTCAGGCAGGCGAGCGAATACGCGCGCGGCAGGGTAGCGGTCTGCACGGTGATAGGGTTCCCCAACGGCTATTCCACGGCGGATGTAAAAGTGTACGAGGCGGCGCGCGCAGTCGCGGACGGCGCCGACGAAGTGGATATGGTCATAAACATAAGCTTTATAAAAAGCGGCAACTTAAAAGCGGCGGTCGAAGAGATCAACGCGGTCAAAGCCGCCTGCGCCGGAAAGCTGCTCAAAGTGATAATAGAGACCTGCCTGCTCACGCGCGAAGAAAAAATACTCGCGTGCCGTGCGGTCGCGGTTTCTGACGCGGATTATATAAAGACTTCCACCGGCTTTTCCAAGCACGGCGCCACGCCCGAAGACGTTGAACTTCTGGTGCGCGAATGCGTCGGCAAATCGGTAAAAGCCGCGGGAGGTATAAGGAGCGTCGAAGACGCCGAGACGTATCTCGAACTCGGGGCGGCACGCCTGGGGACCAGCGCGCTGGTAGGGCTCCTGGCGGAGGAAGCGCGTCTATGACAGGCAGACAGCTTATAAAAGCGGCAAAGTCCGCGCGTGAGTTTTCGTATTCTCCCTATTCGGGGTTCAAAGTCGGCGCTGCCCTGCTCGGTAAGAGCGGCAGGGTGTATACCGGCTGCAATATAGAAAACGCGTCTTTTTCGCCCACGGTATGCGCCGAACGGACCGCGCTTTTCAAGGCGGTGTCCGAAGGCGAGCGCGAATTTGTTTCTATAGCTATTGTGGGCAATACCGATATGTGCTACCCGTGCGGCGTCTGCCGCCAGGCGCTCGGCGAATTCTGCGGTGCCGGCTTCAAGGTGTATCTGGAACGGGAAGGAAAACCGGTCATGTTCACGCTGGGCGAACTTTTGCCGGGAAAATTCGATTTCAAAAAATAAAAATGTGCTCAAAAGCGGCAAAAAAGCGGCGCCAAGCCGCTTTTTCTGTTGCATTCGCGAAAAAAAGGTGGTAAAATAAAACAAAAAGAAAAAATGGGAGGTGTGCGGTTCGGTGAAAAAGCTGCTCGTTTCGGCGGCGGTGATATGCTCGCTGCTTTTTGCCGCTTGCGCGGGCGAAAACGCGCACGTCCACAGTTATAAAGCCACCGTTACTGCGCCCGGCTGCAAAAACGGCGGATATACGGCGTATCGCTGTTCCTGCGGCGACGAATACACTGCCGAACATACGGATCCGCTCGGCCACGCTTATTCCGTTACCGAAGAGCATGCCGCTTCGTGTACAGAAAACGGCAGCACGCTTTACACCTGCGCGCGCTGCGGCAAGACGATGCTCGTCACGGCCCCCGCAACAGGCCACGATATAGCGTCTCCGCGGTTTTCTCTGTCGCGTTCCGGGCGTGAAAGAGTGTATTCCGCAAGCGGCGTTTGCCGCGTTTGCGGAAAAGCGGTGACCGAACCTATCTGCACGGTCTCCTACGGCACTGTGACCGACAGATCCGATACCGTTCCCGCTGTCGCGTCAGACGGCGGCACGGTCGCCGTTTCGGTCAAAAACGAAAGGACGCTAAAGCTCAAGGCGATCCCCGGCGAGCATCTGGAGTTCGTCGGCTGGAGCGACGGCGGCGTCGCTCCGGAGCGCGACTATGACGTGAAGTGCGGCGATATTTGCGCGCTGTTCGCTTACGAAGGCGACCTTCCGGTAATAAGCGTGTATACTTCTGACGGGAAGGGCGTTTACGAGCGCGATACGTATTCAAGGTGTTCGGTCAGCGTTACGGGAAGCGACGGATACGATTTTGCGGACGCCGAAGCGGGCATGCGCGTGCGCGGCAACGCTTCGTCCATGTACGGCGACACCGAATGGATAAAGGGCCACAAGGTGCATTACCGCATAAAGTTCGAAGAACGCACTCCCATGCTGGGGCTCAACGGCGGCGCCGAATGCAAGAGCTGGGTGCTTTTGCGCGGCGACGGCAATTATCTGCGCGAGACAGCACCGTTCTTCCTCTTCAGATCTTTGTGCGATAAAGACGTCTTCTGCCCGGACGTCACTTTCGCCAAGCTGTATATAAACGGCTCGTTCATGGGCGTTTACGAAGTTTGCGACCAGGTGCAGATAGATAAATATCGCATAGATATCCCCGAGCTCGCCGAAGGCGACACTGGTACGGACGCCGGGTTTCTGATGGAACTCGAAAATTACCCGCAGACGGCGTCGAACTGCTTTATACTTTCGTATAACGTACCGCTCACCGATATGTACGGGGTCACGCGTATGACGCGCCCGGTGTATGTTTCGCTGAAATATGACGAGCTCACTTCCGCCCAGGTGGCTACGCTTCAAAAATACCTAAACAACGTATACAGCATAGTATACCGGGCGATATTCAACAACGCTTATTATAAGCTGACCTCTTCTTACGACCTTGCGGAAGCGCCTGAATTCACCACGGCGGGCGAATGTATTTCCAACGTGCTCGATCTGGATTCCGCCGCTGCCATGTATATCGTTGAAGAACTCGCAATGGATAAGGACGTCGGCGTGGGAAGTTTCTTTATGTACGCCGATCTTTCGTCGCCGTCGCCGGTATTGACGTTCTGCGCCCCGTGGGATCTTTCGTGGGCGTTCGATACCAGTTACGGCTTTGAGACAGATCATTTTTGGGTGTCGGCGTGGCAGCCCGACCGTTTTATAGATTACGCCGGCAACCGCTCGTCAAGCTGGTATATAACGCTGTACCAATGCGACGAGTTCCGCGAAATAGTTAAGGAAAAATGGCGCCGCGTCCGCAGCGACGGCACTTATGACGAGATGATACGCATGCTTCCGGAATTTTCGCAAAAATATGCCGAGGATATAGCGTTCGAATGCGCACGCTGGGGGACGGCGGACCCTGCTAAAAGCGCCGCGTGGATGGAGGAATTCCTCACCAAACGCGCCGTTTGGCTCGACACACAATGGAGATGAGATTATGGAACAAAAGCGCAAAAAGTGCGTTTCCAACTGCGAAACGTGCGTGAATTACGATTATAACGAAGATACCGAATGCTACGAATGCCGGGTCTCTTTGGATGAAGATGAAATGATCCGTTTTCTTTCGGATTCGTTCGCAGACTGTCCTTATTACGAATTTTACGACGAATACAAGCTTGTTCAAAAGCAGAATTGAGGCGGTATATGAAAAAGCTAATATGTATTATTCTCGCTTTGCTCACGTTTGCGGTATCGTTCGCGGCGTGCGCCGGGAAAGGTGAAACTAATTCAAAAGAAGTAAGCGCTACGGCGTCCGGCGCCGAAACGAGCGTTACGGCTTCGGCAGAAGAAAGCGGGGAAGAAAGCATGCAGGATCCGGAAGAAAGCTCGGAAGAAATATCCGAAAGCCCTTATATAGACGGCAAAAAGCTTGTGGTGTTCGGCGATTCCATAACCGCGCTCGGTTCGTGGGGACGCACTGCCGCAGAACGTCTGAATATGTATTATTTCAATGGCGCTATGGGCGGTATAACCTCCGCGCAGGGTATCGACAGGTTCAGCGCTTACGCCGCCGACCGCGGCGCGGATTATATAACGCTTCTGTTCGGGATGAACGACCTCATCATGGAGACGGCGGGCAATCCCCGCGTTACGCCTGAGCAGTTCGGCGAAAATTTGAAAACGCTTGTGCGTATGGTGCGCGATTGCGGCGCCGAACCGATCCTCCTCACTGCAAATCCGCTCGACCCCGGCAAATTCTGGGCTGCTCAGGGGCAGAGCAAGTCGATGTACGAATCCGTGGGCGGAGATCCGCTGGCGTGGGAAGAAGTCTATAACGACGTTACCCGCCGCGTCGCTGAAGAGACCGGCGCATATCTGATCGATATGTTCGCCGCGTGCGAGGGCGTCAGTTATGGCACGCTCCTTCGTGACGGCATCCATCTTGCCGATAAAGGCAACGCCATATTCGCCGACGCGCTTGTGAACTGGTTCGAGGAGCGGTTCGAGCACGATCCAAAAGCCGAAAAGGTTTCCGAAGAAGACACCTATTTGTACCTTGACGAAGGCAAGACGCCTGTCTGTGAACTCGACTCCGATTCGTGGTTCACAGCGGACAAGTCGCTGCTTTCAATAAAAAAATACGGCAATGCGCTCCATCTGGCAAACACGAACGGGCTCTGGCCTTATGCCGAAGGATTGCCTGCTGCGCCGATTTCGCTTTCTGTCGAAAACGGATATCTGTATTACAACATTTCCACCGGCGGCGTATGCGCCAGTCTTATATTGTATTTCAGCGGATCCACTCCTTCGGCTTTCACCGAGGGGACCTATGTATCAATAAACAAGGCGATCGGCGCCGAATGCAACGAAGTCGGCGATATAAAAGCGGGGCAGACGCTGAGGGGGAAGATAGCGCTTTCAGAACTCGGCATACCCGCGCAGAACATAAACGAAGGAAGAGTTCTCCTGACCGGCGTCAAAGTCTACGTTTCCGGCAAAGCGTACGAGCAGGTGATAATACGCGAGCTGTCCGTGGGGGTCGAATGATCCGCGCATATACATAAAAAGGCGGTGTCACAGCAATTATGAAAGGTTCGCAGATCGTCGTGGAATGTCTTAAAAGCCACGGCGTCAGCCATATATTCGGGTATCCGGGCGGAAGCGTGCTTCCGGTCTATGATTCGCTTATCGGCTCCGGTATAACCCATATCCTCACCGCGCACGAGCAGTTCGCCTGCCATGCGGCGGACGGTTACGCCCGCGCCACCGGAAAAGTCGGCGTGGTGATCGCCACCAGCGGCCCGGGAGCGACCAACCTGGTCACAGGCATAGCCAACGCGTATATGGACAGTATACCGCTCGTCGCTATAACCGGCAACGTCAAGCTTTCGCTTTTGGGGCACGACGCTTTTCAGGAGATCGATATTGCCGGCGTGACCATGCCGGTCACCAAGCACAATTTTATAGTCAAATCCGCCGACGAGCTCGCCGACGTGATGAAACGCGCGTTCCTTATAGCGGATTCCGGCAGAAAAGGGCCCGTGCTCGTGGATATCCCCACGGATATCTTCACTACCGATACGCAAAACTGCGACGTCGCGCCGTTGCCCGCGCGTGAATACCGCCCTGCGTCGGAAGAAGTGGAAAACGCCGTCGCGGCAGTCAACGCTTGCGAATATCCGTTCATTTGCGCCGGGGGCGGCGTCATAGCATCCGAAAGCTCCGGCGAGCTTTACGAATTCGCGCACCGCATAAACAGCCCCGTGGCGGTCACCGCCATGGGCAAGGGCGCGTTCCCCGCGCCGGATACGCTTTACGCGGGCGTGGTCGGAATGAACCTGGGCGAACAGGCAAAGAGGGCGCTTAAAAAGTGCGACCTTTTCATCGCCATGGGCATAAGGTTTTCCGAAAGACTTATGAAAAACGTCGTGGCGTTTGCAAACGGCGCAAAGATACTCCATATAGACATTGACGCCGCCGAGACCGGCAAGAACGCCGAATACCATACGCGCGTCGTTGGCGATATGAAAGAGACGCTCGGCCTTATGCTTCCGCGAATAAACGCCAAACCCTACAAAGGGTTTTCCGGCGGAAAACCGCCGGCGGAAGGGTTTTTCGGCGTTATCGAACGTCACCGCCGCGGCGTGATAGTCACCACAGAGGTGGGGCTTCACCAGATAGAGGCGGTCAACCGCATTGGCACCGAACAGCCGCGCACCTTCATAACGAGCGGAGGGCTCGGAGCTATGGGGTTCGGACTTCCCGCCGCCATCGGCGCCGCCATCGGCACCGGAAAACGCGTTATCAATGTCGCCGGCGACGGAAGCTTCGGCATGAATATGCAGGAACTCACCACCGCCGTCCGTTACGGGCTCCCCGTGGTCCAGATCGTGGTGTGCAACGGCACGCTCGGCATGATAGAAAAATGGCAGAACGAACAGTACGGCGGCAGATTGTATCAGACCAAGCTTCCGCATATCGATCATTCCGCGCTGGCGCGCGCCATGGGCGTTCCGTTCGCACGGGCGCACACTCCCGCGGAACTGGAAGCCGCGCTCGTTGCGGCGTGCTCGGTGAACGGGCCGTACCTTATAACATGGGAGGGCGATATATGAAGACGCGCATTTTTTCGGCGTTCGTAAATAACAATTCGGGCGTTTTAACGCGCATTTCGGGTCTGTTCGCCCGGCGCGGCTACAACATAAAAAGTCTTACTGTCGGCGAAACTCCCGACCCGCGCGTTTCGCGCATGACAATAGAATGTCTGGGTGACGACCGCACGTTTGAACAGATAGAAAGTCAGCTCAGAAAGGTCGAAGACGTAATAAGCGTCGCTATGCTCGACCCCGAACGGACCGTGTGGCGCGAGCTTTTCCTCATAGGCGTGCGCGGAGCTTCCGCGCCGTCAGAAAACGTCTGCGGGCTGGATTACCGTATAGTTTCGCAAAGCGATTCGGGCGCCGTATATGAGCTGTGCGGGACAGGCGACGACCTTAAACGCTTCTGCGCGCTGTTCGGCGGCGCCGAATTCGATATAGCCCGCACGGGCATAACCGCAGTGGAAAAGTAAAGCCGCTCCGTTTGTCGGGTGCAACGGTTTTACGCGCGGCGAATATTTTTTTTGGGATCTTATTCAGGAAAAGGGGAACAAAAATGAGGATACTTATGCTGGGCAACAGCTTTACTTATTGCAACGATCTGGATAAAGTGCTCGCCGAAAAACTCGGCGCGTACGTGGTGCGCAATGTGCGCGGCGGCGCGCGGCTTTCGGAACAGCTCAACCCCGCCACGGAGTTGGGCGCGAAAGCGCAAAAGCTTTTTGAAGAAAAATGGGATTACGTCGTCCTGCAGGAAATGTCGCGCGGGCCGGTGACCGAAAAGCAAAGCTTTATGAACAGCGTCAAAGAACTTTCCGTTCTTGCAAAAAAGAGCGGCGCAAAGCCGCTGCTTTACGCTACGTGGGCTTACCGCGAAGGCAGCGCGCGCCTTGCCGAAACAGGTCTTGGCTACGAAGAGATGACGCACGGACTTTGCGATTCTTATCACGAAGCCGCCCGCGAAAACGGCTGCCTTGTAGCAGACGTCGGCAACGCTTTTTACGACTTGCGCGGCCGCGCCGACGAGCTCTTTGTTGAAGACGATTATCACCCCGGTGTTTTCGGCACTCAGGTCGCCGCCGAAGTTATCGCACGGGTGATAAAAGCGGATTCGGAAAATGGCTAATATTCTGGATTACATAGAATGGCGCGGTGACCTTACGGTAGAAAGCGTACCGCTCTGCGAAGCGGACGCGCTGGTCTTTTCACGCGCGGCGTATCTTCCGCTCGAAGGTCTGCTCGGCGAAGACGAGGGGCCTGTCCCGCTCGGACAGTTGTACGGAAAACTCGCGGCACAGTTTGAAAGCGGCGAAAAGGAACAGCTTATAGAAGGCGACATGTCTCTTTGCCGCCTTATGGCGTCTTCCGAACGTTATGCCTCGCTCGGAGTGGCGAGATACGTCAATGAGGCCGATAAAACGGCGGAAAAGCAGTTTTCTGCAGTGACTTTCGTACTGCCGGGCAGTATCTGCGTGGCTTATCGCGGCACCGACGGCACGGCGCTCGGCTGGAAAGAAGATTTCAATATGTCTTTTTCGGATGTCGTTCCGGCCCAGGCGGAAGCGGTGAAGTATCTTACGCGGTCTGCTGAACTTTACGGCGGACCGATCCGCGTCACCGGGCATTCCAAAGGCGGAAATCTTGCCGTTTACGCCGCGGCTTTTTGCCCGCCCGCCGTGCGTGAACGCATAGTATCGGTGAGGAATCACGACGGCCCGGGATTTTTGGACAAGGTCGCCGGTTCGCCCGAATACAATGCCGTACTGCATAAAGTGCGTTCGTTCCTTCCTCAGTCTTCGGTGGTGGGGATGCTTATGAGCCATCGGGAAGACACAGTGATCGTAAAAAGCGTGCGGCGCGCGCTGATGCAGCATGACCTTTACAGTTGGTGCGTCCGCCGCGGCGGTTTCGTGCAGATGCCTGAGCTTACCGAAATGAGCCGAACGGTCGACGATACGCTGAAACGCTGGCTTGCCGAAATGCCGCCTTCGGATCGCGGAAGGGCTGTAGAAGCTGCGTTCAAAGTGCTCAGCGCCGGAGGCGCGGTGACCGCCGGAGATCTGCTCGCCGGAAGAAAAAGTTTAGCGAAAATACGCGCTTACGCCGCGATGGATGCGGAATCCAAGCGCATACTCGCCGAAGGTTTCCGTATCTTGCGCGAGTGCGCCGTGGGTGCGGAAAAACGCCGAAAAGCATTGGAAAAAGCAAAAAAGCAAAAAGAAAAAGACCGCTTGCAGAGCTGATGCGCCGACCGTGCAAGCGGCCTTTATTTATTTTATTTCGGTATATATCATGCCGTGCTCGCCGCGGTCGGAACGCATAAGCGCCGCGTGCGCGCATCTGACTGTGACCGCGGGCGCTGCTTCCGCAGGTATTTCCGTGCGGTCGGGTCCGCGCAGCAGCGTGATATGCGGTGAAAAGCGCTTTTTGTCATAAGGGATCCCGGCGTTTTCGAGCAGGCCGCGTATCTTTGCCGCATATTCGAATAACGCTCTGCCGCCGTCCGCGCCCGCCCACAGTACACCGCGAAACGCGCCTATACCGCCTATGGTTACCGAAAAACGCGGATCGCCTGCGGATCGTAAAACGGAAAGCACGCGCGCCGGGTCGCCGTATTCGCCGATGAACGCCAGAGTTATATGAAAATTCGATTCCGGCACATAACTGCCGCGTACGCCCGCTCTTTTAAGCAGCAGCTGAGTTTGGGCAAGAGCGTTCTTTGCCTCGTCGCTCAGCACGAGCGCTATGAAAAGCCGCACGGTGCACCGCCTCCCTTGCTTTTTTCAGATCCATTATACCATCGCCCGACTCCTTTTGCAAGCGCCGAATACACAAAACCGAAACATTTGCTCTATTGACTTTTTCCGACAAAAGATGTATCATATATACAATAATAAACTGCGTGTCTTTGCGCGCTTATAACGATATTCAGGAGGAATAAAGCATGAAAAGATTTGTCCCTGTGCTCGCGGCTGTTTTAATGGCATTTGTTTTGCCGCTTACGGCGTTCGCGCGCGTGCCCGCGTCACAGCCGGTTTACGACGATACGGATCTTCATACCGTGCTCGCCGTCGATCTCACCGGCATCGCCGCTCCGGCAGTGGGTGAACTGCCCAGCTACAACGTGACTCTTCCCGCCGGAGCCGAATATATCGTGGATTACAGCTACGACGGCAACGAATACTACATAAAGAACGGCGTTCAATGGAACGATCCTTCCGGGCCCGTCCCGTTCGATCAGGTGTTCCGTTCGGGCGTCAGCTATACGGTTTACGTGTTCTTAAAAGCAAAAACGGGCAACGTTTTCGGCGAAGATTATACCGTTGCCGTTACTGTCAACGGCGAGACCGCCGACAGTATGACCGATCCCGTCGACAACCGTTTTCTCACCGTCAACTACCAGTTCCCCGCGCCGCAAGTCGGCGAAAGGGAAGAGATCCTTTCGGTAGTGTTCAGCGGTTCTGTCAAATACGGCACTCCGCTCGGGCCGAATACCATCACCACGTCTTCCGCCGGGATCGCTTCCGCCAGGGTCCGTTGGCTCGCCGGTGAAGAAGAACTCGACCCCGGTACTCCCGCGGTCGCGGGCGAATATTCCGTGCTTATAAACGTCACCGCCGACGAGTTGCACGTCCTTACTACCGAGACCGTATTCAAAGCGCTCGGTTCAGGCGGAGTTCCTTATTATGTTTCGGAAAACGGTGATGCCGCCACTTATATAGCAAAGGTCAACGTCAAATGCGAACATAAGGATAACGAAAACGCCTACAGTTACGACAGCGAACACCACGAACTTGTGTGCTCGGTTTGCGGTGAAACCGTTGAAAGCGGCCCGCACGATTTCGACGAAGGCGTCGATTCCGGCACCGAAACGGTCTTTACGTGTAAGACCTGCGGCTACCATTACAGCACGCCGCACGGCACGACCGGCAAGATCAGCGTTACCATACCTTCCTTCCACGCCGGCAGCGAATACGGCGATATCATGAAAGCCGTAAAGGTCAGCTTTGAAAACGGCGAGCCCAAAAACGTGGTGTTCACGTTTACCGCCGGCGAATCGGTCGACGTTGTGATATACAGCGTTTCGGCAAACACTTATATGCTTCCCGGCGGAGGCGACGTGAGCGAAGCGCTCGAAAGGGCAGTTGAACCATACGCGCCGTTTTCGCTTGCGGTGGAAATAGAGCCGGGGCTCGCAGCTTCTGCTTCCGATGTGACAGTCGCGGGGGGGCCGGATCCCGACGTTTCGGTTTCCGGCAACGGAAACATTATCATAACCATGGATTACGGCGCGTTTTCTCATGTGATCTCTCAGCTGGAGCTTTCTTCCGTACCCAAAGTAAAAATGGGTGAAAAGCCCACGTCGGTGATCAAGGTCGTGACTTCCGGCGCCGTCGCACAAAAGGTCGAATGGACCAAAGACGGCGCGTCGTGGAAAGCCGACGAAAAAGCCCGCTGCACATCTGAATATGTGGCAAAGGTCACGTTCAAAGCCGAAGACGGACTCGTCTTCGCGCCTGAACTCACCGTCTCGCCCGCCGCGGAAGTGCTCGACGTCAACGAAAACACCGCCGTTATAGCTTACCGTTTCGGCGGCGGCAAACACTCTTTCGGCAAATGGCAGACCGTAACTTCCGCCAAAGAAGGCGTTGAAGGCAAAAAAATGCGCAAATGCTCGGCGTGCGGAGAAATAGAATATATGACCGTCCCCGCGCTCGAGCACACTCATAAATACGTACAGAAATCAGACGAAAACGGACATTGGACCGAATGCTCCTGCGGCGATAAGACCGAACTTCAGGCGCACGAATGGGGCGAGTGGACCACGGTCACCGAACCGCAGGTCGGTGTGCAAGGCGAAAAGGAACGTTCATGCAGCGTCTGCGGCTATAAAGAAAGCGAAACCATCCCCGAACTCGATCCGCCTCATACACATATCTATGGGCTCGAATATGACGATTCATATCATTGGGGCGTTTGCGAATGCGGCGACGAGACCGAAAGGGAAGAACACGAATTCGACGAAAACGGCGTTTGCAAAGAATGCGGTTACGAAAAGGTGAACGAAACAAGCGACGTTTCCGCCGAGGAACCTTTTTCCGAGCAGCCCGGTCAGGAATCCGCGGAAGAACCGTCCGAAACGGCAGCCAGCCGGGAAATATCCGAACCCGAGATCAGCGACAGGTCAGGCAAAGTCGGGCTGATTATCGCGCTCATATTTGTGGGCAGCGCGGCGATCGCTTTCGGGTTGTGGTACTATATGAAAAAGAAAAACGTCACCAAAGCTTAAACCGTTCCGCCTTATAGCGGCGCCGGGTTTCCGCGTGACGTCAGTCTGAACGGGATAGAGAAAGATGAATCGTCAAGTGAAGTGCAACAGATTTTGAATTGAATCATCAAACAAATCCACTGGGTTGTGGAAATTAAGAACTTTTTTAGGCCTGGCGTTGATCAACGCCAGGTTTTTTTCGAGCGTTTTAGGACTGACGCGAGATAGGTTTCTACCCTTGGGATAAAACTCACGAAGTAAGCCGTTCAAGTTCTCATTTGTGCCTTTTTGCCATGCACAA
>CACYCI010000078.1 GCA_902772845.1 uncultured Ruminococcus sp.
ACGTCGCCCCGGTACGCCTGATAATACTCAAAGCCGCCGTTATCTTCGACAAGCTTTACAAAACGTTCTTCAAACACGGCGCCGCTCATTCGTGCATCAGAGCTTCCAGCTCAGCGTCGGATTTGACGGTGAGCTCATTAATGTTTTTCCGAATACTATAATTCAGTTCATTATAGCACACAATATGCGGTATTGCAAGCCATAAAAGCGAAATTATTGTGAAATAACAAGGAAAAATGACTTTTATAGATTTTAAGTTGTCGGTAAATACCGACATCTGAGAGAATTGACGCGTTTTTTGATTTAGCCCCTTGGCAAACGAACAAATGTTCTGTATAATAATATTTGTGATTTTGTCGCTTTATGCGGGAAAAGCACGAAAACCGAATATCGGTGTCAACATATTTGCGGGCTTTACGCCCGACAACGCGGCGGCGAGATATCCACCCCAAAAAGTCTATCGACTTTTCGGGGACCCCGGACTCGTAATTGCCGCACATGTCCCATCTGCCTTGGATCACGGGCGGGGATGCAAGATCTAAGTGATCCTGGACTCTTAAAAGGAGCCGTTACATAGACGCACTTTTAAAAGCGAGGTAGTTGTCTCGCCTTTTGGTGTTCCTATGTAACGGTTCTTTTTTTGTTCTTTGACAACCAAATGACCATCTGAATGAGATATGACTTTGCCGTGACCTCCTTGCTCCGGGAGAAAGCGAAACGACGCCGGAGAAACACTCGGGCAGGAACGCGGTTCAGGAAAAACGGCAAAAGCATTTTTTATAAATGCACGCACTTTTACGAGTATTGCGCCCACCTTGCGGAAAGTAACGGTCAAATTTGCCCCCCGGTCAGCGAAAGTATGATCGGTACTGACAGTTACTTTTGATCCCCACGGTGACGGCAGTGACGGGAGTGACGGAAAAGATGATATATACCATAAAAGCCGTCACCGGCATCACTTGCGTCACCACGTGGCAGTATTCTACTGCCAAAGCTGTGCCAAAATCGGCGGATTTGGCTTTCGGGCAAAAAGCTGAGCCAATATGGCACAACTTTACGTATCATTTACGCGCTCCTATACGTGAAAGAAAAAATCGCTAATGCGGTTTTTCTTTTTTGCCGTCTTCACTCTTAACTTTTCTCCTCGTTTTCTCCTGCAACTTTTTTCAGTGAAGGCGTGATCGAGAAAAGCGAAAAGAAAACGGCAGCAGCTTTATAAGAAAGCTGTTTGACAATACGTTCCGCTGCACGGACGCGATGTTTGCTTCGCAAGCGGTGCGCATTCTGTGCGTGATGTTCGTCTGCGGCGAGCATATTGCAGCCCGGGAACGAAAAAACTGTACTTGCGCGGCGCGTTTGTAGAATTTGCACATTGCGCACGGAAAATCGGCCAAAAAAACTTAACGTTTATTTCTTGACAAAGCCGCGTGCGCGTGTTACAATATCTAAGGTCTTTAAGCGATACAGAGATATCGGCAAGATAAATTGAAAACCGCGTGGCGCAGCCGCGTTGTGCCAGCGCGCTTTTGAAGCGATCGTTCGCCCTGCCGGTATCATACAGGCAAGGCGTATTTTTATGAACGGAGGTCGCCGATGAACATGAACGGCTCTTACACAGTGCTCAAAATAAAAGGTCTTCCCTCTTTCGCCCCCGTCATCGACAAGGCGTTATTGCCCGCTTTTCACGAATACACCGTTTTTCCCGGCTTTTGCGACGTGCACGTGCATTTTCGCGAACCGGGTTTTTCTTATAAAGAGACGATCCGCACGGGTACTCTTGCCGCGGCGCGCGGAGGTTTCACCGACGTATGCACCATGCCCAACTTAGACCCCGTTCCAGATACCGCGGAGCATCTGAAGGCGCAGACAGATCTGATAGAGCGCGAGGCGGTGATCCGCGTGCATCCTTACGGAGCTGTGACCGCCGGGGAAAAAGGCGGGCAGCTTTCGGATATGGAGGCGCTGGCGCCTAACGTAATAGCTTTTTCGGACGACGGAAAAGGCGTGCAGAGCGAAGAGATGATGCGCGCCGCCATGATCAAAGCGCGTTCGTTGGGCAAGATAATAGCCGCCCACTGCGAAGACGGGACGCTGCTTTGCGGCGGATATATACACGCCGGCGAATACGCCGCCGCCCACGGACACCGCGGGATATGTTCCGAAAGCGAATGGAGGCAGATCGAACGCGACCTGCGGCTTGCCGCCGAAACCGGCTGCGCGTACCACGTTTGCCATATCTCTTGCAAAGAAAGCGTAGATCTTATACGCAAAGCCAAATCGGCCGGTATCGACGTCACATGCGAGACGGCGCCCCATTATCTTCTGCTCGACGAAAACGACCTTCGCGAAGACGGCAGATTCAAAATGAATCCGCCTCTGCGTTCCGCAAGCGACAGATACGCGCTGACCGAAGGCGTATGCGACGGCACGATCGATATGATCGCCACCGACCACGCTCCGCACAGTCGGGAAGAAAAAGCGTACGGGCTGGAGAAAAGCGCGTTTGGCGTTGCCGGACTTGAAACGGCGTTCCCGGCGCTGTACACCGGGCTGGTGAAAACGGGCGTAATTACGGCGGAACGCCTTGCAGAGCTTATGGCGGTCGCGCCGAGAGATCGGTTCGGGCTGCCGCAGACAAACGACTGCTCGGTGTGGGATCTCAACGCGAGCGAAACGGTGGATCCCGAAAAGTTTGCATCAAAAGGAAGAGCGACTCCGTTCGAAGGATCGGAGCTTTACGGCGTATGCTTTATGACGGTGTCGGACGGCAAGCCGGTTTACGTAAAATAACAGATCCGGAGGGGAACAAATATGGCAAAAAGGACAGACATCAAAAAGGTACTCATTATCGGCTCCGGGCCGATAGTGATAGGTCAAGCGGCGGAATTCGACTACGCCGGGACTCAGGCGTGCCTGGCGTTGAAGGAAGAGGGCTACGAGGTCATACTCTGCAATTCCAACCCCGCCACCATAATGACCGATACTTCGATAGCAGACAAGGTGTACATGGAGCCGCTGACGCTCGAATACGTTGCGAAGATACTCCGCTACGAGCGTCCGGACGCCATTGTTCCCGGCATAGGCGGGCAGACAGGGCTGAATCTTGCCATGCAGCTGGAAAAGAAAGGCGTGCTGAAAGAATGCGGAGTTCAGCTTTTGGGGACTTCGAGCGAAAGCATAGAGCGCGCCGAGGACCGCGAGCTTTTCAAGGAGATGTGCGAATCCATAGGCGAGCCGGTCATACCTTCGCAGATAACCTATTCACTCGATGAAGCCGAAGCCGCCGCGGAATCCATAGGATACCCCGTGGTATTGCGCCCCGCTTTCACTCTGGGCGGCACAGGAGGCGGCTTTGCGGAAAGCCGCGAAGAACTTTTGGAAATCGGAATAAACGCATTCAAGCTTTCGCCCGTGCATCAGGTGCTGGTGGAAAAGAGCGTTAAGGGTTACAAAGAGATAGAGTTCGAAGTGATGCGCGATTCCAACGACCATGCCATTACCATCTGCGGCATGGAAAACGTGGACCCCGTCGGCGTCCACACCGGAGATTCCATAGTAGTGGCGCCGATCCTTTCGCTGAACGACCGCGAACTGAAAATGCTCAACGACAGCGCCATACGCATAATCCGCGAGCTGAAGATAGAAGGCGGATGCAACGTACAGTTCGCGCTCGACCCGGTTTCCGGCAGGTATTATCTTATAGAAGTGAACCCGCGCGTCTCACGCTCGTCGGCGCTGGCTTCAAAGGCAAGCGGTTACCCCATTGCGCGTGTCACCGCAAAGATCGCGCTCGGCATGGCGCTGGAAGACATCCCGGTGGCGGGAGGCACCGCGGCGACCGAGCCGCGGCTCGACTATATCGTGGCAAAATTCCCCCGTTTCCCGTTCGACAAATTCACTTCCGCCGCAAACACGCTGGGAACGCAGATGAAAGCGACCGGCGAAGTGATGGGCATAGGTTCCACGCTTGAAGAATGCCTTTTGAAATCCGTCCGCTCACTCGAGACCGGCGTATGCCATATACGGCTCGCCAAGTTCGATCACCGCACCGATGCCGAGCTGCTCGATTATGTGGCTGAATTCCGCGACGACAACATCTATGCGGTCGCGGAACTGCTGCGCCGCGGCGTAAGTGTAGAAAAGATCCACAGCGTGACTTACATAACAGAGCTGTTCCTGGATTCAATAAAGAAAATAACCGATATCGAAAAAGAGCTTGCACAGAACAAAGGCGATACGGCGGCGCTGGAAAAAGCCAAAAAGGCGGGATTTTCCGACCGCTATATAGCAAATCTGTGGGGATGCAAAGAGACCGAAATATACGCCGTGCGCAAGCAAAACGGCATAGTCCCCGTGTTCCGCATGGTGGATACTCTCCACACCGGCGCATACATACCATACCTCTATTCGTCTTACCACGGCGAAAACGATTCGCGGCTGACCGGCAAAAAGAAGATCGTCGTGCTCGGCGCAGGACCGATACGCATAGGTCAGGGCGTTGAATTCGACTATTCCACCGTCCACGCCGTGCAGACCATACGGCGCAACGGATACGAATCCATAATAATAAACAACAACCCCGAAACGGTATCCACCGACTACACTACCGCCGACAAGCTTTATTTTGAACCGCTTACGCCCGAAGACGTGATGGCGATAATAGATTTTGAAGCTCCGGAAGGCGTAATAGCATCGCTCGGCGGACAGACCGCGATAAATCTGGCTCAACCGCTTATGGAACGCGGCGTTAAGATAATAGGCACGGACTGCGACGCGATAGAACGTGCAGAAAACCGCGAAAGCTTTGAAAAGATCCTGCAGCAGTTGAATATCCCTCAGCCGCAGGGGCGCGCGGTGACAAAAATAGAAGACGGCATCAACGCCGCGCAGGAGATCGGATACCCCGTGCTGGTACGCCCGTCGTTCGTGCTCGGCGGCAGAGCCATGCAGATCGTAGCAAACGAAAAGCAGCTGCGCCATTACCTGAAGACCGCCGTCGAGATAGATTCGGACAAGCCGGTGCTGGTAGACCATTATATTCAGGGCAAAGAAGTAGAAGTGGACGCCATCTGCGACGGCCGCGACGTATTCGTACCCGGCATAATGGAACTTGTCGAACGCACGGGTATACATTCGGGCGACTCGATCAGCGTTTACCCCACGTTCAGCATACCCGACAAGGTCAAGGGCGTGATACTTCAGTACGCCAAAAAGCTTGGGCTTGGCATTGGGATAGTGGGCCTTTACAACATACAGTTCATAGTCGACCGCAACGACGACGTGTATATCATAGAAGTCAACCCGCGCTCGTCGCGTACAGTCCCGTTCCTTTCAAAATCCACCGGCTATTCGCTGGCGGATATCGCGACCGAGGTCATACTCGGCAAGACGCTGAAAGAACAGGGGATATTCGATATTTATCCGCAGGAAAAGAAACGCTATTACGTCAAAGTGCCGGTGTTCTCTTTCAACAAAATAAAAGGTCTGGACGCGTACCTTTCGCCCGAGATGAAATCCACCGGCGAAGCGATCGGCTACGACGACAAGCTCAACCGCGCGCTTTACAAAGCGTTACAGGCTTCCGGCACAAAGCTGCAGAATTACGGCACCGTGTTCGCCACTATCGCCGACAAAGACAAAGAAGAGGCGCTGCCGCTCGTACGCCGCTTTTATAATCTCGGTTTCAACATCCAGGCAACTTCCGGCACGGCGCGGTTCCTTAAAGAAAACGGTATACGCACGCACATTTTGCGCAAGATCAGCGATGGCAGCGACGAGATCCCCGAAGCGATACGCCAGGGGCATATCGCGTACCTGCTCAACACGCGCGACATCGGTTCGGAATCCGAAACGAGCGACGGGCAAAAGATCCGCCTGCTTGCCACCGAAAACAACGTGACCATGTTCACGTCGCTCGATACCGTACGCGTACTGCTCGACGTGCTGGAAGAAACCACGCTGACCATTTCGACCATTGACGCATGAAAGGAATAAAAAATGCGAGATATCACGTTTGAAATATCAGAAAACGTTCCGCTCACCGCGAACGTCCGCCGTATGCGCCTTTACGGCGACACGGCGGATATCACGCGCGCGGGGCAGTTCGTCAACGTCCGTCTCGACGGGTTTTATCTGCGCCGGCCGATCTCCGTATGCGACGCCGAAAACGGCGTGCTGACGCTTATATACAAATGCGTCGGCGCAGGCACGGAACGCATGAGCCGTATGCGCACCGGCGAACGCCTGAACGTTTTGACCGGGCTCGGGAACGGGTATGATATTTCCCTTTCCGGCCGGCGCCCGCTGCTTTTGGGCGGCGGCGTGGGCGTACCTCCGCTTTATCTGCTTGCAAAAAAGCTTCTGGCGGAAGGCAAAGACGTTTCGGCGGTGATCGGGTTCAACACCGCGGCCGAAGTGTTTTACGAAAAAGAATTCGCCTCCTTGGGCTGCAGCGTGACGGTCACGACAGCCGACGGGAGTTACGGCACAAAGGGTTTTGTCACAGACGCTCTGCCGGAAGACGCAACGTATTTTTACGCCTGCGGCCCGATGCCCATGCTGAAAGCGGTTTACGCGAAAACTGATATTTCCGGCGAATTCAGTCTGGAAGAGCGCATGGGCTGCGGATTCGGCGTCTGCGTGGGCTGCACCTGCAAAACGGTGACCGGCGGCAAGCGTATCTGCAAGGACGGGCCGGTTTTCAAAAAGGAGGAGCTTGAATGGCAGATCTGAGCGTTGAGCTTTGCGGCATAAAGCTGGATAACCCCGTTATCCCCGCTTCCGGCACTTTCGGTTTCGGCGCCGAATTTGCCGAACTTTACGATATAAACGTGCTCGGCACGTTTTCGTTCAAGGGTACCACAAGGCAGCCGCGCTTTGGGAACCCGACTCCGCGCATAGCGGAATGCCCGGCGGGGATGTTGAATTCCGTGGGGCTGCAGAATCCCGGCGTGGAGCATGTGATAGCCGAAGAACTGCCGCGAATGAAAACCTATTTCTGCAAGCCGGTGATGGCGAACGTCAGCGGCTTTTCGGTGGAAGACTATGCATACACTTGCGCGCTGCTCGACGCTCAGGATCAGATCGGCTGGATCGAGTTGAACGTTTCCTGCCCCAACGTACACGGCGGCGGGATGAGTTTCGGAACAGACCCGGAAGCCGCCGCCGGCGTGGTACGGGCGGTCAAGGCGATCACAAAAAAGCCGATAATCGTTAAGCTTTCGCCAAACGTAACGGACATTGTCGCCGTTGCGCTCGCGTGCGAAAAAGCGGGCGCCGACGGTATTAGTCTTATAAACACACTGCTCGGGATGCGTATAGATCTGAAAACGCGCCGCCCGGTGCTCGCCAACAACACGGGCGGACTTTCCGGCCCGGCGGTATTCCCGGTGGCGCTCAGGATGGTCTGGCAGGTCGCGCACGCGGTCGATATCCCCGTAGTGGGGATGGGCGGCGTTTCGAGCGCGGATGACATGATCGAAATGATGCTTGCCGGAGCGACTGCGGTCGAAGTGGGCGCGGCGAATCTTGTGGATCCGTACGCCTGCCGCGATATAATAAACGAGCTGCCCGAAACGATGCGCAAATACAAGATCGAAAAACTCAGCGATATTATAAAAGGAGCCAATTCATGGGAAAAGACGTTATAATCGCCTGCGATTTTGCGAGTGCAAACGAAACTTTTGCATTTTTGGAACGCTTTACCGAAAAAAAGCCGTTCGTTAAGATAGGGCTCGAGCTCTTCTGCGCGGAAGGGCCGTCTATAGTCCGCGAGCTGAAACGCCGCGGGCATAAAATATTCCTTGACCTCAAACTGCACGACATACCCAACACCGTAAAAAAAGCGATGGCGGTGCTTTCCGGGCTCGACGTGGATATTTGCAACGTCCACGCGGCCGGCACGGTGAATATGATGCGCGCAGCGATAGAAGGACTTACCCGTCCCGACGGAACGCGTCCTCTGCTTATCGCCGTCACGCAACTGACTTCCACCGATCAGGAATCCATGGAAAACGATCTGCTTATTAAAGTGCCTATGCAGGAAGTCGTCATGCACTACGCCCGCAACGCGCTCGCCGCCGGGTTGGACGGAGTGGTGTGTTCGCCGCTGGAAAGCGAAAGAGTCCACGCCGCGTGCGGAAGCGGATTCCTGACGGTAACGCCCGGCATACGCTTTGCCGAAAACGAAAAAGGCGACCAGCGCCGCGTTATGACTCCCGCGGCCGCGCGTGAAGCCGGATCCGATTACATTGTCGTAGGCAGACCCATAACCGCGTCCGCCGACCCTGTCGCCGCTTATTTGCGCTGCCTGGACGAATTCACAAACGGAGGTAAAGAGTGATATGGAACTCAAAACGCAGATAGCAAAAGATCTTTTGAAAATAGGCGCCGTGTTTTTCCGGCCGGACGAGCCGTTCATATGGGCGAGCGGGATAAAAAGCCCCGTCTACTGCGACAACCGTCTTACGCTGAGCGCGCCCGAAGTGAGAAGCGACGTTGAAAACGGGCTTGCCGCGCTCATAAAACGCTGCTATCCCGGCACGGAAATGCTGATGGGAACTTCCACCGCGGGGATAGCTCACGCCGCCATAACCGCGCATCTGCTCGGCCTGCCGATGGGGTATGTCAGATCGGGCGCAAAGGACCACGGCAGGAAAAATCAGATAGAAGGCAAGCTTGAAAAAGGCGCGCGCGTAGTTGTGGTGGAAGACCTTATTTCCACCGGCGGGAGCGCCATAGAAGTGGTAGAGATACTGCGGGATGCGGGCGCCGAAGTGCTTGGTATAGTTTCCATTTTTACCTACGGTATGAAAAAAGGGCTGCAGCGCCTAGCGGAAGCGGACGTGAAAAGCGTTTCGCTCACCGATTTTGACTGTATCGCCCGCGTCGCCGCCGACCAGGGATATATAAGCGAAGCGGATATTTCGCGCCTGCTCGCGTTCAGGGACGATCCTACGGACGAAAGCTGGATCGGAGGAAAACAATGAGAAGCGTGATTGACATACTTGACCTTACGGTGCAAGAGATAGATTCGCTTATAGCCGATGCATACTGCATAATAACCGATCCTGCAAGATACGCGCACGCGTGCGACGGAAAAAAGCTCGCGACGCTGTTCTTCGAGCCTTCGACGCGGACGCGTATGAGCTTTGAAGCCGCCATGTACGAGCTTGGAGGCCACGTAATTTCCATGACAGACGCAGCGTCGTCTTCGGCTTCCAAGGGCGAAAGCGTGGCGGATACTGTCCGCGCCGTAAGCTGCTATGCCGATATAATCGCCATGCGGCACCCCAAAGAAGGCGCCGCGCTCGTCGCCGCGAACAATGCCGCGGTGCCGGTCATAAACGCCGGCGACGGCGGGCACTGCCACCCCACGCAGACGCTGGCTGACCTGCTTACGATCCACCGCGAAAAGGGCGGATTAGGAGGCCTTACGGTAGGCCTTTGCGGAGACCTGAAATTCGGGCGAACGGTCCACTCGCTCATAAACGCGCTTTCGCGCTATGACGGGATGAGATTCGTGCTGATCTCGCCGGAAGAACTGAAGCTCCCGAGCTACGTCAAGGACGCCGCGCTCAAGGCGAAAGGGATCCCCTACGAACAGACGACCGACCTTGAAAAAGCCATGCCGTCTTTGGATATACTGTATATGACGCGCGTTCAGAGAGAAAGATTTTTCAACGAAGAAGATTATCTGCGCCTTAAGGACAGTTATATACTCACGCCCGAAAAACTGAAGAACGCCAAAAACGATCTGTGCATTATGCATCCGCTGCCGCGGGTGAACGAAATAAGCACGGAAGTGGACCGCGACGCGCGCGCGTGCTATTTCAAGCAGGTGTACAACGGGAAAATAATGCGCATGGCGCTAATACTCAAACTGTTGAAGGAGGCGGCGGAATGAATATAGATTCCATTCGCAACGGCATAGTCATCGACCACATACACGCCGGCGGAGGCATGGAACTTTACGATCTGCTCGGGCTGGCTGAGCTGGACG
>CACYCI010000079.1 GCA_902772845.1 uncultured Ruminococcus sp.
GGTCTCGCGTTTGAGCCCCAGCTCGCGGGCGACTGTTTTGACGTCTTTTCCGTCGGCGTAATGCAGTATGAGCGCGTCGCGGTACAGTGGGGGGACTTTTTGCATTTGTGCAAAGATATCGTCGGCGCTCAGCCGGCTGTCTTCCGCCAGACGCTCTATCTCGGCATCGCATTCCCCTATATCGCCCGCTTCCACCAGCGGCGTTTCGGCGGCGAGCCGTTTTTGCCGCTTTTCGTAAATCCCGTAAGCCCGGCTGCGGGCGGCACGCCATGCGTAAGCCGCGCGTTCCGGCGGCGCAAGCGCTTTGACCGAATCGAATCTTCGCGCTATCGCCGCGAGCGCAGCGTAAACGGCTTCTTCGGAATCGTGAAAATTATGCAGTATTTCGTCGGCGGCTTTGAACATGAGTTTTTCGTATTCGTTCACGAAAAGCTCGAACGCTCCGCTGCCGCCGTCTTTGAGTCGCCGCATCGGATCCACTCCTTTTGCAATGAATTTGCCCCGCGCACCTAAGCGCCGGACGCGAAAGGTCGACGTAGAAGGGGAACCAAAGGAACGCGCGCTTTCCTTTTTGCCCCTCTATATATATAAACAGCCGTTTTTGCCGTTTGGGTTCAACTTTTGCAAAAAAAGAATAAAAAAATTTTTCGGGGGACGCGTACGTCCCCCGATATTATATAAAATTGCTTAACCGACAAGCGTTTCCAGTTCGTCTATGAGCGAATCGAACACCTTGAGCGCTTCCGCAATGGGTTCGGGCGAATCCATGTCCACGCCCGCGCCGCGCAGCAGCGATATGGGATCCTTGCGGCAGCCGGAAGAAAGGAATTCCAGATATTTTTTCACGGCGGGCTCGCCTTCTTTGAGCACCTTTGCCGAAAGAGCCATGGCGGCGGAAAAGCCGGTGGCGTACTGATAGACGTAATAATTCATAAAGAAATGCGGTATGCGCGCCCATTCCATGGATATTTCTTTATCCACTACCATATCGTCGCCGTAATACTTTTTGTTCAGCGCGTAGTACATATCGCACAGCACGTCCGCGGTGAGCGAGCCGCCGTTTTCGACGAATTCGTTCATCTGCATTTCGAATTCGGCGAACATGGTCTGGCGGTAAAGCGTGGTGCGGAACTGTTCCAGGAAATGGTTGATAAGGTACGCGCGCTGCTTTTTGTCTTCTGTTGTACGCAGCAGATACTGCATGAGCAGAGATTCGTTGAACGTGGAAGCAACTTCCGCCACGAATATGACGTAATCGGAATAAACGGGCGACTGGTTGGCGTTGGAAAGATACGAATGCATCGCGTGGCCCATTTCGTGTATGAGCGTGAACGCGGAATCGAGCGTATCGTTGTGATTGAGCAGGACGTACGGATGCACCGGCGTTCCGCACGAATACGCGCCGCCGCGCTTGCCTTCGTTTTCGTAAACGTCGATCCAGCGGTTTTCAAACCCTTCTTTTATGTGCGAAAGGTATTCTTCGCCCATGGGCTGCAGCGCTTTGAGCGCAAGCTCTTTTGCCTGGCTGAACGGGATCTTTATATCGGCTTCCGGAATGAGCGGCGTGTAGATATCGTACATATGCAGCTCGTCCACGCCCATAATCTTTTTGCGCAGGCGCATGAATTTATGCATGGAATCCATATGCTCGTTGACAGTGGCGACAAGGTTCTTATACACCGACACGGGGACTTCGGTACGGAACAGAGCGCGTTCCATATTGTTTGCGAACCCGCGCGCCTTTGTATAGAACGAAAGCTGTTTGACCTGACCGTCGAACAGCGCCGCCATGGTCCCTTTGTACTGCGCGTAAGTGTTATATACCGAAAGGAACGCCGCGCGGCGCGTAGCGACGTCAGACGATTCCATGAGCGGTATGAACGTGCCTTGCGTGACCTTGCGGACGTTGCCCTGCGCGTCCGTGATGTCAGGAAACTTCAGATCGGCGTTGCGGAACACCGAAGCCACGTTGTTAGCCACGCCCGAAATATCGCCCGCCATGGCAAGAAGCTTTTCTTCAGGTTCGGAAAGCGTGTGCGGCTTATACGCGCGCTGGCGGTCGAGCGCACGCCTGTAATATTCGAGCCCCGGAGTTTCTTTATAGAATTTTTCCAGCGTTTCATCGGGTATAGATACGATCTCGGGCGTTTCGAAAGCCAGCAGAGCGGATATTTCGTTGAGAAGCGAATGCGACCTGCCCACATACCCCTGATATTTGGAATCAGACTTGTCCTCGTCGCTCTTGAGCATGGCGTAAACGTAATAGCGTTCTATACGGCTGTTGAACGTTTCGCTTTGGCGCTGATATTCGAGCAGATCTGCGCCGGAAGCGGATATCTTCCCTTTGAAAGCGGCAAGCTCATGCGCCTGCGCCATTATCTTTTCGCCTTCCGCCTCCCAGGCGGCGTCGTCGCAAAACAGCGGCGTGAGGTCCCACGTGAATTCGGTCTTAGCTTCGGATCTTTTCATTTTTATTCCTCCGTTAGGTGTAATAATGAATAATTATTTTTGTTGACTTTGGGGATGATATTTGTTAGAATTATTGTTGAAAGGTAGAAAGTAAAACTATGACGGCTTTAAGAAAAAACAATATGAAACAGCTTGCGTCCCGGCTTGCCATAATGTTTGTCGGCGCAGTTATATACGCGATCGGCGTAGCATTCTTTCTGAACCCCCACGGGATCGCGCCGGGAGGGCTGACCGGTATTTCGGTCATGATAAACCACTTTTTCCCGCAGATAAACACCGGTATCCTGGTGCTGCTTCTGAACGTGCCGCTTATGATAGCGGGTCTCATACGGTTCGGTAAAGACTTTCTCGTTTCCACAATCTGGGCAACGGTGACTTCATCGCTGCTCATTGCGGGGATGGAAGACGTCATAGCGCACTATCAGCTCATACTCACGCAGGACAAATTCCTTTCCGCGCTCGCCGGCGGCGCTCTGATGGGCGTCGGCATGGGCATGATATTCCGCCGCGGCGGTACTACTGGCGGTTCGGATATAGTAGTCAAGTTCCTGCGCCAGAAATACCGTCATCTTAAATCGGGCGTGCTGTTCATAATAATAGATTCTTCCATAGTCACCGCGTCTGCCATAGTCTACCGCAACATAGACATGGGTCTGCTCGCCGGCGTGACCGTGGCGGTATCGTCGTACGTTTTCAACAACATCCTTTACGGCACCGATTCGGCGCGGCTTACGTTTATAATATCCGACAAGCCGGAGCTTATCACCGCGCGTCTGCTCGAAGAGCTGGATATAGGCGCGTCTTACGTAAACGGTCAGGGCGCGTTCACCGGCGCCGACAAGCGCATAATAATGTGCGCCGCCAAAAACCGCACGTTCCCCCGCGTAAAACAGATAGTGCACGAAGAAGATCCGCACGCGTTCCTTATAGTCTCTTCCGCCAACGAGATCTACGGCGAAGGGTTCAAGGTCTATTCAAATACCGAAATGTAGTTCAGACAAGTTCGTATTCAACACCGCCGAGCGTTACTGTTTCGGCGGTCTTTTTCTGTTTGCAAACGGCAAGCTTTTTACGCGCGGCGGACGGTACCGGGCGCGAAGAAACGGCTTCGACGATATCGCTGACAACGGCGGAAGCCGTGGCAAGTCCGCCGGCGCCGCGGCCGTAATACGCCGTTTCGCCGACAAGATCGCCTTTTACGCATATACAGTTGAACACGCCCGAAACCGCGTAAAGCAGGTTTTCCCGCCGGACGGCGCAGGGGCGGACGCTGAGCACGACGCCGTTATCGCTCAATTCCGCGCCGGCTATGAGTTTTATCTTATACCCCAGCGCTTTTGCGTCGGCGACGCTCTGAGGCGTGACTCCGGTGATCCCGCGGATCTCGGCACAGTCTTCCATGCGGTACTTTCCGCCGAATGCGCACGAAGCAAGTATGCAGATCTTACGGGCGGCGTCGAATCCTTCTACGTCCGCGGAAGGGTCGCGTTCGGCATAGCCGAGCGACTGAGCTTCCGCAAGCGCCCCGGAAAAAGACTCGCCGCATTCTTCCATGCGTTCGAGAATAAAGTTGGTCGTTCCGTTGAGTATTCCGTAAACTCCGGTCACGGAATTCACCGCGAGCGTGTCGCGCAAGGTGCGGATCACGGGGATGCCGCCGCCCACGGAGGCCTCGTAAAGATAGCTCACGCCGTTGGCGCGCGCGGCGCGTTCGAGTTCGGCGCCGTGTTTTTCGACAACGAGCTTGTTGGACGTGACCACGGATTTCCCCGCTTTTATGCAGGCGAGCGAAAAATCGTAAGCGGGTCTGTCCCCGCCCATGGTCTCGGCGACGACCTTTACGCTCTTATCTTTGAGTATCACGTTTATATCGTTTATAACGCGGTCTGCGAGCGGGCTGCCCGAAAAATCGCGCTTGTCAAGTATGTATTTGACATTTATTCCGCCGCAAAGGCGTTTATACAGGGCGGCGTTTTTAAAAAGCGCGTCGCAGACGGCGCCGCCGACCACGCCGAGTCCCATTATGGCTATATTTGTCATCTTGCGTCATCGGTGTACGAATACACCTCTCCCGATTCAAAATACTTGGTTTCTATGCCGAATTCCGCGCCGACCCTGCGCGCCAGATATTCCATGCCGGCGCGTTCGCTGCCTTCGTGCCCCAGCGTGAGCACCGCGCATTCGAAGCCGAGCTCGGAAGCGTCGCGCACGTATTCCAGGCATTTCCATTCGCAGGTCTCGCCGCAGACGACGAGCTTAACCCCGCCTTCTTTAATGGGGATATGAGTGATGTCGCCGCAGGCGCCGAGCATAAGGCAGATACGGTCGGTGCTGAACGAAAGACTGCCGGTCATGCGCACGTGCTTCACGCCGCAGTTCTTTTCTATGAGTTCGGCGAGCTCGAACGGAGTGAGCGGCTCTTCGAGTCTGAACATACGGCGCGCTTCCATGCTCCAGCCGATACCGAGTTTATCCAAAAATCCGGCGTGTATTATGTCCGGCATGGCGCCGTGGGCATGGTCATGGTAACGGAACACGGTCATACCGGTGCTTTCGAGCAGTTCGCGCTTGGCGGTCTCTACCATATCGGGTTCGAAATTGTCAAAATGATCGTGGTAGGTGGGCTCGTGAGTGACGATGAGATCGGCTCCCCACGAATGCGCGTCGCGTATGACCTGAGGCGTGGCTATAAAGCAAAACGCAGCTTTATTCACCGCGCGTCCCGGGTCGCCCGCCTTGAAAGTGTCTATTGTGGGTTCGCACGGATGCGCGGAAAGCGATTTGAGATATTCCAGAAGCTCTGCGGCTTTCAATTCGATAGTCCTCCGTTTTCTCAGAAATGTATATTTATTATATACTCCGCCGCGCCGCTTGTCAACCGCGAAACGGCGCAGTCAGACGTTTTTTTGCAAAGCAAATGGCATACCGCCGGAGCCGCGCTCCAAATTTGCGTGCGTTATAATTAGAAAAGCCCTTTACTTTTTTGCTTTTTCGTGTATAATTGAAACAGATACAAATCATGTGAAAGGATTTTTGATATGAAGTACATTGTAAACGGTCAGATCATACTCAAAGACAGGATCGTGAACGGCATGGCGCTGGCATATACCGACACGGTAAAAGGCGTTGTGGATATGGATTCTGTCCCCGCAGACGCCGATATAATCGACGCTCACGGCGGTTACGTCGCGCCCGGGCTTATAGACGTGCATATACACGGCTATCTGGGGAAAGACGTATGCGACGGCGACCCCGAAGGTCTGCGCACCATAGCGGGCGGGCTTGTCAAAAATGGCGTGACCGGCTTTTTGCCCACCACGATGACAGTGGATATGAGCGTTATCAACGCAGCGCTCGATTCCGTGCGCGCGGTCAAGGAAGAATCCAAGACCTGGAACGGGTCTACCATACTCGGCGTGCACGCCGAAGGCCCTTTCATCAACCCCAAGAAAAAGGGCGCGCAGGAAGAACGTTTTATACTTAAACCGGACGCCGGATTCGTTAAGAAGAACGCCGACGTGATCAAATACATAACGCTTGCCCCCGAAATGGACGAGGATTTCGCCGCCATACGCGAAATAACCGAAAATACCGACGTTGTCGTTTCCATGGGACACACCAACGCCGACTACGCCACCGCGTACGCTTCGGTAGACGCAGGCGTGCGTTCTACCACCCACCTGTTCAACGCCATGTCCGCGCTCGGGCACCGCAATCCCGGCGTCGTCGGCGCCGCGCTCACCCGCGACGTTTACACCGAACTTATAGTAGATACCTACCACGTCGACAAGGCGCTTTATCCCATGATCTTAAAGCTCAAAGGCAACCGTCTGGTGTTCATAACCGACTGTCTGCCCGCGGGCGGGCTTCCCGAAGGCGAATACACGCTGGGAGGTCAGAAAGTGTTCTATTACGGCAATCTTTGCAAGCTGGAAGACGGCACTATCGCCGGCAGCGTCCTTAAACTGAACAAGGGCGTATGGAACGTTTACAAAAACAGCGACGCACCGCTGTGGCAATGCGTGCGCTGCGCCTCGCTCAACCCCGCGACCCTGCTCGGCATACGCGGCAGAAAGGGCTCGCTGGAAGTGGGCAAGGACGCCGATATAATAATAACCGATAACGAATTCAACGTAGAAAAAACCATCATAGGAGGGACCGTACGTTATGAAGCTTAAAGTTTTATCAGAACTCGATACCCAGTTCCAGCCCCTTGCGCTTGTGGTCCGCGAATTCCGCGAAAACACCAAGGGCGAAAACGGCCAGGATCTTGTTATAGCGATAGAACGCAACAAGGGCTATGTTTCCGCTTATAAAACGCGCATCTACAAAGACGGCATCGGCAAGGACGAGATCAACTTCCGCTTTGTCGAACGCATAGTCAAAGCGCTTCTGTGGGTCAGAGGCGGCTACAAGATCATCATCGCCGGCAGCAAAGTCGTTGGCGAAAAGATAAAAGACGCATACAAAAAAGGCGGCCTGCGCGATTTTGACAACGGCTTTATGGCAAGATGCTACGAGCACGAATTCGAAGTGGTGCTCACCGATCTTGAACACGCCCCCGTCACTGCCGAATCCGCAGCTCCCGTAGGCAGACATCTCGACGGCTGCCGCATCGGCTTTGACGCCGGTGGGAGCGACCGCAAGGTATCGGCTGTAATAAACGGCGAATCCGTGTATTCCGAAGAAGTCGTCTGGTTCCCCAAGATCAATTCCGACCCGATGTACCACTACGACGGCATACTCACCGCCATGAAGACCGCCGCGAGCCACATGCCGCGCGTAGACGCCATAGGCGTTTCTTCGGCCGGCGTTTACGTTGACAACCGCATTATGATCGGCTCGCTGTTCCTTAAAGTTTCCGACGAAGATTTTGAAAAGCACGTCAAGAATATGTATCTCGACGTTGCAAAACAGCTCAGCGCCGAAGCCGGCAGAGAGATACCCATAGAGGTCGCCAACGACGGCGACGTCACCGCGCTCGCAGGCGCCATGGATCTTAACGACAACGAAGTCCTGGGCGTTGCCATGGGCACTTCCGAAGCGGGCGGCTACGTAGACGTTAACGGCAACATAACCGGCTGGCTCAACGAGCTGGCGTTCGTACCCGTAGACTTCTGCGAAAACGCTGCCGTCGACGAATGGTCCGGCGACTACGGCTGCGGCGTCAAGTATTTTTCGCAGGACGGCGTTATAAAGCTCGCCCCGCTCGCAGGGATCGAAATAGACGAATCGCTTTCGCCCGCCGAAAAGCTCAAAGTGGTGCAAAAGCTCATGTCCGAAGGCGATGAACGCGCCAAGAAGATATACGAAAACATAGGCGTGTATTTCGGCTACGGTATAGCCCTTTACGCCGAATTTTACGATATAAAACACGTGCTCATTATGGGCCGCGTCACCAGCGGCGAAGGCGGCGTGCTGCTTCTGGGCAAAGCGCAGGAAGTTTTGGATAAGGAATTCCCCGAGCTTGCAAAACAGATCACGCTGCATATCCCCGACGAATCTTCGCGCCGCGTAGGTCAGTCGGTCGCCGCGGCGAGCCTGCCCGAAATAAAATAATCAAATATCCCCGAAAGGCAGCTTTTCGCCGGGCGTCCGAAGGTACGCCCGGCGAAACCGTTTTTTACGGCGGAGCGATAGCGAAAAGACTGCGAAATGATTTGTATATTTTTTTGCAAATTTGTTAAAAAGCATCGACAAATTTGTTGCTTTGTGTTATTATCTTTCTAACGGTGCGTCAGCATCCAAAAAATGAAAGGAGTAACATCATGCTTATAGGTGGAATACTGGCGTATGGGAAGGCTTTGTAACTGTAGTCACATCTTATTCAAACAATACACTTTTACCTGTTTGGAACATTAATTGATAAGGAGGGAAACTAACGATGAAAAAGTTCACCATTTTCTTATGCGCTCTGCTCGTTCTTTCCGTCTGTTCGCTCAATGCTTTTGCACAAGGCGAAAACGAGACCGATCCGCTCAGCGAATACAGCGCCACGTCCGTAAGCAAATCCGTCATGAAAAAGCTGGGCGTCAGCGACGGCGACACCGTATTAAAAACGTACAACTGCGGCGTGGTATTTGCCTTCGGCATGTATCCGTCTGTTGAAGACGTGCTGTTGAACGGCAGGTATCTTCAGGTCATATACGCCGTATCCAAAAAGGGCGCCGCGGAAAACGATTGGAGTTTCTATTCGACGTATAACGGCGAGATGGTAAGGATGTATGACAGCGATTCGACTTTTTTGGGCGTTATTCCAACGCTGAAGTATTTGAAGAGCGACGATTATATCAAAGAAACCACCGGCGCAAAAGAGGTAATAAACAAGTTTTTGTTCTTCAACCCCACGATGCACCAGGGTACCGCCATTTACTATCAAACGGATAAAGGCGATTACGTCTATTACAACAGATCGAACACCGGCAATTATATGTTCACGGCGAAACGGTTCTTTGATATCGTAGGAGAAGCGTTTTCCAAAATGGGACCGGACGTGCCCCCGGGAGGCGGGAATTATATGGCGACCGTCGATCTTTCGGCATACGATATGGATTCGCCCGATTTCAAGCTTGAATCGCAAAGCAATTCCGGCACGGCGGTATGGGTGGCGGTCGTTTGTGCCGTTATAGCGGCGGCAGCCGCGGCGTTCGTGATATTTGCAATTAAAAAGCGCAAAGCGAAAAGTGCCGGAAACGCCGAATAAGCAAACGGATAAAAAGAAACAGACCCGCTGCGGTAAGCCCCGCAGCGGGCCGTTTTTTGCGTTTCGCCTTATATCCGGTTTACGGAGTTCACTGGCCGTCGACGATAACGGGGCTTTCTTCGGAGGTCTCGGGTTTTTCGGGAGCGGTGTATCCGAGCCCGCAGTATTCGCACGAGACGCGGATGATGCATTCGTTGAGCGGTTCCACGTCGTATTCGCCCACGGA
>CACYCI010000080.1 GCA_902772845.1 uncultured Ruminococcus sp.
GTGCCGGAGCAGGAATACATACCGAATTTGAGCCCTTTCGAATGGACGTAATCGGCGACGGCTTTCATCCCGTTGGGGAATTTTTCCTTGCTGGGAACGAGACGGTGATTTTCATCGCGCTTCAGCTCTGCCCAGCAATCGTCTATCACAAGGTAATTGTAGCCGGCTTCGAGCAGACCGTTTTCCACCATTGCATCCGCGGTTGTCTTTATAAGGTCTTCGTTGATGTTGTGGCCGAAAGTGTTCCAGGAATTCCAGCCCATGGGCGGTGTTCGTACTATCATGATATTTCCTCCGTTTATTAAGCTTTAAGCTTTTGAAATATTTTACCATATCGGTGCAAAAAGTCAAGATAAAAACGCAAATTATCTTGTAAAGAAGTATATTTTGTGTTATAATGAGAACGATAAAGCATAGATATATTTCATATTGAGGAGTTTATTTATGCTTAAAAAGATCATGGCTTTCGTTGCTGCTGCGTCCGCCGCCTTCGTATTGGTTTCATGCGGGGGCGACGGCAAGGACACGTCTTCCACCGCGCACGGGTCGGCGCCCGAACGCTCGCGCGAGGAAAGCTTTTCTCCCTTGCCGGGAACATCCGCCCCGGAGCTTTCGCTGCCCGATCTTTCGGATCTGCCTTTTTCTGAAACAGATCCCGACAGCGTTTATTCGGGTACGGATCTTCCCGCCCACGTTTCGCACTGAACTAACGCAGGCAACGCCTGCGTACATAGAAAGGAGTATACATATGAAACGGATCAAGCTTTTAGTTATCGCCATTGCAGCGGCTATGCTTCTGCCGGTATTCTGCGCCGCCGTGTCTGCGGATCTCGTAACGGTCTACGAACCCGACCGGAACGTGGCAAGAGGTAAACCGTATACCACGTCCAGACCGTATACCGAAGACCCTCCGCGCAACGGATATCAGTCTGTCGACGGCAAAGAACTCACTGACGGTGTCCGTCACACCACCGAGCTTTACGGAACTTACTGGATCGGTCTGTATTACAGCTGGTATACCGAAGCCGAAGTCGTCATCGATCTCGGCTCCGTGACCGAAGGGCTTATAGAATTCCGCACGGAAATGATAAACTATGCTATAAGCGGAATAGACGCTCCTACTTATGTAAAGTTTTTGGTTTCCGAAAACGGGTCGCAGTACACCGAACTCGGTCAGGCGCGACCCAAAGGCGGCAATGTCTGCGACTACGTCCTTAAAATCAGCGCACCGGTCTCCGGACGTTATGTGAAAATGCTCGTCGGCAAGCCCAAAAGCGGCGTTTTCGTCTTTTGCAGCGAGGTCGAAGTATACGATTCAAAAGCCGTACAAAAGGAGGAATCCGAATTGAGCGAAGAAGAATCCTACGAGGAAAGCTCTGAAACCGAAAAGACCGGCATCATAGAAAACGGCGTGCTCGACGTAGAAGAGTGGCCGCTCGAATTCCGTGCCGGCAGCCGTTTTTCGCTTGAAGACGGCAAAGTCTACGGCGCATTATGCGGCGATACCCCGGCGGATCTGTGCCGCGAGCTCGTCAATATGGCGGGCGTAAAGGTGCTGGACGGTTTCGGCAACGAGACGATCACCGGCGAACTGAAAAACGGTTATTCGCTCGTCCAGTATTCCGGTAAAGAGATAGTCAAAAGCTACGAGATCATACTCACCGGCGATTTTGATCGCGACAGCCGCGTCGGCTCCGAAGACGCCATCCTTTTGCTCAGGCACGTGCTGTTCCCCGAAACCTACAAAATAGAAGGACGTGCCGATTTCAACGGAGACGGACGCGTCGCTTCCGACGACGCCGTGTATCTGCTCAGGCACGCGTTGTTCAACGATACGAATCCGCTCGTCTCTCCGTCGGTCCCGCAATCGGCTCCGGCAACAGTCAAGCATAACAGCAACAAGCTTTATACTCTTACGACATCCGACCCCAGCGGCAAGAACATAACGCTCACATTCGACAAAAAAGACTGGGGCACCTGGAATATCGGTACCTGGAGCATAGGCGGGGTACGTCTCGCCGGCGGCGGCACCGATTGGGAATACGTTTACCGCGCTGCGCCTTCGGCAAGTTCCGGTGTGGTATGGTCCGGCGGTAACCACGGCAACGAATCGCTCGTAAGTCTCAAATTCTTCGACGGCGTCACCGGCGAGGAGATCGATCTTTCCGCGGTGGGAGCGTCGCACACGTTCGACCGTTTCGTCATGCAAGAGACCACTACGCTGAACTGGGGCAACACTTCGGATTTCTATGCTGACGTGGTGCGCACCTATACCGTAGCCGGAAGGACAATATATCTCGACGTCACTTACGATTTTGTCAAGAACTGCTGGTATCAGCTTTCGTATTCGTGCATGTTCCCCGTGCCCAAGATCCACGGGCTCTACATAGATTTCCTCAATGACGACGGCACCACAGCCAAGGCGGCGTCGCTCAAAGTAGGCGCGGCGGATTATTCCGGCCCGTTCTACGGACACCTTCCCGCGTCCGCGGCGCATATCTACGGCTACAAGGATACCGAGTATTCTTTCCTTGTCCAGGTGTACACAAAAAACGATTCCGTCGACGGATTCAAAAATTCGAGCAAGCTTATGTACTGGGATATGAATACCAACGAAAACAAGTTGTATTTCACGAAATTCGATTCAAACACCATGACCAAAGTCGCTTCCGGCACGCATTGGGAGAATTCGTGTTCGTGGACGCTGCTCGTTGATGATGAAAAATAAAACATATCTTATCATTTTTGCCGCTATCGCGGCGCTCACGCTTATACTCAATACGGTCGCGGTGTTTATACTTCCGCCCGAGATACGCACCAGCATAACGTTTGACGGCAGCGAGCCGCAGCGCACCGGCACGGTACTGTACGTTTGCCTGGCTTTTATCGTGGTCGCCGCAGCGTGCGCGGCGGGAGCGCTGCTCTCCGGAAAGCGCGTGCGTTACGTCGTGCTTTCGGCTTTCCTTGCCGCGGCTAACATATTTGTGGTGGTGTATAATATATGCGTCAGTTAAAACTCGCAAAACATATTCCTTTCGTAATAGACCATATCCCCGCGGATTCAATTATCCGTCCGGGGCACGTGCCTTGCACGAAAAAGTACGTTGTTATCCACAACACCGGGAATTACGACGAACGCTGCGACGCGGCGTGGCATAACGGGTATATCCACGGTCAGGCGGCGTCGCCATCCCCGCGTGAAGCGTCCTGGCATTTCACGGTGGACGATAAACTTATTTGCGAACACATACCGGTCCACGAATCCGCGTGGCACGCCGGCGATACCAGCTTCGGACAGGGAAACTACTACGGCATAGGCATAGAGATCTGCGTCAACGGCTTCCCGGGCGTATACGAAGGCGAAGCATACGAAAAATGGGAACCGCGGTTCCTTGCGGCTATAGATAACGCCGCTGTGCTGACCGCCGCGCTGCTCAAGCTTTATTCGCTTGATCTTTCTGCGGTGAAACAGCACTACGATTTCGCGCCGGAAAAGAAAAACTGCCCCCAGCAGATGCGTTACGATTTCAGCACAAAGACTTTCACGCGCGAAACGGGGACTCTGTATAATCTGTTCATGCAAAAGACCGAAGAATATTTCAATACGGAAGGTTACATAAAATGAAAAAGCTCTTCATTTCCGCGGATATCGAAGGCACCTGCGGCATCGCCCGCTGGCGCGAGACCGATCTTGAAGATACGTATTTCCGCACCCAGATGACGCGCGAGGTGGATTCCGTCTGCCGCGCCGCCTGCGGATCCGGATACGAGGCCGTGCTGATAAAGGACGCTCACGAGACCGCGTGCAATATCTACCCCGATCAGCTCACACAGGATCCGGCGGTCCGTATACTTCGCAACTGGACCGGCGATCCGCTGGAGATGGTAAGCGGTATAGACAGGTCGTTCACCGCCGCGGCTTTCACGGGGTATCATTCGCCGGCGTTTTCGTCGGGCAGTCCGCTTGCCCATACTATGTCCACTTCGCTGCAATACATAAAGATAAACGGCGCGCTCGCCAGCGAATTCATGATCAACGCATACTCCTGCGCGTATTTCGGGGTGCCTACCGTGCTCGTTACCGGTGACGAACACGTCTGCACACTCGCAAAAGAACTTATCCCCGCCATAACGGCTGTGCCGGTCTGTTTCGGCAGCGGCGGAGGTTCGTCTTCGCCCATGCCTCGCGTCGCGTGCGATATGATCTACGACGCCGCGCTAAAAGCGCTTTCGGGCGACGTGTCAAAATGCCTTCCCGCGCTCCCGGCAGAATTCAAAGTCGATATCCAGTATAAAAAGCAGGAAATCGCCTATAAATACAAATTCTTCCCCGGCGCAACACAGCAAGACCCTTACACGGTAAGCTATTCCTGTACCGACTGGTACGACGCGCTCGTATTCATTCTGTTCTGCGCCTGAAATAACGTAAAAAGCGCCCTCTTTGCATAAAGGCAAAGAGGGACACTTGCGATAGAGCAGGTGTCCTTCGCGGTGTAAATCATAAAATATATGATATATAATATACACAGTTGATCTTCAGGCGGCGGGATTTTTTCCGCCGCCTGAAATTTATAGTGTTTGCCTATTATTTAACAACGTTCTGATATACATAAAAAAACAAACAAGAAAAAGTACAAAACCTATTGACAAATTCAAACTATTGTGA
>CACYCI010000081.1 GCA_902772845.1 uncultured Ruminococcus sp.
CGCCGCATACTCGACCGTCTCGTCGGCTACAAGATATCGCCGTTTTTGTGGGAAAAGATCGAAAGCGGTCTTTCGGCGGGGCGCGTACAGTCAGTCGCCACCCGCATAATAGTCGAACGCGAAGACGAGATTCAAAGCTTTATCCCCGAAGAGTACTGGAACATAACCGCGCATCTTGCAACCGCTGGCGGCGATGAATTCACCGCGCGTTATTACGGCGCAAACGGCAAAAAGCACGAACTCAAGAACGCCGCCGACGTGCAAAAGGTGCTCGATGCGGTCAAGGGCAGCGAGTATAAAGTCGTTTCGGTAAAGCGTTCCGTCAAGACCAAGCGACCGCTGCCGCCGTTCAACACGTCCACGCTCCAGCAGGAATCGAACCGCCGCCTTTCCATGTCTTCTCAGCGCACCATGATGCTCGCTCAGGAACTGTACGAAGGCGTCAATCTGGGCGAACGCGGTATACACGGTCTAATCAGCTATATGCGTACCGATTCGGTCCGTATATCCGACGAAGCGCGCGAAGCCGCAAAGGAATTCATAGTTTCGGCTTACGGAGAATCGTTCTACCCGGCAACGCCGAACTTCTATAAAGCAAAAAAAGGCATTCAGGACGCGCACGAGGCCATCCGTCCTTCCGATCCTTCACTTACCCCCGAAAAAGTCCGTTCGCGCCTTTCGAACGACGCTTACCGCCTTTATAAACTCATTTGGGAACGTTTCATCGCCAGCCAGATGAAAGCTGCGGAGCTGAACACCGTAAACGTGGATATCGAAGCGGGCGGGCAGCTGTTCAAGGCGGCCGGCAGGACCGTTAAGTTTATGGGTTATATGGCCGTTTACGGTTACGGCGACGATGACGACGAAGAAGAAAACGGCAAGCTGCCTTCGCTTGCGGAAGGCGACCGCCTTACCGAAAAGCAGCTCGTCCCCGAGCAGAAATTCACGCAGCCGCCTTCCAGGTATACCGAAGGTTCGCTGGTCAAAGCGCTCGAAGACATGGGCATAGGAAGACCTTCTACGTTCGCCGCCACCATAAGCACCATAATCGCGCGCAAATACGTTCAGCACAACGGCAAATTCCTGGAGCCCACTCAGCTCGGCAGAGTGACCAACGGCCTTATGATGGAATGCTTCCCCAAGATAGTCGATTACGATTTCACCGCCAATATGGAGACCGAACTCGACGCTATCGAAGCCGGAAGCGAAAACTGGCTGAAAGTAATAGACGACTTTTATAAAGATTTCGTCAAGCAGCTTTCTTATGCGAGCGATCATATCGGCCGCGTAAAATACGAAAAGCCGGTCGAATACACCGATATCATCTGCGACAAATGCGGCGCGCGCATGGTCGTAAAGGAAGGCAGATTCGGCAAGTTCGCCGCCTGCCCCAATTACCCGGAATGCAAGAACACAAAACGGCTCGCTGCCGACGGCAAGACCGAAAAGAAGCCCGAGCCCGTCAGCGAAGAGCCGGAGGTGATAGCGGACGAAAAATGCCCCAACTGCGGCAACGACATGGTACTGCGCAAGGGGACTTACGGTCCGTATTACGCCTGCCGCAACTATCCCAAATGCAAGACTACCATGCCCGTGCACAAGGACAGCGGCGTCAAATGCCCGCGCTGCGGAAAACGTCTGCTCATAAAACAGACCCGCACCCGCCGCACATTCTATTCGTGCGAGGATTATCCCAAATGCGATTTTTCCTGCTGGGATATACCGCTGGATGAAAAATGCCCGCGCTGCGGCTCCATGCTGTTCAAAAAGAAAGCGCGCAACATAGTTTACTGCGGCAATCAAAGCTGCGGCTGGCGCCAGGAAAACGGCATAGAAAAATAAACGTTTACCGCGTCTTCTTTGCGCGGAGGTGAAAAAATGCACGATCATTACGAATATAAAGACCAAAGCGGACTCGAACGCGTGATCAACTATACTTTCAAAGACAAGTCTCTTTTGGAAAACGCGCTCACGCATTCTTCGTACTGCAACGAAAAACGCGGCGCCGACGGCGCGCCGTCTTCCAACGAACGTTTGGAATTCCTCGGCGATTCGGTGCTTTCCATAGTCGTGTCCGATCATATTTACAAAAACTATTCGTCGTTCGACGAAGGCGATCTCACCAAAGTGCGCGCTGCCGTCGTCTGCGAAAAAACGCTCGCCGAGTTCGCGCGCGATATCGATCTGGGCAGCTATATAAAGCTGGGGCACGGCGAAATAGTCACTAACGGCCGCAGCCGCCCGTCTATCCTTTCGGACGCTTTCGAAGCGGTCATCGCCGCGATCTATCTCGACGGCGGTATCGAAAACGCAGAGGCATTCATCCTTCCCCGGATCAAGAACGCCATCCGCAAGACGATGAAAAAGGGCAACGAGGATTATAAGTCCCGCTTGCAGCAGATCGCTCAGGAAACTCCGGAAGAGCTTCTGGAATACGTCCTTGTCGAAGAAAAAGGGCCGCCTCACGACCGCGTTTTCAAAATGGAAGCGCGTCTGAATTCCAACGTGCTCGGCACCGGCGTGGGGCACAGCAAGCGTGAAGCCGAACAAATGGCGGCAAAAGAGGCGTTAAAGCTTTTCCCGGGCGATGAAAACACATAAAAACATAGCGGTGTTCATACCGCATCTCGGCTGCCGCAAGGCATGCGTTTTCTGTTCGCAGTCAGCCATAACCGGCGTTGCCCGTACCGAGCCGGATCTGCAAAGCGAGCTGGTAAGGATAAGGACCGCAATAGAGCAGGCCGTCCCCACTCTGGGCGGCGCAGACGCGGAAATAGCGTTTTTCGGCGGCAGCTTTACCGGAATAGGCGAAGAGCGTATGCTCGCGTTCCTGCGCTGCGCCGGAGAATATCTGGGCGGCAATATAAAGGGCATCCGTTGTTCCACACGGCCGGATTATATAAACGAACATATCTGCGAGCTGCTCGCCGCGCACGGCGTTACCGCGGTGGAATTGGGTATCCAGTCCACCGATGACAAGGTGCTCGCGGCGTCCGGCAGAGGCCATACCGCGGAACAAAGCCGGCTCGCCTGCGAGCTGCTGGTAAGATACGGCTTTGAGCTCGGCGGGCAGATGATGGTGGGCATGCCGTGCGCGGATCTTCAAAGCGAACTGCGCACCGCGAGCGATATAGTCGGCTTCGGTGCTTCGACCTGCCGTATATATCCCATGGTCGTCTTCCGCGAAACTCCGCTTTACCGCATGGCTGTCTCGGGCGAATATTCGCCGCTGACAAACGAAGAAGCCGCCCGCCGCGCCGCTGCGTGTGCGCGCGTGTTCATAGATGCGGGCGTCGAAATACTGCGCATAGGGCTGCATGCATCGCGCAATCTCGCAGACGCGCCTTTCGGCGCAAATCATCCCGCCATGGGCGAACTTGTCGAAAGCGAGATCTATTACGGCGTCATCAAAGAAAAACTCGCCGGGCAAAAAGTTTCCGGCACCGTCACGATACAGATCCCCCGCGGCGAGCTTTCCAAATGCGTGGGGCAAAAGGGCGCATGCCGCGCGCGCCTTGCCGCCGAGACCGGCGCAGAAATACGGTTCGTACAGACCGACGCGCTGCAAAAATATGATGTGAGGATAATCAGTTGAAACTTCGAGCTATTGAAATGCAGGGCTTCAAGTCGTTCCCCGAACGCACTAAAATGACGTTCGAAGGCGGCATGACCGCCATAATCGGCCCCAACGGGAGCGGAAAGAGCAACATAAGCGATTCCATACGTTGGGTGCTCGGCGAAATGTCGGCAAAATCCTTGCGCGGTACGCGCATGGAAGACGTCATTTTCAACGGCACGCCCAAGCGTCCCGCCGCCAACTACGCGGTGGTCACCCTGTTTTTAGACACTTCCGAAGAATACATGGCTCACCGCGGCGTTATTGCGGATGAGCCCGAAGAATCGGGTCTTACGCCGCGTCAGCGGATCTGGGATACCGAAGAAGCGGTCATTACGCGCAAATACTACCGCTCGGGCGAAAGCGAATACTACATCAACAAAAAGCAGGTCCGCCTTAAAGATATATACGAATTCTTTTACGACACCGGTATCGGCCGCGAAGGTTATTCCGTAATAGGGCAGGGCAAGATCGCCGAAGTGCTTTCGGTCAAGGGCGACGAACGCCGCAGTATTTTCGAAGAAGCTTCCGGAATAAGCAAGTTCCGTATAAAAAAGACCGAGACCGAACGCAAACTGCGCGACACCGACGCCAATCTCGAACGCGTGCGCGACATTTTCACCGAAGTCGAATCCCGCGTGGAGCCGCTCCGCAAGGAGGCGGAAAACGCCGGCAAATACATAGCGCTGAGCGAAGAAAAGAAAAAGCTCGAAGTTTCCATCTGGCTCGAGCGCATAGATATGCTCCGCGGCGATCTCGAAAACGCCGAAAAAGCGCTGGCTTCCTCCAAGCTCGAACTTGACCTCGCGGGGGACGAGCTCGACGCCGTCCAGCGCGAGGAAGATGAATTCAACAACAACGGCTACGCGCTGCTCCAGCGCCGTTCCGCTTTGGACGAACATTCGGCACAGCTCGCCGACGAAGCTCTGGGCATTTCGCAAAGCAACGCCGTGTTCCAAACGGAATCGCGCCATTACCGAGAAAAGATCGAAAGCAACGCGCGCGAAGAAGCCCTCGTCAGGGGCAGAAGATCCGCATCGGAAGAACTTGCCGCGGCCTGCCGAAAGGCGATAGACGGCATAACGGCCGAAGCCGAAACATTAAAAGAAAAGGGCGACGGGCTTGATTCTGAACGCGAACGTATCATGGAGCCCGCGCGTCTGGCTGAACAGCAGCGCGACAAAGAAAACTCCGCGATCAGCGCGGCGAACGAACGCCTGACTGAAATAATCAAGCGCACGTCTTCGTGCCGTGCGCTCATCGCTTCCGCCGAAAAACGCGGCGGCGCACAGAGCGGTCTGCTGGAAGAAAGCCGCACCCGTCTCGAAACGCTCACGTCCCGCCGCGACGAGCTCGCCGCGCGCGAAAAGCAGATCACCGGCGAACTGAACGGAGTCCGCGAGCGGATGAACGAAATAAACGACAGCATCGCAAAAGCCGACACCGAACGCGAAAAGTTCGTTTCGCTCGTCAACAAGGCGAATATCCGCTCCGCGGCTGCGGAACAGCAGCGCGAATCGCTGCTGCGGCTTGAAAGACTGTTCGAAGGTTATTCCGATTCCGTAAAGACGGTAATGCGCCAGGCGTCCGAAGGAAGGATCAAATGCGAAGGCAGAGCCATAGACCTGCGCGGCACGGTGGCTTCGCTCCTTTCCGCCGAAGGCGAATACGTGGTCGCCATGGAAACTGCGCTGGGCGCTTCGGTGCAGTTCATAGTTTCCGGCTCCGAAAAAGACGCTAAAGCCGCGCTGGGTTACCTGAAAGCCACCGGCGGCGGACGTGTGACGGTCCTACCGCTCGATACCGTAAAAGGCAGAAGGTGCGACGTTTCGCGCATCAAAGACTGCGCCGGGTTCGTAGGGATCGCTTCGGATCTTATTATCTGCGACAAAGAATACAAATGCATAGCCGACGAACTGCTCGGCAGAACGGTCATTGCCGAAGATCTCGATAAAGCTTCGGTCATGGCCGCCAGGTGCGGTTATTCGGTCAAGATAGTTACCAAAGACGGGCAGATCATCAACGCCGGCGGTTCTTATACCGGCGGCTCGCCTCAGAAAAAGGTCGGCTTGTTCACCCGCAGCGCGGATATCGATAAGCTCGACGCCGAAATATCCGAGCTCAATAACGCGCTCATGCAGGCGGAACTCGGAAAACGTTCCGCCGAAAAACGGCTCGCTTCGCTCAGGGATGAGCTGGCGGCTCAAAGCGAAACCGCCGAACGCCTTTCTGCCGACGCCGAACGGGTGCGTACCGATCTTTCGTTCGCCGAAGCCACCCGCGGCGAGGAATCCAGCAAGCTGACCGGCATGCTGGAATCAGACCGCAGGAACTCCGAAGAAAAGCAGACGCTGGCGGAAGAACTCGAACAACTCGAAAAAGAAGAGGCCTCGCTGCGAAAAGCCATAAGCGCAAGCGAAATGAACGTGCTTGCGGCGGAAGAGACCATAGCCAAGGCCAACGCCGCTTCCGAAAACATACGCGCTTCGATCGCCGAACTGAATATGCAGCTGGTAACGCTCAACGCGCGCCGCAACGCGGAACAGGACAAACTCGATTCAGTTACCGAACGCATAGGCGAAGACGACGAAAAGCTCGCAGAGATCGCCGCCGAGACGGCGGAATGCGAAGAACGCATACGCACCGGCACGGAATCGTTCGAGCTCAACACACGCAAACTGGCGGAGATAGAGACCGAAAAAACGGCGATCGCCGCCGAAAAGAAGGACATAGACAAAGAACTTGAAGACCGCGAAAAGACTGTCCCCGAACGCAAGGCGCGTCTGCGTGAAGCACAGATAAGACGCGAGCAGGCGTTCCAGAGCCATACGCGGCTTGAATCCGGCAAGCAGGCGGCGCAGGAGGAATACACTGCGGTATCCGGTAAACTGTGGGACGAATACGAACTGACGTATTCCGACGCCGAACAGTTCCGTTTGCCCGAAGACGACCGCGAGAAAATGCCCACGCGGCTGAACAGCGTAAAAGCAAAAATACGCGCTATGGGCGTGATAAACGTCAAAGCGGTGGACGAATACCGCGAACTCAAAGAGCGTTACGACTTTTTGAAAACTCAGATCGACGACCTCGACCGCACCCGCCGCAAACTCGACAACGAGCTTTCACGGCTCGACACCAAAATGAAAGACGTGTTCCTGGATACGTTCGCGCGCATAAACAGCGCGTTCGGCAGGGTGTTCACCGAGCTGTTCGGCGGCGGCACCGCCCGCGCGGAGCTGACCGATCCTTCCGACCCGCTCGGCTGCGGTATAGATATAATACTGCGCCCGCCTGGAAAATCCGTGCGTTCGATCAGTCTGCTTTCCGGCGGCGAGCAGTCGTTCGCGGCGATAGCGCTGTATCTCGCGCTGCAGGAGATCAATCCTGCGCCGTTCTGCATACTCGACGAGATCGAATCCGCGCTCGACGAAGTCAACCAGGCAAAGCTCATGGATTATATCAAAGCCCATTGCGGCAAAACGCAGTACCTTCTCATCACCCACCGCAGGGGGACAATGGAGCGCGCGGATACGCTTTACGGCGTGACGATGCGTGAAAAAGGCGTTTCGGAATATCTCAAGCTCGATCTCGATACGCTGGGTGAAAAATTCAGAGAATACACAGACGACAAGGAGTAAAAATGGGATTTTTCGATAAATTGAAAGCGGGTCTCAAAAAAACGCGCGACCTGCTTATAAAGCCCGTCAATTCACTGTTTTCTTCTGCAGACAGGGTGGACGACGACTTTTACGAGGAGCTGTTCGACCTGCTGGTGTCTTCGGACGTGGGCGTGGAGGCGTCGGAATCCATAACCGAAACGCTTCGCGAACGGCTGAAAGAGAAAAAAATAAAAGAGACCGGGCCGGCAAAAGAAGAATTCAGGCAGATACTCGACGAAATGATCGGCGAAGACGTCCCGCTCGACACTTCCGGCAAGACTGTCATACTCGTGGTGGGCGTGAACGGCGTCGGCAAGACGACTTCAATAGGCAAGATCGCGCTCATGCTGAGGCGGCAGGGCAAAAAAGTCATGCTATGCGGAGCCGATACTTTCCGCGCCGCCGCCATAGAACAGCTCGCGGTCTGGGGCGAACGTGCTTCGGTCCCCATGATAAGCCAGGCGGAGGGCGCGGATCCCGCCGCAGTGGTGTTCGACGCGTGCGCCGCAGCCAAAAAGCAGGGAATGGACGTTCTTATCGTAGACACCGCCGGCAGACTGCATAACAAAAAGAACCTTATAGACGAGCTTTCAAAGATAAACCGCGTAATAAGCCGCGAATTTCCCGAAGCTCACCGCGAAACTCTGCTCGTGCTCGACGCTGTGACGGGGCAGAACGGGCTTTCGCAGGCGAGAGAATTCACAAAAGCGGCGGACGTAAACGGCATAGTGCTCACCAAGCTCGACGGCACGGCCAAGGGCGGCATAGTGCTCGCCATACGCAGCGCACTGGGCATTCCCGTAAAGCTCATCGGCGTGGGCGAAGGCCCCGAAGACCTGCAAAGCTTCAGCGGGCGCGATTTCGTCAACGCCATGTTCGAAGAATAAAACGGGGGCGGTAATAATGGAAACCATAGTCATCGCCACCGGCAACAAACATAAGGTGTCCGAGATCAAAGAAATGCTGGCGCCTTTCATACAGGGCAGATACAAGCTCGTTTCCATGCGTGAGGCGGGGTTCACCGGCAGCATAGAAGAGACCGGCGAAACATTTGAAGAAAACGCCTTTATAAAGGCGGAAACGGTGTGCCGCGCCACCGGTAGGATCACGCTTGCGGACGATTCCGGGCTATGCGTGGACGCGCTCGGAGGCCGCCCCGGCGTTTATTCTGCGCGCTACGGCGGGCTGGACAGCGACGACGAGCAGATATCGCTGCTGCTTTCGGAACTGAAGGACGTTCCTGAAGAAAAACGCGCCGCGCGCTTCGTCGCGGTATTCTGCGCCGTCTTCCCGGACGGCAAGCGGATCTCCGCACGCGGGGAATGCGAAGGCAGCATCCTTTTTGAACGCCGCGGGTTCGACGATTTCGGCTACGATCCCGTGTTCTATTACGGACCGGCGGGCAAGACGTTTGCCGAAATGACGCAAAGCGAAAAATGCGCCGTCAGCCACCGCGGCAAAGCGGTAAGAAAATTCGCAGAAGTATTCTTTGCAAAAAAATGAGTGTCTTTCGCGTATACGGCGTTTTATAATATACGTTTATGACTTCATACGCTAAGGAGTTGACCATATGTATTTTGATTTCAAGTACATCCTGAATCAGTTGGGATCTGTGGGGGTGGCAGACGTTTTCGATATAATCATCGTGACGTTCGTGTTTTACTACCTCTTCAAATTCGTGCGCGAACGCCGCGCGGGCAAACTTGCCATCGGCGTGCTGCTCCTTATCGTCATGCTGTTCATAAGCGAGCTGACAAATATGCGCGCCACGTATTTTATACTTAAAAACGTGGTGAACGTCGGTCTTATAGCTTTGCTTATAGTGTTCCAGCCGGAGCTGCGCAGTATGCTCGAAAAAATGGGCAGCGAACCGTTAAAGGGCTTCCGCGGCAAACTTAATAATTCCGCGGTCGCCGAATACCGCACCGCAATAAGCGAACTCGCTGCGGGGGTCGAACGCCTTTCCGAAAGCAAGACCGGCGCGCTGATAGTCCTGGAAGGATCCACCAAGCTCGGCGACGTCGTGAAGACCGGCACGGTGATAGACGCGCAAATAAGTTCGTTCCTTTTGGGGAACATATTCTTCAATAAAGCCCCGCTGCACGACGGCGCGGTCATCATACGCGGCATACGCATACTTGCCGCCGGCTGTTTCCTGCCGCTTTCCACTAATCCGGATATCATTAAGGATCTCGGCACGCGCCACAGAGCCGGCATAGGGATATCCGAAAACAGCGACGCCACAGTAATAATCGTCAGCGAAGAGACCGGGACAGTCAGTATCGCCGCCAACGGCGAACTGAAACGCGACTTTACGGGCGCCGAACTCGAAAAATACCTTCAGGCGCTCCTTATCGATCCCAAGATAAAAAAAGGGTTCGGCAAGCGTTTCTTCGATTTCCGCAATTCCGGGCGCGACGACGAAGAGGAGGGCGGCTTCGATGAGTAATACGTTTGTACGCTCCGGCTCCGAAAAAAAGCGCAGGAACACGCTTTTCACTCTGCTCGTCATAGTGATCGCCGCGCTTTCGGCGATCGTGCTGTGGCTTTATGTCCTGGGCTACGATTCGCCCAATTACGAAAAAGAATTCAACGTTGCCGTTTCCGCCGAAGGCGAGACCGAACTGCGCGAGGCGAGGGGCTATACTATAATTTCGGATTTCGGCTTTTCCATTAAGGTCACGGTATCAGGCCCGCAGTCCGAAGTCAATATGCTCAAAGCCGAAGATATAAAGGCGTATATAGACGTTTCCGGCGTCACGGAACCGGGTAACGTTTCGCTGCCGATACAGGTTGTGCTTCCAAACGAAAACAAGCTCGCGGTCGCTTCCAAAAGCTCCGAAAGCGCGGTCGTTTTCATAGACGAATGCATCGTCGCCAAGATCCCCGTCGGCGTCAGCTTTTCAGATTATACTCTGCCCGCGGATCTTACGCTCGGCGATTACACGGTCACCCCCGTTTCGGTGGAGGTGGAAGGCCCCAAAAGCATGATCGACACGGTCTCGTACGCCTATGCGCCCGTAACGCTGCCGGATGAGATAAGCGGCTCGGTAAAAGTAAGGACTTCGGTAACGCTGCGTACGGCTTCCGGCGCGACGGTGAACAACAGTTATATAGTCCTGCGCGACACTTCGGTAGAAGTATCGGTGCCGGTCATAAAGGTAAAGGACGTACCCGTAAAGGTCTATTTCGTGGGCGGCTATTACAGCACGGAATCCGCCAAGATCACGCTTTCGCATGAATACGTCAAGGTCAAAGGCGTTGCCGAAGACGTCGATCAGCTCGACGAAATAAAGATAAACATAGCCGAAACGACCATAGGGTCGGACGAGGTAGTCAAAAAGATCTCCTTTCCTGCCGGGGTACAGTCGGCGGACGGTGTGACGAGCGTCACGGCAAAAATAGTTTTCAACGACATCGTGTTCCGCAAAATAAGCGTTTATACCGAAAACTGCAAGTTTGTCAACGTGCCGGAAACGCTAACGGTCGCTCCCGTCGACCAGGTCGTGAACATAACGGTATTCGGCCCGCGTGAATCGCTGTCGCTGCTTACGTTCGAAGATCTCGCGCTCGAAGCGGATCTTTCGTACATGGATCTCAAGCCGGATAAAAAATACTCCGTACCGCTCGAGGTCGGCTTTTCCGCGTGGAACGATATTTTTACGGGAGTTTACGTTTCGGGGGAATACGAGATAACGTTCATAACAGGCGCTGCCAACTGATAGATGAATAACAAAGTAAACGAAAAGCGGTGAATAGTATTGTTGGGAGAAAATTGGTACATAACTGAACCGGACAGATCAAAAGAAGAATCACTCTGCTGCGCATTGGGCATAAAACGCCTTACTGCGCGCGTGCTTGTCGCACGCGGGTACGAAACCCCCGATACGGCGCGCAGCTTTTTGAACAAGAGCGAACTGAAACTGCACGATCCCATGCTCCTTAAGGATATGGACAGGGCGTGCGAGCGGATCAGGAAAGCCATCGACGAAAAACAATCCGTGTGCATTTATGGCGATTACGACGTCGACGGCGTCACTTCCACCACGGCGCTGTATCTTTACCTTACCGAACGCGGCGCCAAATGCAAATGCTTTATACCCGAACGCCTTTCCGAAGGATACGGGCTCAACAAGGCGGCGATAGGCGATATAGCGCGCGACACAGACCTTATAATCACCGTCGATACCGGCATAACCGCAAGGGAAGAGATCGAATACGCGCGTTCGCTCGGCGTTGACGTTATAGTCACCGACCATCACAATTGCCGCGAAGAGCTTCCGGACGCGTGCGCGGTCGTCAATCCCCGCCGTGAAGACTGCCCGTACCCGTTCAAATCGCTGGCGGGCGTGGGAGTCGTGTTCAAGCTGCTCTGCGCGCTTGAAGGCGACAGCGAAAAGATATTCGACGAATACGCCGATATAGTTGCCATAGGCACCGTGGCGGACGTAATGCCGATAACGGACGAAAACCGCCTTATTGTCGATAAAGGGTTGAAGCAGCTCGCGGTAACTCGCAGAGTCGGGCTCCGCGCGCTTATGGACTGCACCGGGGTGCCCGAAGTCGACGGTAAGAAAAAAGTGTTCACTTCCACCGTCGGTTACGTGCTGGCTCCGCGGCTCAACGCCGCCGGGCGTATAGCGTCGGCGCGTAAGTCGCTGGATCTTCTTCTGGAGACCGATTACGAAAAAGCCAAAGCCATGGCGAGCGAGCTTTGCGAAATAAACGTCTGCCGCCAGAACACGGAACAGCGTATATACAAAGAGGCGACTCAGATGATCGGCGCGTTCCGCGGCGACAGATACAGTTATATCCTTCATTCTGACGATTGGCATCAGGGAGTCGTCGGGGTGGTCGCAAGCAAGATATCCGAACGTTATTCGCTGCCCGCCATACTGTTTTCTTTCGACGGCGATATAGGCAAGGGGAGCGGACGTTCGGTAAAAGGGTTGAATCTTACCGATCTGCTCGCCGAATGTTCCGATCTTCTTATAGAATACGGCGGCCATGAGCTCGCCGCGGGGCTTTCCATAGAACGCAAAAACCTGCAGGCGTTCACCGAAAAGTTCGAAAAGCTTTCACGCGAAAAGCTCGAACACGTAGACACGATCCAGCCGCTCAACATAGACTGCGAACTGTATTTTGACGAGATAACCACCGAAAACGCCGCCGAACTGCAGCTTCTGGAGCCGTTCGGCCTTACCAATGCGGTCCCGCAGTTTATAGTCCGCGGAGTCACCATAAGCGAGATCACTCCCATATCTTCCGATAAAAACATACGCATAAAGCTGCGCGACCGCCGCACCCGCCGCGAGATCAACGCCGTGTATTTCGGCATGAGCCACTGCGAATTCCCGTTCGTGCGCGGCGATGAATGCGAACTCGCCTGCACGCTCGGGATCAACGAATACCGCGGCGTAGTGTCGCCTCAGCTGCTGGTCCGCGCCGTTCGCCCCTGCGAAGAGGAACGCGCCCGCGTAAAACGTTCGCGCGAGATATACGCCGGCATGTGCAGCGGGTCCGACAGTTCGCCCATACCGTTTTCGGCAATCCCCACGGTCAACGATTTCCGCGAGGTGTTCCGTCTGCTCAAGCGCGAACTCGAAAACGAACGCAAATGCGTGTCCGTGCGGTATCTCAAGCACAAGCTTCGTTCCACCGAAAACATCGACATAGATCTGTGCGCCATAAAGATCGTGATCGACGTTATGAACGAGTTCGGGCTTGCTGAGACCACTAACGTGCGCGGAAACGATATAATAGAAATAAAGCTGCTGCCGTATTCAGCCAAAATAGATCTTGAAAAGAGCGAGATACTGCGCAGGATAAAAAAGAGAGCCAACTGAAACAAACTGCGTAAAAGAAGGTGCTTTGCAAGTGGCAGAGACTTTTGAACAACTTTACAGATCGATCTCGGAAAAGGGTCCGATGTACTACGATCTCGATAAGATCCGGCGCGCTTACGACTTTGCCGAAAAATGTCACGCCGGGCAAAAGCGCATATCGGGTGATCCGTATATAACGCATCCCATAGCGGTGGCGCAGATAGTAGCCGATCTTCAGCTCGATACCGATTCCATATGCGCCGCGCTGCTGCACGACACTGTCGAAGACTGCGGCGACAAGGCGGACGTCGCCATTATCCGCAAGTCGTTCGGCGCCGAGGTGGCGAACCTTGTCGACGGCGTCACCAAGCTGGTGCATATACCTTTTGAAAAAAAGCAGGACGAATCCATAGAAAACCTTCGCAAGATGTTTTTGGCGATGTCAAAGGATCTGCGGGTCATTTTCATCAAACTCGCCGACCGCCTGCATAATATGCGCACGCTGGAATACCGCTCCGAACAGAAACAGCGGTCGATCGCGCTCGAGACCATGCACGTCTACGCGCCGCTCGCCCACCGTTTGGGTATCCAGATGATAAAACAGGAACTCGAAACGCTGGCGCTGAGGTATCTGGACCCTGTCGGCTACGACGAGATCAGCCGCTCCATAGATCAGCGCCTTTCCGAAAACGAGGGGTTCCTGCAGAACGCAAAGGAGACCATTGCCGAAAGTCTGACCGAACAAAATATCAGCTACCGGCTCGAAGGCCGCGTAAAATCCATATACAGCATCTACCGTAAGATGTATAACCAGAACAAGACTTTTGACGAGATCTACGATTTCTACGCGATCCGCGTCATTGTCAAGACCGAAATGGAATGCTATTCGGCGCTGGGGATAATACACGAAAAATTCAAGTCCATGCCGGGCAGGTTCAAGGACTACATATCAACGCCGAAGGCAAATATGTACCGCTCTTTGCATACAACGGTCATAGGGCACGAAGGCATCCCGTTCGAGGTGCAGATCCGCACGGAAGAAATGCACGAAGTCGCGGAATTCGGCCTTGCCGCTCACTGGAAATACAAAAGCGGCGAACAGGCGAAAGAGCTTGTAGACAAAAAGCTCAAATGGATCCGCACTCTGCTCGAGACCGAAAAAGACCCGGAAGACGCCGACGAATTTTTCCGTCCGCTAAAGATCGACCTTTTCGACGACGAAACTTTTGTCTTTACTCCGCAGGGCGACGTTGTTTCGCTGCCGGCCGGTTCCAACCCCATAGATTTTGCCTATGCCATTCATTCCGCGGTAGGCAACAAAATGGTGGGCGCAAAGGTCAACGGAAATATAGTCCCCATAGATTACGTGCTCGAAAACGGGCAGATAGTCGAGATCCTCACGTCGTCCGCTTCCAAAGGCCCCAGCCGCGACTGGCTCAAGATGGTACGTTCCGGCGAAGCCCGCAACAAGATACGCCAGTTTTTCAAAAAAGAGATGCGGTCCGAAAACATCATAGTCGGCAAGTACGAAATAGACCGCGAACTCAGGCGTTACGGCAGACCTTTCACCGAATCGCAGAAGGAAGAGATCGTTAAGAACATCGCCGAGCGTATGCTCATGGCGGATTCAGACGATCTGTATAATAATATTGGCTACGGCGGCATCGCCGTATCACGCATATCCGCCAAACTGCGTGACGAATTCGACCGCGTGGTCAACCCCGTCAGCGCCGAAGAACTTGCGCAGAAAGCCCAGGAAAAAGCCGCGCGCGCGGCGCAGCGCCGCACCGGTGCCGATAAATCCAAATCAGTTATAATCGACAGCGTCGCGGGGTGCGAAGTGAAGTTCGCAAAATGCTGCAATCCGCTCCCCGGTGACAGCATCATAGGCTTTATAACCAAGGGCTACGGCGTTTCTATCCATAAATACGATTGCGAAAACGTCACGGCCGGGCTCAAACGCCCCGAAGACAAAGACAGATGGGTCGTCGCTTCGTGGGCGGAGGCCGTCGAAAAGCAGGAATTCGGCGATTTCGAAGCGGGCGTCAACGTTTACGCCGCGTATTCTCAACGCATAATTGCCGATATCACCATAGCGCTCACGGATCTGAAAGTTTCGCTCGTTTCGCTTACAACGCGTGAAAACGGCGACGATATGATCGTGCATCTGGTGGTCAAGTGCAGCAATATAGATCACCTTTACAACATACTCAAGTCGCTCAAACGCATATCCGGCGTGCGCGACGTAACAAGAGGTAACAAGTAATGAAAGCAGTCGTATGCCGCGTGAACGGCGCGGTCTGCCGTGTCGACGACATCATTACCGGCGAGGTCGGCACCGGGCTCCTTATTTTTGCCGGCTTTTCTGTGGAGGACACCGAAGCCGACGTTGTAAAAGTCGCTTCCAAAATAGGCAGACTCCGCATTTTCCGCGACGAAAACGGAAAAATAAACAAATCGGTCGCAGACGTTTCCGGCGGAGCACTCGTTATATCCAATTTCACGCTTTACGGCAGAGTAAAGCACAGCAACCGTCCGGATTTCATGCGCGCCTGCCCTTCGGAAAGGGCAAACGAATATTTTGAACTTTTCAAACGCGAGCTTTCCGCGTTCATGCCGGTGCAGTCGGGCGTGTTCGGCGCGCATATGCATATAGACGCGCAGAACGACGGCCCGGTGACGCTGGTCATAGAGAGTTCGGAACTGTAAGGAACATAAATGAGAGTCAACGTAACGAATAAAACGGAATTCCTTAACGATTACCATTTCCGTTCGCTTTGCCTGCTCTATTTTCCGCAGGCCAAATTTCCCACAGACGATCCTTCGCCCTATTCGGCGGATTTCGTGCTGGAACGGCTGCCGGACGGAACGCTTTACGCTTCGGCGTCGCTGAATTCGCCGGAAGGCGGAGCATTTGGCGAATCTTATGAAAAAGACATCGTTTTCACCATCCCCACCGACGACGAATCCATAGCCGCCGCTATAACCGGCAAGGCCATGCTCGCCGCCGGGAAAAAGCTGTTCGGCTTTGTGCCTCCGTGGGGGTATCTCACGGGGCTGCGTCCGGTCAAACGCGCGCGGTATTATCTTGAACGCGGGTTCGGCGAACAGCGCGTGACGCGCCTTTTCACCAACGATTACGACGTAAGCCCGGAAAAGACCCGGCTTTCTGTAGCCACTGCCCGTAAAGAGACTGAAATGCTTTCGTCCGTCAGGCCCGAGCATTGCGGAGTATACGTTTCGGTGCCTTTTTGCCCCACGCGGTGCGATTATTGTTCGTTCGTGTCATATTCCAATAAAAAACTGTTCGCGCTCATACCGCAGTACGTCGAACGCCTCTGCCGCGATATCGCCCGCACCGGCGATATCATACGCGCTTCCGGTTTCGTGCCGAAGTCTGTCTATATAGGCGGCGGTACGCCTTCCTTCCTCACCGATACTCAGCTCGGCATGATATTCGACGCCATACAAAAGCACATCCCCATGGCGGACGTGACCGAATATTCTTTCGAAGGCGGCAGGCCGGACACGCTCACTCCGGAAAAGCTGGCGTTCATACGCGCTGGAGGGCCGGACAGGATATCTGTCAATCCGCAGTCGACTTGCCAGAAAGTGCTCGACGCCATTGGCAGGAAACACACCGTGGAGCAGTTTTTCAAAAGCGCCGAAGCCGCCGTCAGATGCGGGTTCACCACCGTCAACACGGACCTGATAGCAGGGCTCCCGGAAGATACTTTCGGGTCGTTCGCGCAAACGCTTTCCGACGTTATCGGGCTCGGGTTCGAAAATATCACGGTCCATACGCTTTCCATAAAGAACGCGTCCGAGATCAAAAACGATTCCGGCGTTTTCGACCCGGTGGGAGAGCTCGCGCGCAAGTGCGTTTCGTACGCGGGGGAAACGCTTGGCGCGCACGGATATTCGCCGTATTATCTGTACCGGCAGAAACGCACCGTGGGCAACGGCGAAAACACCGGGTTTTCGCTTCCCGGCCACGAAAGCATATACAACGTTATGATGATGGAAGAATCTTCCACCGTATTCGCCTGCGGCGCAGGTGCCATAACCAAGCTCGTTTCGCCGGACGGCGAAAAGATATGCCGTATCGCTTTTCCGAAATACCCTTACGAATATCTCGAAAGGGAAGAAAACGTCGGCGAATCGGAGATCCGCGCGTTTTTCGGCGGACGCGGTTAAATCATTTTTAGGAAGTCATTGTAAATGAAAAAGAATTCGGGCACTTTCCTTACCGAAGCGCTTATCATATCGGTCTCTAATTTAATAACAAAAGTTATCGGCGTGGCGTTCAAGATACCGCTCGGGAACATGCTGCAGAACAACATGGAAATGTTCACCGCCGCGTATTCGGTCTATGCCATGTTGTTCATGCTTTCCAACGCGGGGCTGCCGGTCGCGCTTTCGCGCTCTGTCGCCGTGGCTGTCGCTAAAAAGCGCAGAAAAGAAGAAGGACGCGTGTTCTGGGCGGGCGTTTTGATGTTCGGCTCCATAGGTACCGTTCTCATGCTCGCAATGCTGCTGGGCGCTGACGCCATAGCAAGGTATTCCGAACACGCCGACGCTGCGCTTGCGATCAGACTCGTGGCGCCGTGCCTGCCTTTGGTCTGCGTTTCTTCTTCGCTGCGCGGCTTTTTCCAGGGGCACCGTATCATGGTCCCCACCGCGATATACCATTTTTTGGAATCGTTCTTCAAAATGGTGGTCGGACTTGGCGCCGCATATTACGCGACGCTGCGCGGATATTCTGCGCCGGTCAAGGCGGCGTACGCCATACTCGGCATTACCGCCGGCAGTCTTGTGGGGTTGATTTTCCTTATCATCTGCAAGCGCATCTACGAAAAAAGCCGCGGCAAAGCAGTGTCGCTCGAAACAGACGATTATCCAACCATATATAAGAATCTGCTCAAAGTCGCGCTCCCGGTCGCCGCAACATCTACGGCTCTGTACCTTTCCAATTTCCTCGATACTCTCGTAATCAAAAAAGGCCTTATCGCTTCCGGAGTCGCCGAAAACGTCGCCGGGCGGCTTTATACCGCCTATACGACTCTCGCGCTTTCCGTTTCTGATCTGCTGCCCGCTACTTTCGTTTATCCCATAGCCATTTCGATACTTCCGGCCATAACCTCTTCCGTAACTCTGGGCGACGATAAAAAAACGCGCGAATATATGAATCTTTCCATAAGGATATCGGCAATAATAGGTATGCCGTGCGCTTTCCTTATGCTGGCGGTGGCGCGCCCCGTGCTCGTGTTCCTGTACGGCTCCGCCTGGGGCGGTTCTTCGTTCATGTGGAACGGGAACGAAGTCTGGGCTGTCGATATCGCCGCCAACGGTCTGCGCATTCTCTCTATGGGGATCATGTTCATATCACTGCTTTCTACCACCAACTCGCTGCTGCCGGCAGTCAAAAAATCTTACCTCACGACCATATCGGTGTTCACCGGCGTGGCGGCGCTTGCCGTAACGGAAATAGTCCTTATCCGCATCCCCGCTATCGGTATCTACGGCGCGCCCATCGCTTCAGTCGTCTGTTACGCCGTGGCGCTTGCCATGAATATGCATTTCCTGCGCAAGCTCGGGTATATCAAAAACTCTTACGCGCGCTTGTTTGCCGTTCCGCTCATGTGCTCGCTGATATGCGGGATCACTTCGCTTAGCGCGGTCATCATAACGTCCGCCATATTCAATGCGGACAGACGTTTCGGCGCGTTCGCCGTGATGTGCGCGGGCGGACTCGTGGGGGCCGCAACTTACGTTTTCACGCTCGTGGCTTTCGGCGGTATAACCGCGCAGGAGATCCGTTTGCTCCCCAAGGGCGCAAAATTGTGCGAATTTATGCTCAAAAAGGGCTGGATCACCGAAAAACGCTGATTTTTTGAGCAAAGCGCCCCATTTTTTCAAAAAAAAGTCATTTTCCTCTTGCCAAACACAAAAAACAGTGATATACTGTATATGCACAGAAAATATGCACAAAAATAACGAAAGGAGTTCATATAATGAACAAAACCAATCTTGTCGACATCGTTGCCGAAAAGGCGAACATTAAAAAGAAAGAAGCAGAAGCTGCTGTCAGCGCAGTTTTCGAAGCTATTCAGAAAGATCTTGTCGAAGGCGGCAAAGTTCAGATCACCGGTTTCGGCTCTTTCAAAGTTAAAGAAAGAAACGCCAGAGTCGGTAGAAACCCCAAGAACGGCAAAGCTATAAAGATCGCCGCTTCCAAAGCGCCCGTTTTCGTTGCCGGTAAAGGTCTTAAAGACGCTGTCAACGGCTGAACTGTTATTTAGAATAAAGCAAAAAATGTGAGAGGTCTTATGCGATTAGACAAGTTTTTAAAGGTTTCGCGGATCATCAAGCGCCGTACTGTTGCGGCGGATGCCTGCGGAAGTGAGTATATCACGGTAAACGGTCGAGTCGCTAAGGCCTCTTATAACGTAAAAGAGGGCGACGTGATAACCGTCACCTACGGCAGCCGTACCGCCTCGTTCCGTGTCAAACAGATACTCGAAACGCAGTCAAAAGAAAAAGCTGCCGAAATGTACGAGATCATCGAATAGATTCATATCGCGCGTCGCACCCGCATAACGTTTAACGTGCGAGGTGGCGTATGAACGGAATACAGAACAAACAAACCGTAAGAATAGAAGACCGTTCGCTTTTGTGCGTGAACGGGATAACCGGCTTGCGTGAATTTTCCGAAACCGAAGTCATATACGAATCCGGAGACAGCCTGCTTTTCGTCGGCGGCGAATCGCTTTGCGTAACAAAGCTCACGCTCGAAACGGGCGAATCAGCCGTCACGGGCAGGATCGATTCTGTCGCCTATTCACAGGAGCTTCCCAGAAAAGGTCTGATCTCACGTATTTTCCGTAAAAATGGAATTTAACGTCCAGCTTTCGCGGCAGCTGCTGACGGCGTCTTTGATATGCGGCGCCGCTTTTGGCGTACTGTACGATATTTTACGGCTTTTCAGGGCGTTCACCAAAAACGGCAGGGTGCTGCTTTTCGTTCACGATATGCTGTTCTGCCTGCTGCTTTCGGCGGCGATGTGCGTGCTTTATTACAATTATACCGGCGGCAGAATACGCGTTTACGCGCTCCTGACCGCCTGCGGAGCCCTTGCTGTGTACCGGCTTACGCTCGGCGCGTTCACCGCGCGCTTTGCCGTCCGGCTGCATGCGTGGGTCGCCCGTCTCAGGTCCGCCGCCGCGAGGCGAGCGGTCACAACGGCTTCGGCGCTGAAACGCAAGGCGTTTTCAAAGTCTGAACGTTCGCGTCAGCTGCGCGGAGCAAAACGGGGGTTCGGTCTGTAGCCCAAGACCCGAAAGGAGGTAAAAACTTGCAAAGAAGAGCCAATACAAATTTCATAGTTCGCGCGGCAATAGCGTTCATTCTGATCTTGCTCGTTTTTGCCCTGATAAACATTCAAATGAAACTCAACACGCTTAAGCAGAACAAGAAATCGCTGGAATCGTTGGCGGAAGAAGTGAAAGACGTCATAGACGAGATCAACGTCCGCCTCGACGCGCCCGTCACGGATGAATATATCGAACGCGTAGCGCGCGACGAGCTTGGCTACCGCCGCGAAGGCGAGATCATCTTTTACAACGATTTGGCTAATTAGCCGTTTATTTTCGGGGAGCAATCATTTGGAAAAGATCGTTAAAGGCAAAGTAACAAAAATAACGAACTTCGGCGCGTTCGTCGCGGTCGAAGGCGGCGCCGGCGGAATGATACATATTTCCGAGGTATCGCAAAGCTATGTCAAAGACATAAAAGATTACCTGACCGAAGGCCAGGAGGTTGAATGCGCCGTCATAGCGGCTGACGAAAACGGTCGCCTTTCGCTTTCACTCAAACGCCTGCCGCAAAGGTCGGCTGCGCGGGCTTCTAACGATCCGCCGGAAGATTACTACAGCTTTTCAGGCAAACGCGATTCCTCGCTCGAAGGTATGATCACCCGTTTCAAGAGCATTTCCGACGATAAGATCGGCGATCTCAGAAAGGGCGGAGACGCTAAACGCGGCAGATCCGCCAAGCGCACCAAACATTGAACTATCCACGGCGGCACAGTCCGCCGTTTTTTTTGCCCTTTCTTTATCACGCACCCGGCCGCGGCTCGGTTTTTGTCGTGAAATTCACTGCGCAGTTCATTGACATTTGCCCGCCGATATGATATAATCATTACAGGAGGAAAACACACGGTGCTTTCCCTGGATATATAAAAAGGAGGAATCCGAAATGAAGATCAAATTCAACGCGCGCAGGTATGTACTCACCGACGACGTGAAGCAGAGGTTCGAAAAAAAGCTTGCCAAGCTCGATAAGTTCTTCTACAAAGACGCCGAAGCCATAGTGTCCTTGTACAAAGAAAAGATCGGCGAACGCGTGGAGATCACCGTCCACGGCAAGGGAACAATTTTCAGAGCCGAGGAAACAGATTCCGATGCGGCGTGCGCACTCGACAAGGCGCTGGACGTGCTTGAACGCCAGATCCGTAAAAACCGTACGCGGTTGGAAAAGAGAAAACAGATCCAGCCCGTCACTTCGGAAGAAGATTCTCTTTACGAAGAAGATAAGGAGTACAAGATCTCCAAGACCAAAAAATTCGTCCTTGACGCCATGACCGTTGAAGAAGCCATCCTTCAAATGAACATGCTTTCGCACGAGTTCTATCTGTTCAAGAACGCCGAGACCGGCGCCGTAAACCTTGTTTACAAACGCAAAAACGGCGATGATTACGGCGTTATAGTAGCAGCCGACTGAAAATAAGTTGTTATAGCAGCGCAAAAAGCCCGCGATGCGGGCTTTTTGAATGGAAGGAATATATGAGATTCGTCACGACCTGCCTTTTCGGGCTCGAGCGGCTCGCGGGTGAGGATATTGATTCGCTCGGCTACAAAAGAATAGAGACCGCCGACGGCAGAGTGGAGTTCGAAGCTCCGCCGGAAGCGATCGCACGGTGCAACGTGAATTTCCGTTACAGCGAGCGCGTGCTCATTAAGCTCGGATCGGCCAAAACGGTCACTTTCGACGAACTGTTCGAAACCGCACGCGCGCTCCCGTGGGAAGATTTTATCGGTCCCGAAGACGCTTTCCCCGTCAAAGGGCATTCGCTTAAGTCGCGCCTTTTTTCGGTGCCGGATTGCCAGGCGATAATCAAAAAAGCCGTGTGCAAACGTCTGGGGGCAGTCTACGGGCTCGAACGGCTGCCCGAGACCGGAGTCAAAAAGCAGATCGTTTTCTTCTTGATGAACGATATCGCCGCGCTGATGATAGATACCACCGGCGAAGGACTGCATAAACGCGGTTATCGCCCTGTTGCGAACCCCGCGCCCATACGCGAAACGCTCGCAGCCGCAATGGTGAATTTTTCGCGCCCGCGCGCGAACGTGCTCACCGTCGACCCGATGTGCGGCTCCGGGACAATAGCAATAGAGGCGGCCCTGCTTGCTTCGCACACCGCGCCCGGCATCAACCGCGCGTTCGCCGCCGAAGAATACGGGCTCTTGCCTGATAAAGCATTTGAGTCAGCGCGCGAAGAGGCGCGTTCAAAGATAACAGACCCCGAAATGCTCATCTTCGGTTCGGATATCGACAAGGACGCCATAGAGATCGCAAAGAGCAATTCCCGTCGCGCCGGCACTGAAAAATGGGTCAGATTTTCGGTATCCGACGTGCGTTCGTTCAGATCCCCCGTGGAAGGCGCCCGCGGCACTATAGTCTGCAATCCGCCTTACGGCGAACGCCTTATGGACGCCGAAAGCGCCGCCGAGCTCGTTTCCGCCGCCGGCAAAGCGATCGCGGCGTCGGTCCCTATGTGGCAGCTCTATTTTATTTCGCCCGACCGCGATTTCGAGCGCCATTTCGGACGCCGTGCGGACAAAGTGAGAACGCTTTATAACGGCATGATAAAATGCGGCTTTTACCAGTTCTATAAGCAAAAAACATAAAAAAGTAACAATATAGACATTGAATTTATATATTTAATGATTATTATATATATGTAAATAAACATCTCACAAGGAGGATTTACCAATGAAACTCAAACCACTCGGCGATAAGATCGTCATCAAAATGGCAGAGGCGGAAGAGACCACCAAGAGCGGTATCATACTAGCCGGCGCCGCAAAAGAAAAACCCCAGTTCGCATACGTTATAGAAGTCGGCCCCGGCTCGCGCGATGAAAACGGCAAGCTCGTCCCCATGGAAGTCAAAAAGGGCGATAAGGTCATAACCAGCAAGTATTCCGGCACCGAGATCAAGCTCGAAGGCGAAGAATATATCGTTGTCAAACAGAGCGATATCCTTTGCGTAGTAGAATAAACAGTTCAGGGAGGCATATATATCATGGCAAAAGAACTCAAACATAACATAGAAGCAAGGGAAGCGTTGATGAACGGTATCAACATCCTTGCCGATACGGTCAAGATCACGCTCGGCCCCAAGGGCAGGAACGTAGTGCTCGATAAAAAATTCGGCTCGCCGCTCATCACCAACGACGGCGTCACCATAGCTAAAGAGATCGAACTCGAAGATCCGTTCGAAAACATGGGCGCCCGCCTCGTATGCGAAGTCGCCACCAAGACGAACGACGCCGCAGGCGACGGTACCACCACCGCCACTCTGCTCGCACAAGCGTTCATCCGCGAAGGCATGAAGAACATTGCCGCCGGCGCAAATCCCATGATCGTTAAAAAAGGTATTCAGAAAGCCGTTGACGAAGCCGTCAAAGCCATTTCCGCTTCCAGCACCGCCGTTCACGGCACCGACGATATCGCCCGCATAGGCACCATTTCTTCCGGCGACGCCGAAATAGGCAAGATCATAGCCGAAGCAATGGAAAAAGTCACCGCCGAAGGCGTTATCACAGTTGAAGAATCCAAGACCGCCGAGACCTATTACGATCTTGTCGAAGGTATGCAGTTCGACCGCGGCTATATCACTCCGTATATGGTCACCGATACCGAAAAGATGGAAGCCGTGCTCGACGACGCGCTCGTGCTCATCACCGATAAAAAGATCTCCAATATCCAGGAGATCCTGCCCGTGCTCGAACAGATCGTTCAGAACGGCAAGAAGCTGCTCATAATCGCCGAAGACGTCGAAGGCGAAGCGCTTTCCACCCTCATAGTCAACCGTCTGCGCGGCACGTTCACCTGCGTGGCTGTCAAAGCCCCCGGTTTCGGCGACAGACGCAAAGAAATGCTTCAGGATATCGCCATCCTCACCGGCGGCACGGTGATCTCCGCCGATCTGGGTTACGAACTCAAGGAAGCCACGCTCGATATGCTCGGCCGCGCAAAGCAGGTCAAGGTCACCAAAGAAAATACCATCATAGTCGACGGCGCCGGAAATAAGGACGAGATCAAGGCGCGCACCGCGCAGATCAAAGCCGCAATAGAAGTTTCCACCAGCGATTTCGACCGTGAAAAGCTTCAGGAACGCCTTGCCAAGCTCGCGGGCGGCGTAGCCGTCATCAAAGCCGGCGCAGCCACCGAGACCGAGATCAAGGAAAAGAAGCTCCGCATAGAAGACGCCCTTAACGCCACCCGTGCCGCTGTTGAAGAAGGTTACGTCGCAGGCGGCGGCGTCGCGCTCATCGACGTTATCCCCGAAGTTGAAAAGCTGCTCAAGACCACCGAAGGCGA
>CACYCI010000082.1 GCA_902772845.1 uncultured Ruminococcus sp.
AGAGGGCGATATACTCGAAGCGTACGTTATGGAGGAGATCCCCAGATAATGCCTTCTTACAGGATAAACAAGATCAACGAACAGGTCCGCGAGGTCATGACAGAAATATTCCGCTCCGTAAAGGATCCGCGCGTTTCGCGCGCATTCGTCACCGTTTCGGCGGCTGACGTTTCCAAGGATCTTTCGGTAGCCAGGATCTATTACGGCGTTATAACCGGCAACGAAGAGGACGTGTCCAAAGGGCTTGCCTCGGCGAACGGGTATATCCGTTCCGAGCTGGCGTCGCGCCTCAATCTTCGCGTTACTCCGCGGCTGGTGTTCATCAAGGACGAATCCGGCGAACGCGCTCTGCGCATAGCCGAACTGCTCAAGGAAAACGGTGGCTCAAAGTGAAAACTTCTGTAAAGCATTTTGCCCGTTTTTTGCTCGAGCACGATGATTATCTCATCTACACGCACGGTCAGGCGGACGCCGACACGCTCGGCTCCGCTCTGGCTCTGAGGCGTGCGCTCATTTTGCTGGGAAAAAGCGCGGTGATCTGCAATCCGGCGCCTGTTCCCCAAAAGCTGAACTTTTTGTTCGACGAACAGAATAACGTAACTGTCGGGCTGCCTTCGGGCAGCTTTACGCATATAAGCGTGGATATCGCGTCGCCTGCAATGCTGGCGGGTTTCGACAAAAAGTATATAGACTCGCTCGTTTTCGACTATTCGGTCGATCATCACGCAGTGAATACCGTTCGGGCAAAAAATCTGCTCTGCCTGCCGGAGTACCCCGCCGCGTCTGAGATCATCGCGGAAACCGTGCAGGCGCTCGGGGTGGAGATCGACAGCCGTATGGCGCTGTGGCTTTACGCCGGCATCTCGGCGGATTCGGGCTGCTTTCGCTATTCGTCAACGCGACCTTCAACGCTGCGGCTCGCCGCACGTCTTATCGGCACGGGGATCGATTTTGCAAAGATCAACCGGCTGCTTTTTGATAACAAGACCGCCGGTGCGGTCCTGCTCGAAAAGGACGCGTATAATAATTTGGAACTCTTTTACGGCGGCAAGGTCGCCGTTGTGTGCGTTTCGGAAGAAGCGCTCGCCGACGGCCGCGTGGAAGACAGCGACGCCGACGGACTGAACGATATCCCGCGGCGTATAGGCGGAGTGGAAGTTTCAGCGGTGATACGCCGCAGAGGTGACGAGATAAAGGTCACGCTCAGGAGCAACGATTATTACGACGTGGCCGCGCTGGCGCAAAAATTCGGCGGCGGCGGGCACGTTCACGCCGCGGGCTGCCGTTTTTATACCGACGTTGCCGACGCCAAGGCGCGGATCTTAAAGGCGCTGGAGGGTGATTTTTATGCCGGTTGACGGAGTGGTGAACTTTTACAAGCCGTGCGGGATGACTTCGCAAAGGGCGGTGAATATAGTAAAAAAACTGTTTTCCGCTGCTAAAGCGGGCCATTGCGGCACGCTCGACCCGGATGCGTGCGGCGTGCTCCCGGTCATGCTCGGAAGCGCCGTAAAACTTTCGGAATATCTTGTGGATCACGATAAAAGCTATACTGCGCGGCTCGCGCTGGGGTTTTGCACCGACACCGGCGATATTACCGGCAGCGTCACCGCGCGCACCTGCGTTTTGCCCGGCCCGGATGAACTCTTAGCGGCCGCAAAAAGCTTTGAAGGCGGATATATGCAGACTCCGCCTATGTATTCGGCGCTCAAAGTGAACGGGGTCAAACTCGTGGACGCCGCACGCCGCGGCGCGGAAATAGAACGCGCTCCCAGATTCGTGGCGATAAACAGAATAGAAATATCCGGCGGCGGTGAGTACGCCGCGCTGCGCGTGGAATGTTCGCGCGGGACGTATATTCGCACGCTGTGCGAGGATATAGCAAAAAAAGCCGGTACGCTCGGCTGTATGGCTTCGCTCGAACGCACCCGCGTAGGCGGATTCAACGCTTCGGAATCTGTAAGACTCGAAACACTTCAAAACGCTTCCGCCAAGGAGCTTGCCGCTTTCATCATACCGCCGGAAGACGTGCTGCCGCAGTTTGAAAAGGTCGTGCTTCCGCCGTTTTACGAAAAACTCGTGCGCAACGGCTGCGCGGTGGATATAAAAAAGTTCGCGCCGGGGCTTGAGTGCGGCGCAACGTTCCGCCTTTACGGCGAAAACGGATTTTTCGGCATTGGCGAAACGTTCGGATTCGACACAAACGTGCTTTTGAAACACAAAAAAATATTGGCGTGAGACTCGCTTTGACATAATACTACAGCGATAAGATGATAAACTTGCAAAAAGAGCAGGTTTATTTTCTTTTTGTGCGCAGGAAAGGAGCGTTGCGCCGATATGAAAAAAAGACAAAAAATTGTTTTTCTGCCGGTAGGGGAGCTGCTCCCCAACCCGCGTCAGCCGCGGAGCACTTTTGACGACGCTTCGCTGTGCGAACTCGCCGAAAGCATAAGACGGTTCGGAATGATCCAGCCCATAACCGTAAAGCGGCGCGAAAAGGTCCCTAAGGTCGAGATCAACAGTCAGATCGTGAGCGCGCCGCAATATGAAATAATCGCGGGGGAACGTCGCTGGCGCGCCGCGCGTATGATCGGGATGTCTTCCGTGCCGTGCATCGTTTTGGAATGCAGCACCCAAAACAGTGCGTATCTGGCGTTTTGCGAAAACGTCTTCCGCGAAGATCTTTCGTTTTTCGATATCGCCTCCGCGCTTCAGGATATGCTCGCCGTATCCGGCAAGACGCAGACAGAGCTTGCGAAGACGCTGGGGATGAGCCAGTCGGCGGTAGCCAATAAGCTGCGGCTGCTGCGGCTCACGCCGGAAGAACGTGAATTCGTTATGAAAAACAGACTTACGGAAAAGCACGCGCGCGCCTTTGTGCGCGTGGACGATATAACTAAACGCGGCGAGATAATGCGCCGCGCCGCGCTGCTGGGATGGTCATCGCAGGAAACCGACAAAAAAGTCAGCGCGTTGTTCGTGGACGAACGCCCGCCCGTGCGCGAAAAAAGAACCGGGTTCAGAGGCAGGCGCGTGGTGGCTGTTTCGGACATAGGGATGTTCATAAATTCCATAAACAACGCTGTGCGCATAGCTCACGACGTGGGCGTAGACGTGGAACGCCGCGACGTGGAGACGGGCGATTCGCTGGAAATAATCATCACAGTCCCCAAAAAAAGCAAAGCCGCGCTCACGGCGCGGGCTCAGGCGGCAAAATGCTCCGGCGGGAACGTTCAATAAACGTTCCCGCCGGGTTTTTTACTTTTTCTTTGTGAATATCAGAGTGTGCGGAGGCGCGTCGCAGACGATCAGCTGCGACGTCAGCGTTACGCCGTCGTAAGTGAGGCGCGTCATGCCGTACAGCTCGTATCTGGAAGGGTCGGCGTCCGCTATAAGGTATATTCTTTCGTTCGCCGCGTCGTAATTGCCGTGCAGCGCGTGGACGGTGATGACCGTCCTGCTGTCTATTTTGAGCTTGTCGCCGCAAAATTCAAGTTCAAAGATCCCGCTCTGATCCTTCCATTTGCCTTGCAGCTCTTTAAGCACGCTGTCGCAGACAGTGTAATTCCCGTACCTGGAATTTTCGGTCTTGGTAAGCACCGTGGCGCTCGGCCCGGTGATAGGGAAGTGCTCTTCAAACGTCAGCTTGCCTTCGGAATAGGATATTTTCGTTACTGTTGCGTAGTCGGAACCGGAATCCGGGTAACGCAGTCCGTTGCGTTCCAATTCGAGCACAACGCCGTTTTCGGTCTCTTTGGGTTCGTATTTTGTGCAAAGCACCGGCGTGTTCCGCCAAAGGACGGTCAACTCCTTGCGGTCTATCTCTATTCGGGTGCCTACAACGCCGCGCTCTTCCCAGGCGCCGGAAAGCTCTTTGAGGATCCTCATTTCAACGTATCTCCTTTGCTTTTTGCATCTGCTTTCTGCATCTGCTTTCTGCATCTGCTTTCTGTTTGATTATACCATATAATGAATATCCGGTCAATAGCAGCGAGCGCAAAAGACAAGCCCTTTTCGTTCAAGGGCAAGATCGTGGATAAACTGCGCGAAGGAATAAAAGAAGATCTTGCCGAACGCGCCCTGAAATCATCTTGCGTTCAAAGGGCTGGCCGTCAACGAAAAAAAGCATGTGCTTTCCGCGCCCGGCGAGCCGTGGGAATTCCTGGGCTTCAGGTACGAAAACGGAAGAGTGGATCTTGCGCGCGCGTCGATCGATAAAATGAAAGCCAAGATCAGCCGAAAGTGCCGCGCCCTGTACCGCCGGCGAATGAAAAAGAACGTGGATTTTGACCGCGCGGCCAAGGTGGTCATACGGATCTTCAACCAAAAATACTGCGATACCGACGAGCTCGAGGATTTCACCTGGAGCAGAGGTTTTTCCCAGTGCTCACGACAGCTGACGGCTTGCGCGAGCTCGACGGATATCTGCTCGAAAATCTTCGTTGGATATACAGCGGCAGGCATTACAAAGGCAATTATGCGGTCACATACCAAAAATTAAAGCAGCTCGGCTACCGCAGTCTGGTGCACGAATACTACAAATTCAAAAAACGCCTTCCGGTTCGGACAAAAGCAAAGCAGACTGAACATGTTCAGTCTGCTTTTTGTATTGCCGTTATTTAAAGCTCTATTATCTCGTAGGCGCCGTCGTATTCGCACATCGCGGGGAGCGACACGTATTCTATGCCGTTGCGCACGGTCCTGTGGCCGGGGTGATGATGCCCCTGGAAGACGGTCCTGACCTTGCCGCTTTTTTCTATTATGTCTATCACTTCGGCAGCGTTGGAAAGCCGCAGCACCTCCGGGATCTCCGGATCGAGATTCTGATGCATAAAAATGTAAACTTTGTTACCGCAGGCGGCAAGACGCTGCCCGAGCGCCGCGGCGTCCGGCAGGAACGTGTCGCGCCAATCGGTGTCGCCGCGTGCGTAACGCGCTCCGTTCGAAAAATAGCACGCATCCAAAAAGATAAGGTCGCATTCCGGCGTGTGGATATCGTGCGGCTCGCATCCGCCGAGCACGCGGTAGAATTCCTCCGCCCCGTACGAAAACGAATCGTGGTTGCCCATTATGCAGAAAGTGGGAATGTGGAATGAATGGATCGTTTGCGAAAGCAGCGTGAGGTTTTCCAGCTCCTGTTCGTGAGGCCGGTCGCTGTCCGCAAGATCGCCGAGGCATACGGCGAGCTCGCACCCTGCTGCGGTAAAGGCGGCATACGCGTCTTTGATCTTTTGCAGCGACGCTTTATTAAAACGCCTTTCGCCGCTTTTTTCGCGGTTCGCGTAATGCGGATCGGCGTAAAGTCCTATTTTCATAATATGTTTTGCCCTTTCAGAAAAAACGCGCTCCGCTCGTGGAGCGCGTTTTTTATTATGCTGCGTTTGCCTTATTTGGAAGTATCCGCCGCTATGCTTTCTTCTGCTTCGCGCGCGTTGACCTCTATGTAATTCTTAAGGCGCAGATTGTGCATATCGTAATAGCCGTAGTAGCTGTCGGTTATCAGTTTGGAAAGTTCACCGGAAATGACGTAGCTCCTGGTGTACTGGAACACCGCGGTCGCAGGGCAGAGCTCGGCAAGCATCTTTTCTATTGCGGCGAGCTTTTCGTATCTCTGCGCGCGGTCGGAAACGTAAATGACTTCTTCCACGAGCGCGTCGTATTCGGCGTTTTCAAGGCCGGTGTAGTGCGGAGTGAAGGTGTCGGAATCGAGCGAGATGGCGACTTCGTTGCCGCTCGTTTTAGTGGCGAACGGAGCGAGGTACGCGATCGCGTCTACCGAATTGACCGCAAAGTCTACGCCGAAAACATCCCAGTTGCCGGAAGAAAGGGTCGAGTGGTAATTTTCGGGATAAACGCCCTTGAGCTCAACGGTGAAGCCAAGCTTTTCCCACGCCTGCTTCGCGTGTTCCGCTATGACCTGATAAGGGTTGTAATTGACTACTTTGTTTTCTTTCTTGGGCTGGAGCTTGTCGGTGTAAAGATCCGCAGAGCGCGGGATAAGATAGCACAGACGTATGGTCCCGGAAGTCGCGCCGCCTTCGGAAAGCAGAGATCTGGCTTTTGCTTCGTCGGCGGAAGTGGAATAAATATCACCTGCCGAACCGCGGAAGTCAGTGCCGCGGCCCTGAGCGAACACGCCGTTGGGGACGAACCCTGCAGAAGCTTTGTAACCCACGCCGAGCTCTTCGACTATGGCGTTCCTGTCAAGCGCGGCGGAAAGCGCCTGCCTGGTCTTTGCGTTTTTGAGCACGTCGGATTTGGTGTTGAAGAAATAGGTGTAAGTCGAAAGCAGATCGTGAGTATTGCCGGCGCCGGCGTCGCTGAAGGTCTGCTTGTTGAAGGCACCGAGGAAAAAGCATTTGCCGTCTTTGTAACGGTTGTATTCAAAGGTGTAATTGTCTATGGGCGAATCGACCTGCGCGTCCTGGGGAATGGTTGTCTCCTGGAAGATGCAGGTGAGGCGAAACGGGATGACGCTCTTGTCGAGCCGGTCTTCTTCCGCGTCGCGGTAATAATAGTTGTTCCTTTCGAGAACGAGCTTGCACCCCTCTTCATAGCCCTGGACTCTGTACGGACCGTTGCAGAGCACTATGGCGGCGTTTTTATCCCAATCCTGCAGTCTGTCATAGTTTTTGCTGCCGGGCTTGTTCTGCGAGGTGGCGTATTCCATGACCTGCTGCCTTATCGGCGAAAGCGCTATGCAAGAAACGGCTTCGGCAAAGAGATCGAGATCGTATTCCTGCTCGAGCTCCACGCAGAGCAGGTTGTCGCTTTCGGCGTAAACGCCAAGATCGGATTCGGTCTTTATGCCGGATTTATATGCCAGGGCATTGCGGATGGGGAAGAGCAGAGAAGCGTAAGGCGACTGCATTTCGGGCGAAAGGATACGCGCCCACGCGTCGGCCACATGCTGCGCCTGGACTCTGATCCCGTCGCTCCAGTATGTTTCGTTTAGCTCAAAATAGATCTTATATATCTCATCGCGGTCGTCGTAGTAGGAATACCAGTTCTTGGCGAGCGCGCCGACCACTTTGCCGTTTTCGTTTATGGCGGTGAGCGGCTGATATATGAGCCCGAAAATCAGCGCCGTGTCAGCGGTATACTGGACCGCGGCGGGGTCGAGCGATTGCGGGAACGTGGTAATGAACACGTTTATGTTCGCGCCCTTGTCGTCTTCGCCGTGGAGCGTTGTGCAGCTTGCGAGCACTCCCGCGCACATGCAAACGACGAGAATAAAAGCAACGATTTTTTTCATGCTGAGGTACCAATGCCTTTCTGCTCATATAGGGTAATGCTTTACACCCGTGCGTCTGCATGAGCCGGCAGAGCGGCGGGCGAAGAGAAGATAATCATACAAAATGTATTATAGCACCGCAAAAGCAAAATATCAATATATAAATAAAACAGCGAGTTCATATTTGTGCAGTTGCCAAAATGCGCGGCGCGTTTGTTGTGCATTTTTCACAACAAACGTTTTGACTCCAGCTCGCCGCTGATGAACCGTGACATGAAGTCGCTGCCCACGGGAATGTAAAGTGACGAACGTTCCGCTTCTTTTTCGCTGTAACGCTCAAAACCTGAACGGCGCCTGTCGTCGCTCGTGAGCACGGCGAACGGTACGGGCTCCGGCGCGTGCGTGCGCAGGCATATTGGCGTGGGGTGGTCCGGGAGCACCGCTATGCGGTAGTTTTCGCCTTTGCGAGCGAACCAGTCCATAAGAGCGCCGATTATTTTGGAATCTATGTTCTCTATTGCGGCGATCTTGGCGTTGACGTCGCCTTTGTGCCCGCATTCGTCGGGCGCTTCTATGTGTATGTATACAAGGTCGCTGCCCGATTCGAACGCCTTTATCGCGGCGTTCGCCTTTGCGGAATAATCCGTAACGCAGCCGCCTGTCGCACCGGGGACGAACGGAGTTTCCATGCCTGCGCATTTGCCTATGCCTTTTATAAGATCCACCGCGCAGACGACCGTGGCTTTCAGGCCGGTCTTTTCGTAAAACGGCGGCAGCGCCGGCTTTTTGCCCGGCGACCAGAACCAAAGCGAATTTGCTTTTCTCAACCCCTTTGCCGCGCGCGCTTTGTTTACGGGATGTTCGTTGAGTAGCTCGAACGATCTTTCCATAAGATCGCGGTAAAAACCGCAAGCGGGCAGATATTCTTCTATGCATCTGCCCAGTATATCGTGCGGGCGTGCGAACGCGTTGAATTCCGGTGCGTCGTCCACTATAAAGCAGTGGCGGTAGCTCACGCCCGTGTGGATCGATGTCCCCGGAGGGCAGAGCTTTGACGCGCATTCTTCAATAAGGATCCGCGCTTCTTCGGTGGATATCTCTCCCGATGAATGGTCTATCATCGTCTTTTGCGCATACGGTTCGCCAAAGTCAGAAAGGCAAACCAGGTTGGCGCGTACCGCCGTCTGACCGGAGGTCATGTTAATACCCATGCTCAGCGCTTCCAATGGCGAACGCCCGCGCGAATACACCAGCGGGTCGTAGCCCATCACGGCAAGATTCGCGGTGTCGCTTTCGGGGACCATGCCGTCAGGCACCGTTTTCAGCCTGCCCAGCACGCCGTGCGCGGCTATGTAATCCATATTCGGAGTGTCGGCGGCCTCTATAGGGGTTCTGCCCATAAGGTCGGATATGGGACGGTCAGCCATGCCGTCTGCCAGAACTATAAGGTATTTCATTTATTCAGTCCTCAAATTCGTTCACGCGACGTGCGTGCCTTCCGCCTTCAAAGCCGGTGGAAAGAAATACTCGCGCGCATTCCAGCGCGTTATCCGCTTCTACCGCGGTCTGCCCGAAACAGATCACGTTAGCGTCGTTGTGGCGGCGGCAGAATTCCGCACCGTGCAGTTCGTGTATCAGAGCCGCGCGGCATCCGCGCACTTTGTTTGCGGCTATGCTCATGCCTATTCCGCTGGTGCAGACAAGCACTCCGCGTTCGCATTCGCCTTCCGCTACCGCGCGCGCCACTTTGCGGGCGAATATCGGGTAATCGCACGAATCCTTTGTAAACGTGCCCATATCTACTGTTTCGTGGCCTTCTTTGCCCAGCTCTTCCATAAGGAAATTCTTAAGCTCAAGTCCGCCGTGATCGCACCCGAACGCTATTTTCATAATTTTTCGTTCCTTTCTCTTTCCGCCTGCGAAGCGCGCAGATATACCGGGCGCAGCTCGGCGTGCGTGACGCATTCGCCGGCGATATATTTTTCCAGCCCCGCCGCGCAGACCGATAAGGCGTTCTGGTCTTCCGCGCACAGAGGCGGCATTATTATTTTTTTATTTCCGCCGCATTTGGAATAAAACAGGCGGGCGCCGTCGCCGCAAAGCATCGCTTCCGGCGCGCTTTCAAGCTCGGCGAGTATTTCTTCAAAAGCTATGCACCTGTCCGGGCAAAGACGCTTTCCGTCCTTGAACAGCGCGTTGTAAAACTGGCTGCGGCGCGCGTCCATGACGGGGCATACCACTCCGCGGAATCCGGCGCAGTTTTTGGCCAGGGCTTCCAGCGTGGAAACGCCCGCGCAAGGGATCCCTTGCGCGTAAGCGAAACCTTTCGCCGTGGCTACTCCTATGCGCACGCCGGTGAAAGACCCCGGCCCGACCGAGACCGATACGAGCCCTATGTCTTTGGGCGAAACGCCAAGCTCTTTCAGCACGCCGTCTATAAGCGGCAGCAGCGATTCGGAATGAGTCAGCCCGTTTTTGAGCGAAAAGTGCGCATGTTCGGTGATAACGCCGTTTTCGGCGCGGCAGACCGCGGCGGTCGCCGTGACTGCGGTGGTGTCTAATCCGAGAATATACATATCATCAGTCCTTGTATTCTACTGTTATCGTCCTTTCGTTTTCGCCGGTCGCCTCTATTTTTACAAAGAGCGATTCGGGCGGAAAGCATTCGGCGAAAAGGTCGCTCCATTCCGCCACTATAACGCCGCGCCGCTCTTCGTAATCGTAAAAGCCGGTGGAATACAGGTCGTCGGCGGAGCGTATGCGGTACAGGTCGAAATGGAAAACGTTTTTATTCTTGCCCAGATATTCGTTCACTATTGCAAAGGTCGGCGAATGGACCAGTTCAAGGCATTCCGGGCAAAGCGCCTTGACTATGCCTGCGGTGAATACCGTTTTGCCCGCGCCGAGATCGCCGGTAAGGCAAACGTAGCGGCGCTTTTCCGCCAGCGGAGCCAGCGCAAGCGCCGCCGCCTGCGTTTCTTCGGGCGAATGCGATACAGTTATTGTCTTCATTTTTTCGATTCTCCGGGGAACAGTTTGTTTATGAACGATCTGCCGTTTGCGGGGCGCGCCGCGCCGAGATAATCGCACACCGTGCAGCCGATATCCGAATAAGTGGACCTTCTGCCCAAAAAGCCGGGCTTTACGCGTTTGCCGAAACAGATAATGGGTATATATTCGCGCGAATGATCGGTGGAAGGCGTGGAAGGGTCGCAGCCGTGGTCGGCGGTGACTATATACAGGTCGTCTTCACGCATGGCGGCAAAGACGTCGTCCAGCGCACAGTCGAATTCGGTCATGGCGGCGGCGTAGCCGTCAACGTCGTTGCGGTGGCCGTAAAGCTGATCGAAATCCACCAGATTCACAAAGCAAAGCCCGTTGAAATCCTGCTTCTGGATCTTTTTGATGAATTCGATCCCTTCGGTATTGCCGGAGGTGTGGTGCGATTCGGTGATCCCTCTGCCGCTGAAAACGTTTTCTATTTTGCCTACGCTTATCACATCCATGCCGGCGGAGCTGACAAGGTCGAGTATCGTGTCGGTCTTAGGAGTAAGCGAATAGTCGCGACGGTCAGTTGTGCGGTAGAACTTGCCGGGCTCGCCTGCGAACGGACGCGCGATCACACGCGCTACTCCGTGCTTGCCTTTAAGCAGGGCGCGGGCTTTTTCGCACATCGCGTAAAGTTCGGGGACAGAGTAAACGTCGTTGTGGCAGGCGATCTGGAACACGCTGTCGGCGGAGGTGTACACGATCGGATACCCGGTGCGCATGTGTTCTTCGCCGTAGTCCTTTATGACTTCCGTGCCGGAATACGGCTTGTTGCAAAGCGTTCCGGTGCCTATGGCCTTTTCAAAGGCGCGTATGACTTCCTCCGGGAAACCTTCCGGATAAACGGGGAAAGCGCGCCGCGTGCGCACGCCTGCGATCTCCCAATGGCCTACTATGGTATCTTTGCCGGCGGAACGTTCGGCGGCGTAGCCGTAGGCGCCGCAGGGCGAACCGACAGCTCTGCCGCAGGCGGCGAGCGTAGGCAGGTCAAAAATTCCCAGCCGGGTCAGGTTGGGGATATCTAACTTTGCGCTTCCGGTAAGCGATAAAAAAGTATTGGAACCGACGTCGCCGTAGTCCGCCGCGTCGGGCAGCTCGCCTACGCCGGCGCTGTCTAAAACTATAAGGAAAACGCGTTTTTTGCTTTTCATATAACGCTCCAGTAAACTTGTATAATGTTTTAATAAGTATACCACCGCGCCCCGAAAATAACAAGTCTTTTTTTGTTAATTAACTCATAAAATAGCAAAAGAAAGCAACGGGGAGGGCGCGCAGATGGAAAAGAGGAAAATGCTGTTCGGAGCCGCGCTTATAAGCGCGTTCTCTTTCGGCTGCAAGGGGTTGGGCATGCTTTTCCGGCTGTATCTGACGTCGCGCATGGGCGCGGAGGGAATAGGGCTTTATCAGCTCATAATGTCGGTATATGCGCTCTTTACGTCGCTGGCCTCGGCGGGGTTCACGGTGTGCGTTTCGCGCCTTGCGGCGGAAGACTGGCAGATACGCGGCCGCGGCGGGGCGGTTTCGACTACGCGCACCGCCATGCGGATAGCGCTGCTGTCCGGGCTGTTTTCCGCGTTCTTGCTGCTTGCGCTTTCGTTCCCCATATCCGCGTCGGTCGCCGGCGAAGGGAAGACGCTCCACGCGCTGCGCATACTCGCGTTTTCCATGCCGTTCATATCGCTTTCTTCGTGCCTGAAAGGGTATTTCATGGCGTCGCGCCTGGCGGCGGTCCCGGCTTCGGCGCAGCTTTTCGAAGAGCTGTGCAAAATAAGCATAATATTTTTCGTGCTCACGTTCGCGCTCGGCGGGACTACCGATAACGGCGTGCTCTGCGCCGGTATCGCTTTCGGGCTTTCCGCTGGCGAAATGCTTTCGTTCGCTTACCTAAGGGCGTTTTTTCGCCCAGGCAAAACGCACACCGCCGTTCAAAGCGTTTCCGGGCGCATATTGGGGACGCTTTTTCCGCTTGCGGCGGCAAACTGGCTCACTTCCGCGCTCCATGCCGCAGAAAACGTACTTATCCCGTTTTGCTTTTCGCTCTATTCAAATTCCGGGAACGCGCTTGCCGAATTCGGCGTCATACGCGGAATGGCTATACCGGTGCTGTTTTTTCCGTTCGCTTTCGTTTCGGCTTTCATAAGTATGCTCACACCCGAAATATCACGCCTCAACGCGGCGGATATCCCTGCGCGTGACGCCGCCGTCGGACGTGCGCTTCGGCTTACGTCGGTCGTCAGTGTGGCTGCCGGCGCGCTGATGTTCTTTTACGCAAAAGAAATAAGCGTATGCTTTTACCGCACCGGACAGGCGGCTCACGCCGTAAGGATGCTTTCCGCGGTAACGCCTTTTATGTATATAGAAACGGTGTCGGACGGTCTGCTCAAAAGCATAGGCGAGCAGAATTTCTGCATGCGCGTGACCGTGGTCAACTGTGCGTTTCGCGTTGCCGCGGTGTTTGCGTTCATTCCGTTCACCGGCGCGGAAGGGTATCTGTGGCTGCTTGCCGTTTCCAATACGTTTTCGTGCCTTATGTGCGCCGGCAGGCTCATGCGGATCTGCCGCGTGCGCGGTCTGCTGACCCATTTCGTCTTTCCGTTGGCGGCCTCCGCCGTTTCCGGGGCGCTTTCGCTTTTCGTCTGCCGCACGTCCGCAACAGTAGCGCGGCTTTGCGCGGGCGCAAGCGTGATGCTGGCGGCGTTCCTGCTGATATGTCTTCCCGTTCTGATTAAAAATGCCCATAGAAAACCTGTATAAATATCTTCCGGAGCGAATATATCTGCTAATGATAAAGCTTTCGCCGCAGTTCGTTTCCACGGTCGACGAGATCCGGCTTCGCGCCTGCCGACCGATGTCGCTTACTGCGTCGGGGAAAAACGTGTTCATCAACGCTCAAAGCCGTATATGCGCTCAGCCCGACGCGGTGTGCGCTACCGAAAACGAGCTGCGCGAATGCGTTGCGCGCCTCACGCGGTCTTCGGTGTACGCGTACGAAGAAAGCATCACCCACGGATTCATCCCTTTGCCGGACGGCTCGCGCGCGGGGGTCTGCGGCGAGACAGTCTTCGCCGGAGGCGAGATAAGGAGCGTTAAGAGCATAGATTCCGTGGCGTTGCGCGTCAGCAGATTCGTTCCGGACGCCGCCGCGGCGCTCTGCGCGGCGCTGAAGAGCCGCCTTTGCGGAACGCTCGTGTATTCACCGCCGGGCGGCGGCAAGACCACTTTCCTGCGTTCGGCGGCGTATTTGCTTTCCACGGGCAGGAACGCGCTGCGCGTGGGGATCGCCGACGAAAGGCGCGAGCTTTTCGTGCCCGAAATGCGCGGAGGCATGATAGATACTGTCGCGGGCTGCCCCAAAGCGCAGGCGGTCGAACTGCTTACACGGACCATGTCGCCGCAGGTCATAGTCTGCGACGAGATCGGCGCGGCGGGCGCGGAAGAGCTCCTGGCGGCGCAGAACAGCGGCGTGTGTCTTATCGCTTCGTGCCACGGGGCGAGCCGCGAAGAGATAATGCGCCGCCCGCAGATATCCATGCTTGTAAAAAACGGAGTCTTTGTTCAAAGCGTAAAGCTGTGCCGCGGCAACGCTTTGGGGAGTGAGATAATACCTATATGAAACTGTTTGCTGCGGCGGTGATCGTGGCCGCCGGGTATCTTTTGGGCGGCGCCGCCGCGGAAACGCGCCGCCGCGCGTACCTTCAGGCGCGCGGTGTGCTTCGGCTGCTGTATTCGCTGCGCACCGGGATCGATTATACTCGCGCCGATCTTTTTTCGGTGTTCGCGCAGTTTTCCGATCCTGCGCTGGAAGAATGCGGCTTTCTCGGCGAGCTTATGCAGGACGTCGACGCCGGCAGAGGGTGGGAACGCGCCTGCGGTCGCCTTTCGCCCCAAACTCCCATGCTTGCCGAAATACGTTCGCTCGGTGCCGGACTCGGGATGAGCGACGCCGAAACGCAGATCGCGCTCTTGTCAAAGCTCGCTTCCCGGCTGGAAGAGAGTGTGGAAGAGACCAGGCGCGAGCTTTCGGCAAAGGCGTCCAGCTACCGTTTGCTCGGCGCGCTTGCGGGATGTATGGCGGCGGTCATCATCTACTGAAGAAAGGGAAAGAATGAATATTTCACTTATCCTAAAAATAGCCGGCGTGGGGCTTACCGTGGCGGTGGCGTGTCAGATATTGCAGCGCTCGGGACGCGATGAGCAGGCGACTTTCGTTTCCGTTGCGGGCGTTATAATAGTAATGCTCATGCTCGTGGGCGAAATAAGCAAGCTGTTTTCCACGCTGCGCAGCGTTTTCGGGTTGTGAACGTGTTTGCGGTCTGCGGTTTCGGGGTGTGCGCGGCGTGCGCGGTCTTTATTATAAGGAACACCGAAAACCGTTTTGCTTCGCTTGCGGCCGCGGCGGCAGGGACCGTGCTGCTCGTATACATAGTTTCTCAGTTTGCGCCGGTGCTGGATTTTGCGCGCGAGCTGACGCTGCAAAGCGGCGTGCCGCAGTATTTTTCGTTAATGATCAAATCGCTCGGCGTGGCGCTGATCTGCCGCGTATCCGGCGAGATATGCCGCGACATGGGCGAAAACTCCATAGGCGCAAAAATCGAACTCGCAGGTAAAGCGGCTATACTGGCGCTTTCACTGCCTGTGCTCAAAAGGATATTCGAATTCATAAAGGAGCTAATTTGAAAAACTTAGTCTGCGCCTGCCTTGCGCTGGCGTGCGTCTGCGCTTTTGCGTTCAACGCATATTGCTATGATGATCAGGCCGCGGAAGCCGTGGCGGAAGGTACCGGCGCGCGCGAGATCACCGAAGGCAAATACGCCGTTACCGAAAAGGGAGTTTTCGACATACTCGCCGGGGCGGTCAGATCAGCTTACAAAAACCTGCTGCGCTTTTTCTGTTCGCTGCTTGCTTCCGTTCTGCTTGCGTCGCTCCTTTCCGCGCTTGGCGGCGGCAGTACGCTCGGCTCGGTATACTCGCTGGTTTCGGTCATTGCGGTTTCGGGCACGGCGTTTTCGTTTTTGCAGCCGCTGTTCGCGTTCGCAGCCGAAACGCTCGGCTCGCTTTGCGAATATATGTCTGCTCTGATCCCCGTTACGGCGGCGCTTGCCGCCGCGGGCGGAAGGACTTTTTCGGGTGTGGCGTCTTCTTCGGCGCTGCTGGTGTTCCTCACAGTTGCCCAAAGGTTCGCGGGCGCGTTCATGTTCCCGCTGCTCAAGACCGGGTTCGCCGTTTCGGTAGCGGGCGCGTTGCCGGGAAGCGTGGACCTGCGTCCCGCGGCGGGGTTTTTAAAAAGCGTGTTTTCGTTTTTGCTCACGCTCACTTTCACGCTGTTCGGCGCGGTGATGTATTTTCAGACTGTCATCGGTGCAGCGGCGGACAGCTGCGCGTTCCGCACCGTAAGATTCGCCGCCGGCGCTTTCATACCCGTGATCGGTTCTATGATCGGCGACGCTGCGCGTACGGTTACGACCGCCGTGGGCACAGTAAAAGCCGCTGTCGGCGGCGCGGGAGTCGCAGCTGTGCTTTCGCTCACGCTGCCCGCGGTGGTGATGACCGTTATGTACAAGCTTTGCGTGCTTGCGGCGGCGGCGACTGCGCGTATGCTGGGGCTGGAAAAGGAATCGGGTATGCTTTACGATATCAACGGATTTTTGGGACTTTTGCTTTCCGTGCTCGTCGGGGTGGGGACCATGTTCGTGATCGCGGTCGCGCTGTTCATAAGGATAGGTGCCGGAGAATGAAAGAGTATTTTGTCAGCGTGGCCGCATCGGCGGTGATATCCGCCATCTGCACCGCGCTCGCTTCGGGGACGGAGCTCGAAAAATACGTAAAATACGTCTGTTCGCTGGTGTGCGCCGCGGCAGTCGCCCTTCCGCTCGTTTCCGCGGCCTTCCGTTCGCAGCCGGCGGAATTGCCGCAGGTGGAATACCGGGCGCTTTCAGAGCCGGAATACGGAGGATATTTCGAAGCCGCCGCAGTCAACGGCGTAAAAGAATACGTCGCTTCGCTTGTTTTTGAAAAAACAGGCATAACCGTGTGCAATATCAGCATAGAAATAAACAGAAACGGCGGCGAGACGGTCGTCGGCGCGCTGACCGTATACGTTACGCCCGAATATTCGGACCGGGTCCCGGAAATCAAAGACGCGCTCGAGCGCGAGCTGGGCGGAAAAGTCGGTGTGGAGGTGAGCGGCGGTGCAGACGGATAAAATCAAAAAGAGCCGTGCGTTCATAATTGCGGCGGCGTTGCTCGCGGCGGCGCTGTTGCTGCTCACGCGCGCGTCTTCTTCGGATACCGGCCGCGCCGACCCGGGATTCGGGTATTCTTCCAGCGAAGAATACCGCGAAAAGCTGCAAAGCCAGGTCGCCGAGCTGGCAAAAGGTGTAACAAAAAAGAACTGCTCGGTCGTTATAACGTTCGAGCGCGGATATGAATACGTGTTCGCCGCAAATCAGCAAAGCGTCCGCAATTCGGCCGAAGGGAGCGACGTCCGCCGTGAATACGTGCTCGCCGGCGGCGATTCGCCGGTGCTGGTGGAAGAGCGTATGCCCAAAGTGTGCGGCGTGGCTATAGTGTGCCGCGGGATCACGGCGGCGGAGGAATTCAAACTTATAAAGCTTGTGTCGGCGCTGTTCGATCTGCCGACCAACCGCATAGGCGTAACGGATTGAACTGATATAAATTTTGGAGGTCACCGCATATGAACTTTTCAGGTATCAAGCAAAAAGTAAAGGAAATCGATTGGAAACGCGTGCTCCTCAGCCGCAATTTCATAATTGTGTGCTGCGTCATGCTGGTTGCGGCGGGGATAGTGGTTTTCAGCGTTGCGGGCGGCAAGGGCGATACCGTTTCGCAAAGCGGTACCAAGGTGCTCGGCAACGCCGTGCTCGTGGGCAGTGAGGTCTCTGTCGATACCGAACTGGAAGACGCAGACTCCGGCAGCTTTTTCGCCGTGGCGGTAATCAACCGTCAGCGCACGCGTGACGCCGCCATGCAGACGCTCAAAACAATAGCCGATTCGCCCGAATCCATGCCGGACGCCAAGGAAAACGCGTTGCGTTCCATAGCCGCGCTGGTAGACGAGATGAACGCGGAAGCCAACATTGAAATGCTCGTGAGATCCAAGGGATTCGACGATTGCGTGGCGATCGTATCGGACGGCAAATGCTCGGTCATAGTCCGTTCGGAAGGGCTGCTGGAAGACGAAGTCGCGCAGATACTCACCATCGCGGTCGAGCAGAGCGGCATTTCCGCTCCCGGGATAACTATTATAGAAAAGAAATAAGGGCAATAAAGCAAAGCGGGCGTTTCGTAAAAAAGCGAAACGCCCGTTATTCTGTTTTATTTGAAACGCACGGCTGACGGACCGCTTTACCCTTGCCAGCCGCCGTCGACAGATATCACCGCGCCGGTGATATAGTCCGCCCGTTCGGAAGCCAAAAACGCCACGGTCTCCGCTACCTGTTCGGGTTTGCCAAGCGATTCCAGCGGGATACATTCCACAAGTTCGCGCACGTCTTCCACCGAAAGCGCGGCGTTCATATCGGTGTCGATTATCCCCGGCGCCACGCAGTTCACGCGCACGCCGGAAGGCCCCAGCTCCTTTGCCAGCGCCTTTGTCAGCCCAATAAGCGCCGCTTTGGAAGCGGAATAGTCGGATTCCGCCGAGCCGCCGTTCACGCCGAACACCGACGAAACGTTTATAACAACGCCGTATTTGTTGTTTATCATGGCGGGGAGATACGCGCGCGTGCAGTTGAGCGCGCCGAAAAGGTTCACTCCGTAAAGGCGGCGTTCCTCTTCGGGAGTGACGTCCTGGAACAGCGCTTTCAGCGAAACGCCCGCGTTGTTCACAAGCACGTCGGCGTCTCCCGTAAGCGTTGCGGCGCGCTTTACCGCTTCGGCGTCGGAAATATCGCAGCGTATCATTTTTACGCCCGCGTTTTCAAGCTCGCGCGCTTCATATTCGCTTTTTTCGTAAAAGCCAAAGACTTCAAAGCCGTTTTCCAAAAGTTTAAAAGCTGTTGCTCTGCCAATGCCGCGCGTCGCGCCCGTAACTACCGCTTTCATCATTCGACCTCCGTCAGCACGGGGATTATCACCGGCTTGCGGCGCGTCTTTTGCGAAATGACCGAAGCCATATCCTCACGCAGGCGCGCTTTGAGCGATTCGGGATCCCTTATGTTTTTGCCCATCGCGCGTTCAAGACTTCTCAGCGCAACGGATCTCAGCTCGTCAAAGCTGCCGTCTTCGGAATAAATGAACCCTTTTGCAAAAATCTGCACGTCGCCGTTTACGGTGCCGGCCGCCGTGTCGGCGCATGCGCTCACCACGAGCACGCCGTCTTCGGCAAGGCGTTTCCTGTCGCGCAGGATGTTCGAGCCCACGTCGCCCACGCCGTTGCCGTCCACCAGCACCTGACCCGACGTGACGTCGCCGGTCACTTCAAAGGTGTGCTTGCCCAGCTCTATGACCTTGCCGGTCTCGGGGATTATTATATCGTCCGGCGTCATGCCCATGGAAAGCGCAAGTTCGGCGTGCCGTTTCAGATGCCGGTATTCGCCGTGGACCGGCATAAAGCATTCCGGCTTTGTCAGCGCGTGTATCATTTTCAGCTCTTCGGCGCTGGCGTGGCCCGAAACGTGCACCGCCGTAACAGAATCGTTCACCACCTCGGCGCCTCGCTTGAGCAGGCCGTTTATAATATTTATCACCATTTTTTCGTTGCCCGGTATGGGCGAAGACGAAAGAATAACAAGGTCGTCCTTGCCCACGGATATCTGCCCGTGCTCGCCTGACGCCATGCGGTAGAGCGCAGACATCGGCTCGCCCTGGCTGCCGGTGGTTATCAGTGTGGTCCTGTGCGGATCCAAATATTTAAGGTCGCTCTGTTCGGCGAGTATCCCGTCCGGGATATGCATGTAGCCCAGCCGTATGGCGGCGTTGACTATGTTCACCATGGAACGGCCGGCGAGGAATACTCTCCTGCCGTATTTGGCGGACATATTTATAATTTGCTGTACGCGGTGGATATTGGAAGCGAACGTAGCGGCGATTATGCGGCGGTCCTTCAGCGCGAAATACGGCTCCAGCGAGCTGTAAAGCCGCGTTTCCGAAGGCGTGAAGCCCGGACGTTCCGCGTTGGTGGAATCGCACATCAAAAGCCGCACTCCCTTGGAGCCGAGCAGCGCGAACCGCTGCAGATCTATGGTCTCGCCCATTACGGGCGTATGATCTATCTTAAAATCGCCGGTGTGGATTATCCTCCCCGCGGGCGTCTCTATGCAGAGCGCGACCGCTTCGGGGATGGAATGAGTCACCGAAATGAATTCCACCGTAAACACGCCGAACTTCATGGTTTCGCCCGGTTTTATCTCAGTCAGGTCGGCGTATTCCAAAAGCCCGTGCTCTTCCAGCTTGCCTTCAAGTATCCCAAGCGTCATCCGCGTGCCGTAAACGGGAACTGCCAGCCGTTTTAAGAAATACGGTACCGCGCCGATATGGTCTTCGTGCCCGTGAGTGAGTATGAGCGCGCGTATCTTGTCGCTGTTTTCTTCAAGATAAGTGATGTCGGGTATGACCAGATCTACTCCGAACATACCGCCTTCGGGGAAAGAAAGCCCGCAATCCACTACTATGATGTCGTTTTCGAATTCAAAGACCGTCATGTTCCTGCCGATACCGTCCGTCCCGCCGAGCGGGATTATTTTAACGGTCAGCCGGTCCTTTTTGGGGCGGCGGCTTTTTTGCATTTTTTCGGCGGGCTCTGCGGACGTTTTGGCTGACGTCTGTTTCTTTTTACTTTCTTTGGCGGGCTTTTCTTTTTTCTTGCCCTTGCTCTGCAAAAAGAGCTCGGTCTCGTCTTTTATCTGTTCTATGGTTTTATTCTTTATTCTTGCCATGTGTTACCTCGCGTTTGTTATTCTCTTTTTGATTATGCACTTTTTTATGCGTTGTGTCAATAGACGCAATATGTCATATATTGTACTGTGGGAGCCAAAATGCACGAAAACCCCCGTTTTCCGGCGTTTATGCAAAAAAGTGCGTTCCCGGAATCATTCTTTTCACAAATTTATTATTGACTATTCATGTCGAATATGATATTCTATATACGATATAAAGAAAGGATACGGTCCATGGAACGTTTTATCATAAACGGCGGCAAAAAGCTCGGCGGTAAGATCCGGGTCAGCGGCGCCAAGAACGCCGCGCTGCCGATTTTGTTCGCCACCATCCTCGCCGAGGATGTCTGTATTATAGAAAATCTGCCCGAAATAAGCGATGTTACCGATTCGCTCGAAATACTCCGGGCAATGGGTGCGTCGGTCACCATGCTCGACCGCACCACGGTAAAAATAGACACTACTCATATAGTATGCGGCACCGCCCCGTACGAGCTTTCCTCCGCCATGCGCGGCTCGTATTACGTGCTCGGCGCCGAACTTTCGCGTTTCGGCAGATCCAGGTCCGCCATTCCCGGCGGCTGTGATTTCGGCGTCCGCCCGATCGACCAGCATATAAAGGGCTTCAAGGCGCTTGGCGCCGACGTCGTAACGGATCACGGCTACGTCGTCTGCGACTGCCACGGCAGACCTGCCGGAGCCGCCGTTTATCTCGATATGGAATCCGTTGGCGCCACCATAAATATAATGCTCGCCGCCTGCAAAGCCGAAGGACAGACAGTCATAGACAATTCCGCGCGTGAACCGCACATAGTCGACCTGGCAAACTTTTTGAACGCCTGCGGCGCAGATATTTCCGGCGCCGGCACCAGCGTAATAAAGGTCAACGGCGTAAAACGGCTCCACGGAGTAACGTATGCCATTATCCCGGATATGATCGAAGCCGGCACTTATATGATAGCCGCGGCGGCCACAAAGAGCCACGTGGAGATCACCAACGTCATCCCCAAGCATCTTGAATCTGTTACCGCCAAGCTTTTGGAAATGGGCGTGGACGTGGTGGAAAACGACGAATCCGTCGTGGTCGACGGCGATTGCGAGCTTACTCCCGCACGCGTAAAAACGTTGCCGTACCCCGGATTCCCCACGGATATGAACCCGCAGATCTGCTCGCTGATGTGCTTCGCTCACGGGACCAGTATTATAAACGAGGGCGTTTTCGATAACCGTTTCCGTTATACCGGCGAGCTCGCCAAAATGGGAGCTTCCATTAAAGTAGACGGCAAAATGGCGGTAATAGAAGGCAACGGAAAACTCAAAGGCGCGTGTGTGCGCGCGGTCGACCTCCGCGCCGGGGCTGCAATGGTAATTGCCGGGCTGGCTGCCGAAGGCACCACGTATATAGAAGAGATCCGTCACATAGAGCGCGGTTACGAAGACCTTGTCGGCAAGCTTGCACGCGCCGGGGCGGATATCCGCCGCGAGACCGTGCTCGACGACGCCGTGCTCAAAGCGAACTGAATTCAGTCTGCGCGGTCGATACGCATCGGCTTAAAACCGATAAGATCGGCAGATACGCAATAAAGTCTTGCATTCCCCGCGCGGGAGGCGAGACTTTCTGTTTTTATGTTGTGTAAATGCCCGTAATAGCAGCGCCGCACGCCGTATTCGTCCAGCACGTCGGCTATGGGGCCGCACACCAGTCCGCCGTAGGCGGGAGGATAGTGCAGGAACACCAGGATCTCCGCTTCCGGATACAGCTTTTTGAGCGCCGCGCCGCTTTCGAGCGAAAGGCGTAACCTTCCTGCTTCGCGCAGGATGATCTGCGTATCGGCGGCGGAAGGATTTTCCGCAAGGGTCCATCCGCGGGTGCCGCAAATAATGAACCCCTGCTCGTAATAAGCGTTATTGTGCAGAAAGTTCACCGTGTCAAGTCCGTTTTCCGCGGTGAACGCCGTTAGCTTGCGCATGGTCTGCCACCAGTAATCGTGGTTGCCCTTGCCTATTATTTTTTTGCCGTTCAGCGCGTGGACAAAGCGCAGATCTTCGTAACTGCTGCCGAAATCCATGCCCCACGAAAGGTCGCCCGGTATGACTACGGTATCTTCGGGCGCGACGGTGTTTTGCCAGTTATTCAATATTTTTTCGGTGTGATTTTCCCATCTTGCGCCGAAAACGTCCATCGGTTTGCCGGCGGCGTGGGAAAGATGCAGATCGGCAAGTACGAAAAGTGCCAAAAAACCACTCTCTCCAATGAATTCACCCGCCCGAAAATACGCATAATAGCGTTAAGGGAGGGGATAAAATGAAAAACGAAAACGAAAGCAGACGCAACAAAGGCGTTTCGTGCAGTGTCGCCGAATGCGCCTACCACTGCGGCGAAAACGCCTGCGCCGCGCGCACGGTCACCGTGGGGCCGGTAACAGCCAGGTGCTGCGCCGAAACGGTGTGCGCAACGTTCAAGCCCAAAGAGGGCGGGGTCAGATAAAGCTTTTCACCGCGGAAGCGATATCCGCACCGCTCACGGTCCGGGTAAAGCGGTCAGGCATACCGCGTATGGCGGATATCGGCGCGGGGATCTCTTTTCCGGTGAATTCGGCGAGCGCGTCCGCCGCGGCGAAACCGTCGCCGGAGCGTATTCCCAGCGCGGAGCATACCGCGGGCGCGAACTTGAACGGCGAAGCCGTTGAAACGACCAGCATGGGACGGGCGTCGCCCGTCTCTTTTTTATATTCTTCCGCGGCGTGCAGACCGGCCGCGGTGTGTGTGTCTATAAGGTAAGCGTTCTTGCGCCAGCTTTCTGCTATGGCGGCGGACACCTGCTTTTCGTCGGCGTAATACGCGGCGAAATCACGGCGCAGTATATCGAGCGTGGAACGGTCCACGCTGAATGCGCCTTCTTCTTTTAGTTCACGCATATAAAGCGCGGTCTTTTCGGGCCCGCATACGAGCCAGAGCAGCCGTTCGAGATTTGAAGAAATGAGTATGTCCATGCTGGGCGAAGACGTCAGGTAGAATTTGCGGCGCCTGTCGTAAACGCCGGTGTTGAAGAAATCGGTCAGCACGTTGTTGCGGTTGGAAGCGCAGATCAGCTTTCCTATGGGCGCGCCGGAACGTTTTGCCATATAGGCTGCAAGGATGTTCCCGAAATTCCCGGTGGGGACCGTGACGCAGCATTCTTCGCCTATATCGAGCGACGCCGACACGTAATACGCGACCTGCGGCACCAGACGACCGAAATTTATGGAATTTGCGGAAGAAAAGAAGCATCCGCGCTCTCTGAGATATTCGCGCATCGCAGCGTCGCACAGTACCGATTTTACCGCGCTCTGGCAATCGTCAAAATTTCCTTCCACGCCGAACACCGCCACGTTGCCGCCGCGCTGCGTGCACATCTGTTTTTTTTGTATTTCCGAAACGCCGCCGGCGGGGAAAAATACCGCTATGCGCGTGCCTTCCACGTCCGCAAACCCTTCGAGCGCGGCTTTGCCGGTATCGCCCGAGGTGGCGACGAGTATCACCGCGTCGCCGGATGCGCCGGAACGTTTGACCGAAAGTGCGAGCAGACGCGGCATAAGCTGAAGCGCCATGTCTTTGAAAGCGCAGGTCGGGCCGTGATAAAGTTCCAGAAAATACTTGCCGCCGGCGCTCACCACGGGAGCCGCTCCGCCGGGGAACGATGAATCGCAGTATGCCGCGCGGCAGCTTTTTTCTATATCCGCCCTGTCAAGGTCGGTCAGATACGCGCCGATAACGCGCGCGGCGCGGTCCGCGTACGAAAGCGGCATCATGCCGATAAGTTCGTATTTGTTGAACTTGGGTATCTCGGTAGGGAAGAAAAGCCCGCCGTCGGGCGCGATCCCCGCCTTGATCACTTCGCTCGGATTGTATTCTTTGCGCGTTACGTCACGCGTGGAAACGAATTTCATAAATAGATCAACGCTCGCTTTCAAAAATCGTTGGCGTGCAGGACAATGTCCGTCACCATAAGATCCCGCGTCATGTATACTTCCGCCACGTCGAAACGGCGGATCCTGACGCGCCTGTTTATCTGACGGCGCAGCAGCGGCGAATAGACCGGCAGCGCGCCGTTTTGTAATTGCTCGTATTCAAAACCTGCGGCGGCGCTCTTTATACGCGCTTTTTTCTTTGCGTCGACCGCCTCCGCCGGAGTGCCGAAACCTGCGCCCGAGCGCGTTTTCACTTCCACAAAAGAAAGCACGCCTCTGCGGAACGCCACTATGTCGAGCTCGCCTCCGTTGGTCGCGTAATTGCGCGCCACCACCCGCCAGCCGCGGCGAATGAGATAACGCTCTACCGCGTCCTCACCAGCTTTGCCAAATGTCGAACTGTTCAATCGCGTCACCTAAAGTCTTGCGCAAAAACGACTTCCTGTGGACCGGCGCGGGGCCGTTCTTAAGTATGGCCGCTTTGTGCTGTTTTGTCGCATAGCCCTTGTTCTTTGTGAAATTATAGCCGGGGTAAAACTTGTCCATCTCTTCGCAATAGCGGTCGCGTTCGACCTTTGCAAGTATCGAAGCCGCCGCTATGGAAGGCGACTTGGCGTCGCCCTTTATCACCGGAACGGCGCGTATGTTGAAATCGCGCGCGACGTTGCCGTCGATAAGCGCAAGGTCGGGCGATTTCCTCAGCCCGGCTATGGCGCGGCGCATGGCGAGCATGGACGCGTTCAGGATGTTTATCGCCTCTATTTCGTAGACTTCGGCGTGAGCCACGGCAAAGTCCAACGCTTCGGCGCGGATAATGTCGTATAGCTCGTCGCGCTTTGCGGGTTTAAGGCGTTTGGAATCGTCGAGCCCGTCTATGACAAGCCCCACGGGCAGTATCACCGCCGCGGCAAATACCGGCCCGGCGAGCGGACCGCGCCCGGCTTCGTCACAGCCGCAGATCAGTTTTGCGCCTTCGGAATAGTATTTCTTTTCTATTTCCCAGTCAAGCATTGCCGTTACTCCTTTTGATATTATTTTGTCAGAACAGGAACGATACCGCCCCCACCGGTATCAGCCACATGAGCTGGAACACGGCGGGATACCACGACGGAAGGCCGGTCAGCTGCCCCGTCAGCGCCAGGAACAGCGAAACGAAGAACGCCACTCCGAGCGAAAGCATATTGATTATTCCGTTCGCCTTGGTCACGTGGCGGACTTTGTCGCAAACTATGAACATCTTCAAGAAGGTGTGCAGCGAAGCGTTTGCAACTATGCCGGAATCGACGCGTTCGCATTCGGCGTCGACGTCGCTGACGTCGCCTGCCTTGAGTATGGAGATCGGAGTCTTTTTGAATTTTACCGAGCGTTCGATAAGGTCGCCGGTTATGTTGGGGTCGGTCGTCTTTATGCCGACGCACATTCCCGCCTTGTAAAGGTCGCGCAGCAGGGAATTGAATTGCGGATTGATATGGTATTTGATATACACCTTTGCAATAAGGTGCCCGCCCTTTATGACGAACATCACCGAGCCGTTCTTCTTTTCGAACGCGGCGTCGGAGCTGTCATAGGGCGCGTCGTAGCGGTAGCGGCGCATATATTCGCGCTTGCCCAGAAACATCTCGTTGCCGTTGATCACCACGCAGATCCCGTCGGGAGCGGATTCTATAAGCCGCGCCGCCTGGGGGACCTGGACTCCGCCCGTGATCATGTTGCCGGTCACGGTCTTCAGCGGACCGCCCACATAGGCGAACACTTCGGCAACGTCGTAAAGTATGCGGTCTATGCGGTTATCGCCGTAGACCTTGACGGAAGTGATCTTCACCAGGTTGGAAGGGTATACTTCGATATCCGAAAAAGATATGACGCTGGAATCGGCGTATTCCTCGCCCACGGCGTTGCCTATAAACGCCGACCCGTTGCGCTTGCCTATGAGGTTGGCTTTTATAACAGGAAGCGAGATTATGAACAGCGAAGACACCGGCAGCGCAAAGCAAAGCAGCTGTATGCCCTGCGTCACGCTCTGATAGACGGGATCACCGCTCAGCGCCTTGTAAACGGTCAGCCCCACCGCCGCAACGAACGAAAGCAGTATCGCAAAGCCGGAAAGCGATTCGCTTTCGGGGCGGGTGTGCAGACGGCGGAAGAAGCCGTCGACGAACGCGGTCTTGCGGGTGGTGTATATTTCGGAATCGTCAAACAGATATTTGTAGAATTCGATCGCCTCTTTGGTGTCGCCTTTAAGCTGCTGCGCCACGTATTTGGCGCGGGTGGAAGCCACTACCTTAAAGCAGTGGTAGTCCTTGCGGCATTCGAGATATTTTATCAGCGCACAGCAGACTCCGCAAACTGCGCAAGGCAGACAGAACAGGCCAAGATCCGCGCGCGGATGCATGAAAGCGGTCACGGCGGTGTGCGCCGCGGCTGCCGCGAACAGCGTAAAGAACACCGATTCACCGCACGGCTTGCCGGTGAAAAGACCTATGCAGCCCTTTTTGATGCTGTCTAAAAGGGTGATCGCCATAAAGCAAAGCACCTGAAAATCCACCAGCAGGTACAGTATGCCGAACCTGCCCGGGCGGATGTATACCGAATGAGCCGAAGAATCCGGCGAAGCCAGCTCAAGATACAGCACTCCGAGGCAAAGGACGAACGATATTATCAGCTTGCCCAGCGCGCTTCGAGTCGCTTTTGTGAGCATTTCCTGTATTTCGCTGTTTTGCGATTTGTCTACGTATTCATAAGCGGGGCGCGCCGCTTTTTCTTTTGCCTTTATGCCGAACTTTTTGGGAGCTTTCTTTTCGGGCTCGTACTGTTCTTCGGCGCCTTTTTTGCCTATATTCAGGACTCGCAGCAGATCCTTGTCCTTTTCGTCCATTTCGGGGGTGGATTGCTCCGCCGGCTTTACCGCCGGCTTGTCGTTGATCAGCGGTATCTGGCGGGTGTCGCTGTTGTCCGTAAAATCCAGCTCGCCGCTTTCGATCTTTTCGGAAAGAGCGCCGTAGTCTTCGTCAAAGTCCGCCACGGGTTTGTTCACACCCTCGGTGTCTATCATTATGGTGTCGTCAAATCCCGAAAAGTGTTGCTGATGTTCGCGCTCGGGGCGGTCGTTGCCGTCTGACAAAGTAAAGTGCGCGTCCGGGTTTTCGGTCTCCAGCTCGCTGCGTTCTTTAAGATCGTTTTCGGTGGCGAAATTTATAAGGTTGTAAAGCTCTTCCACCTTGCGGCTCTTCTTGCGGCTTTCCAGCGAACGGTAAACGCTGAAAAGCTCTTTGTCGTTCGCCATGGAATTTTCGAGCGATTCGCGTATGGAATCGGTAGACGTCTTTTTGTCCGCCACGGTGATCTTCTGCGAATACCTGCCTATAAGCTCGTCGGTCTCGCAGCCGACGCCCGCCGCGGGCGTGTCTTCGCGTTCAAATACTTTTTCTGCTTTGGGCGGTTCTTCTTTGGGAGGTTCTTTATATTCGGCGAGCAGCTGCTTCTCGTTTTCGGCGGCGGCGGCTTCGAGTATGTCGTTGATGTTGAACTTTTGCTTTTCCATAAGCGGTCTCTCCTTTTAAGAGTGTCTGCGCCTTGCGGCTTCGAACAGGATTATCGCCGCCGCGGCGGAAACGTTGAGCGAATTGAGCTTGCCGTACATCGGGACTGAAACGGTGAAATCGCTCTTTTCGCGCACAAGACGGCTCACTCCGCCGCCTTCGCTTCCCAGCACGAACGCCGCGCTGCCCGAAAGATCGCATTCGTAGATCGAGCTTCCGTCCGCTTCTGCGGCGAATATCCACACGCCGCGCTCTTTCAGCTCGTCAAGGGTCTGCGCTATGTTGGCGACCTTGCACACCGGAACGTGCGCGTCCGCGCCTGCCGCGGCTTTGGAAGCTATGCTCCCCATAGCCGCCGCGTTCCGCTTGGGGATTATCACTCCGTGGGCGCCGGCGCATTCGGCGCTGCGGATCACGGCGCCCAGATTGTGCGGGTCGTTTATATGATCGAGCACCACTATGAACGGCGGCTCGCCTTTTTGATTTGCCAGTGCAAAAATATCGTCCAGTCCGGCGTATTCGCGTTCCGGCACCAGCGCCACAACGCCTTGATTGTGCGGGGAATACTGATCCAGGCGCTGCCGCGACGCTTCCACCACGGGGATCCCTGCGGCGACCGCGCGCGCCACTATGACCGAAAGCGTGGCGTCCCTGCCGCCGCTTTTTACAAGCAGTTTGTCAACGGCTCTGCCGCTTGCCAAAAGCTCGCTCACGGCGTTTCTGCCGCACACCGCGCCGGAATCTTTTTCTGAATATTCAGCCATACGGGCAATTCCTTCTTTACACATATATATTCTGAATAATTATATCACACATTTCCGCATTTGTCTACATTTTTATAATAAAAAACAAAAATCCCGCAAGCCGCCGTAACGGCTTGCGGGAGATGATTTCGGGGTGCGTATACGGTTCAGTCTTTATCCAGCGTGAAATACTCTTTCAAAGCGTCCACGTCGTTCTGGAAAGCGTTTACATAGGAATCGTAAAGCGAAACGAACTCTTTCGACCCTTTGGCCTGAATGAGCTCTATGAGCATGTTGTTCATGGTGTGCCCGCCGCTCTTGCCTATCTGGAAGATCGCACCGAGTTCGCAGCCGCGGGCTTCAAAAATGAGGTCGAGCATGGCTTCGGATTCTTCTTTGGTAAGCTTCTGGTTCTTGAGCATCTTTTCGTAGAAGTTGAAAGCCAGAGAATCGGGATACATTGACCACGAGTAATAACCCATGACGTCGAACACCGCCGCCGCGAATTCCGCGCCCTCTTTGTCGAGGTTGGTGGCTATGCAGTACGCGTTGGTGGTCCAGGTGTTTATGAGCGAATAGTAATAATCCTGATCCGCCGTGTATTTGGGAACGGGGAGAATGCCGAACGGATCTTCCATGTTCAGCTCGACCGCGGTGTCTATGCCGCCGGAATAGAACAGGCAGCGGCCTTCTTCGAATGCCTGACGGAGCAGGACCATGGGCCACTGTGCAAGACTGAACAGATCGTTGCCGCTTACGTAAGAGCTGTCGTTCATGAGCTCGAGCACCTTGTTCACGGTGTTGATAGTGGTCTCGTTGTTCAAGGAAAGCTGAGGGAATCCGTCGGGATCGGGCGAAAGCTCGCGCGCGCCGGAACCGTAGACCATGGAATACATATCGTCGTTCTGGCCTGCCCAGCCGAATTTCTGAGCGTAAGCGACTTTGGCGTCGACTTCTTCGTGAGGCATGGCTCTGGAATATTCTATGGCTTTGTCTATAGTCCAGGTGCCGTTCTGAGCGAGCGTGATGGGGTCGTCAAGACCGAGGTCTTTTATAAGACGCGTGTTGTAATACACGCAGGGCGTCGAGCCCTTATTGTTCAGGCCCACGTCGCCTATGGTGAAATAAAGCTGGTTGGCTATTGTCACGGTCTCGTTGAAATACTGTTCCCACCAGGGATTTTCGGGGTTGAAGTTGTTGAGCGCGTTGAGATCCCAAAGGTAGTTGGAGGTCGCCAGCGTTCCGCAGTCGTAAAGGCATATGCTAAGCAGACTGTAATTCGGGTTGCCTTCGGATATTATCTCGTTCACTTTCCTAATGGAAGCGCCGCCGAAACGGTCCGCCGCATGGAAATACTCTTCGGTCACGGTCACGCCGAGCGCGTCGAAGACGTTGTCGTTGCGTTTCTTTATCGCCGAATTGACGGTCTCGGGCATGGCTTCTTCGGTAACGTCTGTGTTATAAACGAATTCGGAAAGCGCGGTGGGGTTCACGCCGAAAGTGAGGATCTTGAAGGTCCTGCCGGAATAATCGCTGCCTTTGTAGATATCGGGATTTTCGAGTATCTTTTGTATCGGATCTTCTTCCGAAACGGGTTCGGCGCTTGCTTCCTGCGAAACCGGTTCGGCGTTGCTCTGAGTGCTTGCGGGTTCGCTCTTGTCTTCTTCTTTGCCGCCGCCGCAAGCCGCAAAAGAAAGCGCGGCTATCGCCAGGCAAAGAATAAGCGCTATGATTCTTTTCATTTTAATAGATCACCTCATAAGATTATTTTGAGTTATATCTATTATAGCACAACGTTTTTCGTTTGTCATCATATTTTTTTAAAAAAAGCAAAAAAAGCGGAGCGGACGTTCATGCCCGCCCCGCAAATATGATCGCCGGCGTTATTCTATATTGTTTTTGAAATATTCGTTCAGATCTTCGGTATCTGTCTCGAACGAATTGCGGTATTTGTCGTACAGCGAAGTGAACTGCTGCGCCCCTTTGCTTTTGAGCAGCTCTATAAGCATTTCGTTCACGGTGACTCCGGCGGTGTGCTTGCCTATCTGGAATATCGAGCCCAGCTCGCAGCCGCGCGCTTCAAAAATGAGGTCGAGCATGGCTTCGGAATCCTCTCTGGCGAGCTTCTGGTTCTTTATCATTTTTTCGTAGTAGTTGTACGCCAGCGAATCCGGGTATTTGGACCACGAATAGAAGCCCATTACGTCCATGACTGCCGCGGCAAATTCCGCGTCCTCTTCGCCGAGATTGGTGGCGATGCAGTACGCGTTGGAAGTCCAGGTGTTCACCAGCGAATAGTAATGCTCCTGCTCCGCCGTCAGCTTGGGCACGGGCAGTATGCCGAACACGGAATCCATATCGAAACGCGCCGCGAGATATATGCTGCCGGAATAGAACAGGCAACGGTCTTCTTCGAACGCGTCTACGAGCAGTTCCATGGGAGTGTTCGAAAGCACGAACAGGTCGTTGCCGCTGACGTAAGAACTGTCGGTCATCAGCGTGATTATCTTGTTTATGGTGTTGATGGCGGTCTCGGTGTTGACCGCAAGCTCCAGATATTCTTCGCTGTCGCGTTCGAGTATGCGTGTGCCGGAGCCGTACATCATGGCGTACACGTCGTCGTACTGGCCCGACCAGCCGAAAGTCCCTTTATACTTTTCTGTGGCAGGAAGATCTTCGGTGGGCGCCATCGACCTGGAATATTCCAAAGCTTTGTCTATGGTCCATTCTCCGCGGTTCGCTATGTTTATGGGGTCTTCAAGACCGAGGTCTTGTATAAGTTTGGTGTTGTAATAGACCACGGGCGTCGAGCCCTTCATGTTGGTGCCCATGTCGCCGGTGGTGAAGAAGAGCTGCCCGGCGATCTCCACGCTTTCGTTGAAATACTGTTCCCACCACGGATTTTTTGTATTGATGTTCACAAGCGAGTTCAGATCCCAAAGGTAGCCGTCGAGCGCGAGCGTGCCGCAGTCGTACAGACAAATAGAAAGCATACTGTACGAATCGTCGCCGTCGCTGATGAGCTGATTGACTTTTCTTATCGAAGTCCCGCCGTAACGGTCGGCCGCCTGGAAATACTCGTCTTCGATCGTAACGCCCAGGGCGTCGTAAACGTTGTCGTTGCGCTTCTTTATGGCCAGATTGACCGTTTCGGGCATGGCTTCTTCCGAAGCATCCGGGTTATACACGAATTCCGAAGGAGCCGAACTGCCGGTGTTGAAGGTGATTATCTTGAACGTCCTTCCGGAATAATCCGTACCTTTGTAAATATCGGGATCGTTGAGTATCTTCTGTATCTCGTCGACAGAAGTCTCTTCGGATATGGGCTCTGCCTGCGATCCGCCGGTTTCGCTTTCCACTATACTGTATTCGGGCGCGCTTTCTTCGGCTTTGCCGCCGCATGATACGAATGCGATCGCGGCTAACGCGACGCAGAGGATGAGTGCGATGAGTTTTTTCATACTTTCGGGTCCCCTTTCAGCTTAATTTGGTCCGCTTGCGCGGAAAGAAAAAGCAATGCCGAAAGCTTGCGCTTTTCGGCATTGATATGGGAATTACCGCCTAAAAGCGATATATTCGCGTGTGAGCGGACACGCTTTCATACACAGTCCGCAGACGGCTCCGCGGCCTTCGTCGCGGAAATTCTTCATGTGATCCGAGCATTTCTTGGGGTCGCAGCCGCTTTCCGCGTCCAGCGCGCCCGCGGGGCACGCTTTTATGCAGACGTCACAGCCGGCGCAGATATCTGCCTTGCCGGCAGCGGCGGACGGAGCGAGCGGAAGATCCGTGAGCACCGTGGCGAGCCGTACGCAAGGGCCGAAACGCGGGTGCAGAAGCAGAGCGTTTTTGCCGATCTGCCCGACGCCGGAAAGCACGGCAGCGGTCTTGTGCGGAAATACGCCGTGATATTTGTTCCCCGGCACGCTTTGCGAAGCGGCGACCGGCAGCGCGTACGCGCCTTTCGATTCAATGAAAGCGGCGGCGTCGAGCGCAAGCTGATCCAGCCGCGCGTTGACCGCGCGGTAATGCTGAAAATAGATCATGCCCGGGCGGTCGGTTATGGTGGCGATCACCGCGCGCGAAAGCGCTTTTACAATAGTCACAGCATAGCCGTATTGCGGGAACCCGGCGGCTGCTGAACCGCCGAGCGCGCAAAAACCGCAGTCGTCCGCCCCGTGCGACAGCAGCAGAGCTTTCAGCTCGGATTCATACATTTTACGTTATCAGGCCCAGGGATCTTCGGCAGCGGGTTTGCGGATATCGGGAAGCAGGAACTGTTCCCAAAGGAACCACTGTTCGCCTTTGCGGCGGAGCTTGACCTGCCTGGGAGTATCTGCGCCGCCGGAAGTGATCCAGAGAGTGGCGTAGTTTTCGTCCTGATAGGAATAGGGGTTGTCGAACACTTCTACGGTGTAGGGCTGTTCGGGTTCATAGTTGTTAGCAGGGACAGCGCCTTTGAAATAGGAACGGGGGACATAGTCCTTGTCCATGAACCTGTCGCGCAGGAACTGTTTGTCATAAGCCGAAAGCGGCTGCGGTCCTTTGAGGAAGTTGAGCATCTCGATGGAGTCGTCCTTGTTTTCAGGGTAACGGCAGAGGGCGGCAACGGTGAGAGCTGCTGCCTTGAACGGAGTGTCGAGCGCTGCTTCGGGAAGAGCTTTGAGTTCTTCGAGATTGGCGGGAAGCGATTCGAATTTGATTGTTTCTGTCATGATAGTTCTCCTTTTCAAGATGATTTGGTGTACCCTATCGCTTATTATACCAAAAACAATGCAAGTTGTCAACATCAATCGCATTCGGCGGCTATTTCGCTGTTTTTCCAAAAAGCGTTCACGGCGCCCGCAGCCAGCGTCCCCAGATCTTTTGTGACCTCTTCCGGCGTGCGCCGCCGGTCCGAAACGAACCATCTGCGGTATCCGGCTATCAGACCTGCTGCCACGAATTCGGTCAAAAGATCCAGCTTTTCGGGCGGTATGCCGGCGTTATCGGGGATCCGTTCGCGTATTTTTGCCGTTGCGGAAAGGAAAAACCGCGTTGTGTGTTCGGTGTTTTTGCGCGAATTGAACACGCTGCCGAAAAAGTCGGCGTCGTCGAGCAGAGCGGCGCCCAGGCGTTCTACCGCGGACGCCGGATCCGAGAGTATGTCGACCCCGGCAAACGAATCGTCCAGCCGTGTAAAAAGGTCCGCTTCCGCCTCTTCCACAATGCTGTGGACTCCCGCGTAATAATTGTAAAAGGTCTTGCGGTTTATATCCGCCCGCCTTGCCACGTCGGTGACCGTTATATCTTCAAAAGGCATTTCGGAATAGAGCGCCGCAAAAGCGCCTCTTATGGATTTTTTGGTGCGTATAACGCGCTTGTCCGTAACATTTTTCATCATTTTGTCCTTTCGGGATCCGATAATATTATACAAAATTCGACAATGCGGGGCTTAATATACAAAAAACGCATTTGTGTGGTTGAATACCCCGCGCCGCTAATTATAATACAGATAAACCGCGGTTGTCAATAGCCGCACCGTTACGGAGGTATAATAATGCTCGTTTTATTTACGGATACAGACACGGACATCACCCCGCGCGAGGCGAAAAAATACGGGTATCACCTTATAAGCATGCCTTACTGCATAGGCGAAAATACCGTTTATCCTTATGAAGATTTCGAAAAATTCGACCCGCACCCGTTCTATCAGTCATTGCGCGACGGCGTTATGCCCACCACCACGCTGCTTTCCGCCGACCGGTACATAAACTATTTCGAGCCGGTGTTCGCCAACGGCGACGATATCCTTTACGTCCATTTTTCAGCCGCCATGACAAGCACGTTCGATATCATGGAGCAGGCGCTCGCGTTCCTGCGCGAAAAATATCCCGAAAGAAAGTTCTATTCAATAGACACCAAGGGCATCACCATAGAAAGTCTAAACATAGTAAAAGAGGTGGGCGACCTTTATCTTGCCGGAAAAACGGCGGACGAGATAGTGCTCTGGGCGGATTCCGAAGTGGATAAGTTCGCCACATATTTCTTTGCCGACGATCTCAAATTCTTCGCCCGCAGCGGCAGAGTCGGCGGCATCGCCGCTTTTATGGGCGGGATGCTGGGCATACGCCCCATTATCTACATGAATTCCGAAGGCAAAATGGTCAGCGTCAGCAAGGAAAAAGGCCGCGCCAACGCGCTCGCCCGCCTTGTGAAATACGTGGAAGAGCTGGGCGACGACCTTGAAAACCACCGCATCATCATAGGCCATTCCGATTCTCCCGAGCTCGCGCAGAAGCTGGGCTATATGCTTTACGAAAAATTCGGC